>NZ_JBWKIF010000013.1:0-260506 GCF_056432865.1 Streptomyces sp. NPDC044921
GGACTGGCTGCACTCCTACAATCACCACCGCGGACACACCGCGCTCAAGGGCCAACCACCCGCCAGCCGCGTCCCCAACCTCACAAGGCAATACACCTAGGGCCGGGCGCACACGAAAGCGGGACTGGACGGACCCCCCGGCCCTCCAGTCCCGCTCCCCCGTGCCCCCCGTGTCCCCACTCTCCCGGGAAGACGCCCCCCAGCGTCTCCACGGATCCCCCGTGGGCCCCCTCCTCGGGGTGCTCCCCCCCGTACCTTCAGGCGACGAGCTCGCCGAAGGCGTCCTCCTCGTCACGGCCGAAGCTGAGGACCTCGTCCTCGCGCAGCCGGCGGAGCGACCGCCAGATGCTGGACTTCACCGTGCCGACACTGATGTCGAGGATCTCCGCGATCTCCGGGTCCGTGCGGCCCTCGTAGTAGCGCAGGACCAGCATGGTGCGCTGGAGCTCGGGCAGCCGGGCCAGCGCCTGCCACAGGACCGCGCGCAGCTCGGTGCCGCGCATCGCGTCCGTGTCGCCGGGCGTCTCCGGCAGTTCCTCGGTCGGGTACTCGTTGAGCTTGCGGCGCCGCCAGGCGCTGATGTGCAGGTTGGTCATGGTGCGGCGGAGGTATCCGCCGACCGCGGCCTTGTCGCTGATCCGGTCCCACGCCCGGTAGGTCGAGAACAGCGCGCTCTGCAGCAGGTCCTCGGCCTCGAAGCGGTCGCCGGTGAGGTGGTAGGCGGTGGCGTACAGGGAGGCGCGGCGCTCCCGGACGTAGGCGGTGAACTCCGCCTCCGTCAGCGAGCGGCGCTCCCCCGGGTCCTCCCCGTACGCGGCTCCCCCGTGAACCGCCCCCGTCCCCTTGTTCTCCCCCGTGTGCGCGTCAACCACCGTCATGAACGCGGTGTGCTGACGCCCGGCGCCGCGAGCGCACCCCCGCCCGCTCACAGCACCGGACTTCTCGGAACCCCGGTGCGCGTGCACGTCGTGCAGACGCGTGATCACAGCGCTGGTGCTGGTGCCGTGCAGCGTGTTCATCTCGCGCCCCCCGTCGTGGACTTCCGGTGTGTGCGGCCCGCCGGTCGGGCGGGCTTCCTTGCCTGTGCCGAGAAGCTTGCCGCGGCACTTTCATGGCCGTGTCCGCCGACTGTCACAGACCTGTCACAGAGGTCGGCCGCAGGCCGGACACACCTGGTCCACAGGCGTCGGGGGTACCGGCGGCATCCTCTCGGGCCCACCGGTCGAACCCCGAGCCCTCCATGGGCCAGAATGAGCCCGTGCCTTCCCTGTTGCTGATCGAGGACGACGACGCCATCCGGACGGCCCTGGAGCTCTCACTGACGCGCCAGGGACACCGCGTGGCGACCGCTGCCAGTGGTGAGGACGGTCTGAAGCTGCTGCGCGAGCAGCGGCCGGATCTGATCGTGCTGGACGTGATGCTGCCCGGCATCGACGGGTTCGAGGTGTGCCGGCGCATCCGGCGCACGGACCAACTGCCGATCATCCTGCTGACCGCGCGCAGCGACGACATCGACGTGGTGGTCGGGCTGGAGTCCGGCGCCGACGACTACGTGGTGAAACCGGTGCAGGGACGGGTGCTGGACGCCCGGATCCGGGCCGTGCTGCGGCGCGGCGAGCGGGAGTCCAACGACGCGGCGACCTTCGGCAGCCTGGTCATCGACCGCTCGGCGATGACCGTGACCAAGAACGGCGAGGACCTCCAGCTCACGCCGACCGAGCTGCGGCTGCTGCTGGAGCTGAGCCGGCGGCCGGGGCAGGCGCTGTCGCGGCAGCAGCTGCTGCGGCTGGTGTGGGAGCACGACTACCTGGGCGACTCGCGGCTGGTGGACGCCTGTGTCCAGCGGCTGCGCGCCAAGGTCGAGGACGTGCCGTCGTCCCCGACGCTGATCCGTACCGTGCGCGGTGTCGGCTACCGGCTGGATCCGCCTCAGTGACCCAGCACGACCCAGGGGGGAACCGCGGCTGGACCGCGGCACGCAAGGGAGTTCTGTCGCGGCTGCGCTTCACCAGCCTGCGGCTGAGGCTGGTCCTCGTCTTCGGCCTGGTGGCCCTGACGGCGGCCGTGTCCGCGTCCGGCATCGCGTACTGGCTCAACCGCGAGGCCGTGCTCACCCGCACCCAGGACGCCGTGCTGCGGGACTTCGAGCAGGAGATGCAGAACCGGGCGAGCGCGCTGCCCGAGCGACCGACGCAGGACGAACTGCAGCACACGGCCGGGCAGATGGCGGGCAGCGACCAGCGCTTCAGCGTGCTGCTGGTGGCCCGCAACGCCGACGGCAAGACCGTCTACGGCAGCTCCGGCGGGCTGAGCGGCTTCTCGCTGCGGGACGTGCCGGTGTCGCTGCGCACGGCGGTGAACAAGACGCAGAAGGTGGACGGGACCAACAAGCACCCCCACCACCTGTACTGGCAGCGGATAGTCGCCCACGACACCCCGTACCTGGTGGCGGGGACGCGCGTGATCGGCGGCGGCCCGACCGGCTACATGCTCAAGTCGCTGGAGCCGGAGGCCAAGGACCTCAACTCGCTGGCCTGGTCGCTGGGGATCGCGACCGGCCTGGCGCTGATCGGCTCGGCGCTGCTCGCGCAGGCCGCGGCGACGACCGTGCTGAAGCCGGTGCAACGGCTCGGGGCGGCCGCGCGGCGGCTCGGCGAGGGCAAGCTGGACACCCGGCTGAGGGTGTCCGGGACGGACGAACTGGCCGATCTGTCGCGGACGTTCAACAACGCCGCCGAGGCGCTGGAGCAACGGGTCGCCGACATGGCCGCCCGGGACGAGGCCTCCCGGCGGTTCGTGGCGGACATGAGCCACGAGCTGCGCACGCCGCTGACCGCCATCACCGCCGTGACGGAGGTGCTGGAGGAGGAGCTGGAGGCGGAGACCGGGAGCATGGACCCGATGATCGAGCCGGCCGTCCGGCTCGTCGTCAGCGAGACCCGGCGCCTGAACGACCTGGTCGAGAACCTGATGGAGGTCACCCGGTTCGACGCGGGCACCGCGCGGCTCGTCCTGGACGACGTCGACATCGCCGACCAGATCACCGCCTGCATCGACGCCCGCGCCTGGCTGGACGCGGTGGAACTGGACGCCCAGCGCGGCATCCACGCCCGGCTCGACCCGCGCCGGCTGGACGTCATCCTGGCCAACCTGATCGGCAACGCCCTCAAGCACGGCGGCTCCCCGGTGCGGGTGTCCGTCCGCGAGGAGGACGACTCGGTCGTCATCGAGGTGCAGGACAACGGGCCCGGCATCCCCGAGGACGTCCTGCCGCACGTCTTCGACCGCTTCTACAAGGCCAGCGCCTCCCGGCCGCGGTCCGAGGGCAGCGGGCTCGGCCTGTCCATCGCCCAGGAGAACGCGCACATCCACGGCGGCGAGATCACCGCCGCCAACTCGCCCGACTCCGGCGCGGTCTTCACCCTGCGGCTGCCGCGCGACTCCTCCGAGCCCGGGGAGCGGCCCGCCGAGGGCGAGGACAAGCCGGCGGACGGCATCGGCCGGGCCAAGGGCGAGGACGCGAAGGGGGACGCCCGATGACCATACGACGCCCACGGACCGCCACCGCTGCGGCCACCCGCGGCGCGGGCCCGGCCCCCCGCACCCGGCCCGTCGCCGCGACGGGCCGGGCTCCGGGCGGTCGGCGGCGGTCGAGGGCGCTGTCGCGGCCGGCCGGTCTGTCCGTGCTCGCCCTGCTGCTCGCCGGGTGCGGCATCCGGGCCACCGAAGTGCCGACGAACTTCGGGCCCGCGCCCTCGCGGGTGCAGTGCGCGCTCGCCGAGCCGGACGTGTCGGCGCAGGCCGCCCGAGGGCTGCCCGTGCAGGTGTTCCTGCTGTGCGGCTCCCAGCTCGTGACCGTCGACCGGACCGTACGGGTCCCGGACGGCGCGGCCGACTCCGAGCGGCGCATCCTGGTCGCGCAGGGCCTGCTGGACCAGCTCGCGCAGCCGCCCTCCCCCGCCGAGAAGGAGGCCGGGTACAGCACGGACGTCCGCGGCGGCATCACCGTGGGCGGACCCCGGCCCGGCGACCCGGACGACACGCTGCGGCTCGGCACGGCGCCGGAGAGCCTCACCTCGTACGCCCTCGCGCAGATCGTCTGCACCTTCTCCGACTCGGCGGCCGCCGAGGGCGACGGCTCGGTGGTCCTGGCGGGCCCCGGCGCCGAGCCGCCGCGCCGCTACGAGTGCACCGACGAGGTGCGGGCCCGCCCGGGCAGCACGGAACCCCCCTCGAAGGAGGTCGCCGCGGAGTGACGCGGGCCCGCTGTGGCGCATGCCTCACCGGCGTAACGGGGCCCTTCCCGGAACCGATCCCGCCGGGGGCGGCGTCTAGGGGGGCGTGCAGCGTCAAGGCTCCATCGGCGGCAGCGCCGCGTTCCGTATCCGGGTGGCAGGAGGTGTCCTCCTCGTCGCGCACCTGGCGTTCGTCGCCTGGCTGACGTTGCGTCCGCTGGACGTGCCCTGGGTCATGCCCGCCAACCTGCGGCCCTTCGCCGGCATCCG
Organism: Streptomyces sp. NPDC044921; assembly: GCF_056432865.1. NCBI lineage: Bacteria > Bacillati > Actinomycetota > Actinomycetes > Kitasatosporales > Streptomycetaceae > Streptomyces > Streptomyces sp. NPDC044921. The sequence continues at coordinate 4,506 of NZ_JBWKIF010000013.1, forward strand.
GGCCGATCTCGCCCTCGGCTGGCCGGGGGCGGTCCGCCCCATCGGCGAGAAGATCGCCCTGCTCGCCCCGCTGGGCGTGCTGCTGCCGCTGGTGAGCGGCCGGCTGGCCGTCTCACCCCTGGTGTCCCTGCTGCGCACGGCCGCGGCCGGCGCCCTGCTGTCGCTGGGCATCGAACTGCTGCAGACCGGCGTGCCCGGCCAGGTCGTCGACGTCGACTCGCTGTTCCTGAACACCGTGGGCGTCACCCTCGCGCACCTCGCCCTGGTACCCGCCGGACGCTCCTGGCTGCGCCGCCGTACCACCGCGGGCCCGCCCCGCGCGCCCCTTCCCGTGGAGGAGCCGGCTCAGGGTCGGACCCCGACGATTCCCAGGGTCGGGATCGCCCCGTGGAGCGACGCTTTGCCCCCTTCGTCTCCGTAGCGTGGAGCGCAGATGGGGTACTCGGACCGGAGGCCTCACGCACACCGACGTTGAAGGAGACGCACATGTCCCGCCTCGCCCGCCCCACCCACGGCCGCATGATCGGCGGAGTGTGCGCCGCACTGGCACGGCGCTTCGGCACCTCCGCGACGACGATGCGGGTGATCTTCCTGGTCTCGTGCCTGCTGCCCGGACCGCAGTTCCTGCTCTACATCGCCCTGTGGATCCTGCTGCCCTCGGAGAGCGGGACGCGGAGCAAGGCGCAGACGGCCTGGTGACGCACCCGCCGCCCCGGAACGCCGACGGGGCGCACCCCGTGTCCAGGGGTGCGCCCCGTCGGCGTGTGTCCGCCGCGGCGTACGGTCAGCCGACCGGAATGCCGTTCACCGGCAGGCCGTTCGTGGGCAGGCCCTGCACCGGGAGGCCGCCCAGCAGCTTGGCGGCGGGGCCGGTCGGGCCCTCGGCCAGCAGCTGCTCCGCGACCGGCTGGGCGGCGGCGAGACCGGCGCCGGCCGCCGTCTGCCCCTGACCCAGCGCCTCGCCCGAGCCCGGCAGCGTCTGGGCGAGCTGCTCCGCCGGGAGCGCCGCGGTGGCGGTCTCCAGCGTCCGGGCGGTGTCCGGGAGGGCCGGGGCGGCGGTCGCGGCACCCGCACCGGCGGCGGCGAAGGCGGCACCGAGAGCGGCGACACCGAGGGACTTGGCAGCAGACTGCTTCATGAAAGGCGTCCTCGTAATGGGATGACGGGGTGTGTGAGCGGTCCAGCGACCGTAGACACCCCACACCGCCCGCCGCAAACATCGAAATGCGGACGGATTGTGAAAGCCGCCCGCACGCGCGGTGCGCCGATGTCCGCCCGGTCAGTCCTCGGAGACGGAAGAACCGCTGGTGGAGGCGGTCTGACGGAACAGCCATTCGGATTTCAGCTCGGCATATCCGGGCTTGATCACGTCATTGATCATGGCCAGTCGTTCATCGAAAGGAATGAACGCTGATTTCATCGCATTGACGGAAAACCACTGCATGTCGTCGAGCGTGTAACCGAACGCCTCGACGAGGTGCTCGAATTCCCGGCTCATGCTGGTGTGGGACATCAGGCGGTTGTCCGTGTTGACCGTGGCACGGAAGTGCAGCCGGCGCAGCAGCCCGATGGGGTGCTCGGCGTAGGAGGACGCGGCCCCGGTCTGGAGGTTGGAGCTCGGGCACAGCTCCAGCGGGATGCGCTTGTCCCGGACGTACGAGGCGAGCCGCCCGAGTTCGACCCGGCCGTCCTCGTGGACCCGGATGTCGTCGATGATCCGCACGCCGTGCCCGAGCCGGTCGGCGCCGCACCACTGCAGGGCCTGCCAGATGGAGGGCAGCCCGAAGGCCTCGCCGGCGTGGATGGTGAAGTGGTTGTTCTCGCGCTTGAGGTACTCGAAGGCGTCCAGGTGCCGGGTGGGCGGGTAGCCCGCCTCGGCACCCGCGATATCGAAACCCACCACACCCAGGTCGCGGTGGCGGTTGGCGAGTTCGGCGATCTCCAGGGCCCGGGCGGCGTGCCGCATGGCGGTGAGCAGCGCGCCGACGCGGATGCGCTGTCCCTTCTCCCGGGCGCGCCGCTCCCCTTCCCGGAAGCCCTCGTTGACGGCCTCGACGACCTCCTCCAGGCTCAGGCCGCCCTCCAGGTGCTGCTCGGGGGCGTAGCGCACCTCGGCGTAGACGACGCCGTCGGCGGCGAGGTCCTCGGCGCACTCGGCGGCGACCCGCACCAGGGCGTCGCGGGTCTGCATGACGGCGACGGTGTGGGAGAAGGTCTCCAGGTACCGCTCCAGGGAACCGGAGTCGGCGGCCTCGCGGAACCAGACGCCGAGCTTCTCCGGGTCGGTCTCGGGAAGCCGGGTGTAGCCGTTGTCGCGGGCGAGTTCGACGATCGTGGCGGGGCGCAGTCCCCCGTCGAGATGGTCGTGCAGCAGGACCTTGGGCGCCCGGCGGATCTGGTCCGGGGTCGGGGTGTTCGCGATGGTCTGGCTCGTCATTTCCGCACTCTACTTCCTACGCGCGTAGACGGCGCGTTCCGGCCGCTTTACGTTTCCGTCGATACGTAACGGTGACCCCGAGGACGGGTCGTGTACACCCACCCTTCTGACACTGTTCTGTCATGGCACACCAAGCGACGCCGGCTCGCAGGGCCCGGCTGGGAAGGACACTCGGACCGGAGCCGGCCGCGGTGAGCGCAGTGGTGCTGCTGCTCCCCGGTGGTGACGAGGTCTCCAGCCGCAGGCCGTCGCCGCTGCTGGCGACCGCCTCCGTGCGCGCCCTGGGGCGCCGGCTGGCCCGCTCGGGCCGGGAGGAGGGCTTCGCCGCGCACGTGGTGCACTACCGCTGCCGCGGCTGGAACGGCAGTGAGGCGAATCTCGCCCGTGACGCGACCTGGGCGGCGGACGAGGCCGTACGACGGTACGGGGACGTCCCGGTGTGCCTGGCCGGGGTGGGCATGGGCGGGCGGGCGGCGCTGCGCGCGGGCGGGCACGAGGCCGTCAACTCGGTGGTGGCGCTCGCTCCCTGGCTGCCGGAGGAGGACGTGGCGGCGCCACCCGAACCGGTGAAGCAGCTGGTGGGCCGGCAGGTGCTGATCGTGCACGGCACGAACGACGGGCGGACCGACCCCGAGCTGTCGTTCCGGCTGGCGGCGCGGGCGAAGAAGGCGAACCGGGACGTGTGCCGGTTCGAAGTGCACGCGGACGGGCACGGGTTGCACCAGTACCGGGACGAAGTGCTGGCGCTGGTCGAGGACTTCGTGATGGGGGCGGTGTTCGGGCGGGCCGTGTCGCGGCCCGTGCGGGACGCGCTGGCCGCGCCGCCGCCGCTGGGGTTGCGGATGCCGTTGGCCGCGGGGTTCAGTCCTTCCCGGCGGTAGCGTCGTGCGGAGCGGCGGCGGTCCGCGGGTGCGGGTCACCGGATGTCCTTCGCGGAGTTCGCCGCACCCCTTCAGCTGGGGAGCAGGCTGCCTCTCCTGGAGAGCAGGAACTTCTTGAAGGCCGCGACCGGGGGCGTGTCCGGGTGGCCCTCCAGCCAGGCCACGCCGATCTCGCGGACCGCTCGGGGGGCCGTGACCGTCAGCTCCACCACTCCCGGGCGCGGCACCGCGGGCGGCGGCAGGAGGGCGACGCCGAGGCCGGCCGCCACCAGGCCCCGCAGGGTCTCGGCCTCCTCGCCCTCGAAGGCGATGCGGGGTTTGAAGCCGGCCTCCTCGCAGAGGTCGTCGGTGATGCGGCGCAGGCCGTAGCCGGGCTCCAGGGTGACGAAGGTTTCCTCCGCCGCCTCGGCGAGACGGATACGGCGACGGCCGGCCAGGCGGTGGTCGGCGGGGACGACCAGGCGCAGCTTCTGTTCGTCCAGGCGGCGGGCGACCAGGTCCGGGGCGTCGGGGACCGGGGAGGTCAGGCACAGGTCGAGGTCGCCGGCGCGGAGGCGTTCGAGCATGGCCTCGCCGTAGTTCTGGACGAGGCTGAAGCGGACGCGGGGGTGGTCGGCGCGGAAGGCCTGGAGGAGGCCGGGTACGGTCTCGGCGCCCATGGTGTGCAGGAAGCCGAAGGCGACCTTGCCGGTGGCGGGGTCGGCGTCGGCCCGCACCTCCTCGACCGCGCGCCCGATCTCCGCCAGGGCGCGTTCGACGGAGGTGAGGAAGGCGCGCCCGGCCGGGGTGAGGGAGACCGTGCGGCCGTGCCGGGCGAACAGGTCGACGCCCAGGTCCTGCTCCAGCCGGGCCATGGAGCGGGAGAGGGTCGACTGCGGGACGTCCATCTCCCGGGCCGCGCGGGTGACGTGCTCGGTGCGGGCCACACCGGCGAAGTACGCCAGGCGCGGCGCCAGCGACATCACCATGTCTTCTGTGTCACCGGACGGTGACAGCCACTCCGCTGAACTGTGTTGATGCGCCATGGGAACGATTATGGCCGTTCCATGCATTGGACGGATCAGTGGACGGGTCCGTACGTTCGAAACATGTCTCCCGCCAGTACCGGGGCGTCCACCGTCGTGGGCGCCGATGCCTCCGTCCCCGCTCCCGACTCCCGTGTGTCCCCGGGCGGGCCCGGCTACCGCCGGATGAGCCTCGCCCTCTTCCTCGCGGGTGTCGCGACCTTCGCGCTGCTGTACTCCACGCAGGCGCTGCTCCCGCTGATCTCCGGCGAGTTCGGGGTGGCGGCGAGCGACGCGAGCTGGACCGTGGCCGCCGCGACGGGCGGGCTGGCGTTGTCCGTGCTGCCGATGAGCGCGCTGTCGGAGCGCTTCGGACGGCGTACGGTCATGACGGCCTCGCTGGCCGTGGCGGTGACCGTCGGGCTGCTGGTGCCCTTCGCCCCCTCCCTCGGTGCCCTGGTCGTGCTGCGGGCGCTCCAGGGCGCCGCGCTGGCCGGGCTGCCGGCGTCGGCGACCGCGTACCTCGCGGAGGAGGTCAGTCCCAAGGCGCTGGTCACCGCGATCGGGCTGTTCGTCGCGGGCAACAGCGTCGGCGGGATGAGCGGCCGGGTCATCACCGGCTGGGTCGCGCAGGAGTGGGGCTGGCGGGTCGCGGTCGGTGTCATCGGCGTGATCGCCGTGGCCTGCGCGGTGGCCTTCCGGGCGCTGCTGCCCGCCCCGCGGCACTTCACGGCCGGCTCGCTGCGGCCCCGGGTGCTCGCCCGCACGGTCCGCGACCACCTGTCCAACCCGCTGCTGCGCCGGCTGTACGCGATCGGCGCGCTGTTCATGACGGTGTTCGGCGGGGTGTACACGGTCATCGGCTACCGGCTGACCGAGGCGCCGTTCTCGCTGCCGCAGGGCATCATCGGCTCGATCTTCCTGGTGTACCTGGTCGGTACGGTGTCGGCGTCGACGGCCGGGCGCCTGGTGGGCCGGCTGGGCCGCCGGGGCGCGCTGTACGCGGCCGGCGGCACGACCGCGGCGGGCCTGCTGCTGTCCCTGGCGGGGTCGCTCCCGCCGGTGCTGCTGGGCCTGGTCCTCATCACCGCGGGTTTCTTCGCGGGCCACGCGGTGGCCTCGTCGGCGGTGAGCAAGACCGCCGCGCACGGCCGTGCGCAGGCCTCCGCGCTGTACCAGTCCGCCTACTACATCGGCTCCAGCGCGGGCAGCACGGCCGGTGCCCTCGCCTTCCACGCGGGCGGCTGGGCCGGGACGGTCGGGGTCGGGCTGCTGGCGGTCCTGGGGGTCGTGACGATCACGGTGTTCGGAACGCGCGCGGCGCGCGTGCACCGGCGGACGACCGCCGCCGCCTGAGCCGCGCCGTCCCCCCTGTCGGTGCAGCTTGCGCGAAGGGGCCCGGCGCCGCCCGCAGGGCTGTGGATCACCTGTGCTGACCTGCGCCTTCGTTCGCTCGGGGGGCCGTTGTCAGTGGGCTGCGGTAGCTTCCGAGGTGCTGGGGCGCAATGGCGCGTGAACAGAACGTCCACAGGGGTGGGTGGAGATGGCGAACGGCACGGCGACACCGACGGATCTGGACACCAGGCTGGAGGCGCACCGCAAGGAGCTGACGGGCTACTGCTACCGGATGCTCGGCTCCTCCTTCGAGGCCGAGGACGCCGTGCAGGACACGATGGTCCGCGCCTGGCGCAGCTACGACAAGTTCGAGGGCCGCTCCAGCCTCCGCTCCTGGCTCTACCGCATCGCGACGAACGTGTGCCTGGACATGCTCACCGCGGGCAACAAGCGCGCCCGGCCCATGGACCTGACGGACTCCACCCCCCTGGCCCAGGCGGCCCTCTCCCCCCGACCGGACAACACCTGGCTGGAGCCCATGCCGGACGCCCGCGTGCTGCCCACGACCGACGACCCGGCGGAGGCGGCGGTCGCCAAGGAGTCGGTGCGGCTGGCGTTCATGGCCGCCCTGCAGCAGCTGCCGGCCAAGCAGCGGGCCGTGCTGATCCTGCGCGAGGTGCTGGCCTGGAAGGCGAGCGAGGTCGCCGAGCTGCTGGACACGTCCGTGGCGTCGGTCAACAGCGCCCTCCAGCGCGCCCGGGCCACCCTCGCCGAGCGGCAGGAGCCGGGCGCGGACGCGGCCGTCTCGGACCCGCTCGACGAGGACCAGCGGAAGCTGCTGGACCGCTACGTCGCGGCCTTCGAGGGTTACGACATGACGGCGCTGACGGCCCTGCTGCACGAGGACGCCGTCATGACGATGCCGCCGTTCGACCTGTGGCTGACCGGCGTGCGGGACATCACCGGCTTCATGACCACGCTCGGCGCGCCCTGCGCGGGCTCCCGGCTGGTGCCGGTCCAGGTCAACGGCCTGCCCGGCTTCGCCCAGTACAAGCCCGACCCGGACAAGGGCGGCTTCACGCCGTGGGCGGTCCAGGTGCTGGAGATCTCAGACGGCCGGATCACCGGGTTCCACTGCTTCCTCGACACCCAGCGCTGGTTCCCCCTGTTCGACCTGCCCCTCCACCTCGAAGCGGAGACCGACCAGGTCGAGCAGGGCGCATAGGGCCGGGTCGGGGTCGCGCAGCCGGATCCGGCCCCCGGCCCGGCGGGCCGCCAGCTGCAGCCGCGCCAGCAGGTCCACGGCGGCCAGCCCCGGCGGTCCCAGCCCTCCGACGTCGCAGATTACGACCCGGGCGCCGCCGCCCTGCAGCAGTGCCCGTACGTCGTCGCTCAGCCCGCTCACCTCGTCCCTGGTGACGGGTCCGGGCAGTACGAGCACGGGCGGTGTCATGGCGTCCACGATCGGTAGACCGGGCGGTCGGCGGTAACTCATCGGGGCGGCCCCTTCCCGTGGCGCCGGGAGGATCACATTGACCTGGGTGCGGCCCGCCCCGGAGGGTTTGCTGTATGCCCCATGCATCTGCCCCTCCCGCGCCGCGTGACTCCCCCTCCGCCGGTCGGGGGGTGCCGTGCGGGGGGTGCTGAGCGGTTTCGCCGTCATCGCCGTCGTGATCGGGGTCGGATACCTGATCGGACGCCGGGGGTATCTCGGCGACGGCGGGCGCGAGGTGCTCACGAGGCTCGCCTTCCACGTCGCCTCCCCCGCCCTGCTGTTCACGACGCTCGCCCGGGCCGACCTGTCGGTGATCTTCTCCGACCGGCTGCTGGTGACGGCGCTGAGCACGGCAGCGGCGGCGGGTGTCTTCACGGCGGTGGGCGCCGCGCGCGGCTGGGGGGTGGGCCGGACGACGATCGGCGCGCTGTGCTCCAGCTACGTCAACTCCGGGAACCTGGGCATCCCGATCGCCGTGTACGTGCTGGGCGACGCGTCACTGGTCGCACCGGTGCTGCTGTTCCAGCTGGTCGGTGTCACACCGGTGGCGCTCACGGTCCTGGACCTGGCGAGCGGCGGGGCGCGACGGCCCCTGTGGCAGCGTCTGCTCACGCCGCTGCGCAATCCGATAGCGCTGGGCTCCCTGGCCGGGGTGGCGGCGTCGGCGTCGGGCCTGACGGTGCCGGGGCCGCTGATGGACCCCCTCGTCCTGATCGGGAACATGTCGGTCCCGGCGGTCCTGCTGGCCTTCGGCATCTCCCTGCGCGGCAGCACCCTCCCCCTGCGCGGCGCGGAGCGGGCCCCGGTGCTGCTCGCCGTGACCCTCAAGTCGGTCGTCCAGCCCCTGGTCGCCTGGGCTCTGGCGGCGGGCGTGTTCGGTCTGCGCGGGGCGCCCCTGCTCGACGTGGTGGTGACGTCCGCCCTGCCGGCGGCGCAGAACCTGTTCACGTACGCGAGCAGTTACCGGGTGGGCGAGGTGCTGGCCAGGGAGGCGATCCTGCTGTCGACGGTGCTGGCGGTGCCGGTCCTGGTGGTGGTGGCGGCCCTGCTGGGGTGACGGGCCCTCAGCCGGCGGCCGTCCTTCGGTCGGTGGCGGTCCCGGCCGGCCCGGGGGCGCCGTCCGTCGTCGTGGGGGGCTTGGTGTAGAGGACGTCGCGGGCCTGTTCCGCCGCGCGGGCCATGCTCTCGGTGACGAAGTCGACGAAGCGGGCGATGCCCTCCAGGCGGACGGCGGCCGGGGTGCCGGGACCGAGGACGCCGACGCCCTGCCGCGCGGCCTCGGCGATCCGGGCACTGCCCCGGGCGGCGGCGATCATCGACTGGTACCAGACGTCGTCGTCGACGATGTAGTGCTCGCGGCGGCGCTCGTCGCGCTCGCGGCGGATGAGGCCCTGGCCCTCGAGGAACGCCACGGCCTTGGAGACGGACGCCGGGCTGACCTGGAGGCGGCGGACGAGTTCGGCGGCGGTGAGGCTGCCCTCGTCGGTGGTGTAGAGGCAGGTCAGCACCCGCGCCATCATCTTGGGCAGGCCCTGCTGCATGAAGAGGGTGGTGAACACCTCCTCGTACGCGCGCACGGCCTCGGGGTCCCGGCCGTGGGGCAGCGGGGGCGCGCCGGCGCCCCGGGGCGCGGCCCGCCTGCGGCGGTGGGCGCGCTGCTCGGTGGCCCGGTGGGCCAGGTCGGCGCGGTAGGCGGTGGGGCCGCCGTTGCGCATCACCTCGCGCGTGATGGTCGAGGTCGGGCGGTCCAGGCGCCGGGCGATCTCCGCGTAGGCGAGTCCGTCGGCCAGTCCCAGCGCGATCTGCTGGCGTTCCTGCTGGGTGAGCCTGCCTCCCGGCATCACGATCTCCTCCGTGGTGCGTGGAGGCTCCACAGTAGTGTTCACTTCCCTTTATTGCAACGCCCTCCTCACCGGACCGTTGCGTTAGATTTCGACCCGTTGCAACGAAATACCAATGCCTACCTGCAATAACGCTATTCCTTCGCAACAAGCTTGTTGCCGTCTCCGTGAACGCAACGTAGCGTTTGCGGCGTCGGAAACACGGATCGAAGGAATGCACGATGCAGACGTTCCCCAGCCCCGCCCCGGTCTCCGCCGTCCTCGACGTTCCCGCCGGCGCCATCCGGTTCATCGCCGCCGACCGCGCCGACACCACGGTCGAGGTCCTGCCCGCCGACGCCTCCAGGAGCCGCGACGTGCAGGCCGCGGAGCGGCTCGAGGTCGTCTTCGCCGACGGCGTCCTGCGCATCACCGCCCCGGAGGCGAAGAACCGGGTGCTCGGGCACTCCGGGTCCGTCGAGATCACCGTCCAGTTGCCCGCCGGCTCCCGCGTGGAGGCGAAGACGGCCGCGGGCGGGCTCCGCGGCGTCGGCCGGCTCGGGGAGGTCGCCTTCGAGGGCGCGCAGGCCACGGTCAAGCTCGACGAGGCCGAAGGCGCCCGCCTCACCGTGTCGGCCGGGGACGTCTCCGTCGGGCGTTTGCACGGCCCCGCCGAGATCAGCACCCGGAAGGGCGACATCAGCGTCGCCGAGGCCCTGCGCGGCAGGGTCACGCTGCGCACCGAGCACGGCGGGATCACGGTCGGCGCCGCCCGCGGCGTCTCCGCCTCCCTGGACGCCGGCACCTCCTACGGCCGGATCCACAACGCGCTCCGCAACGCCGACGGCGCCGCCGCCCTGACCATCGACGCCACCACCGCCTACGGCGACATCACCGCCCGCAGCCTGTAGCCACCCGAGACCCCTGAAGGAGCACCTCCCCATGACGGACCTGGCCATCGCGGCGACCGGGCTGCGCAAGTCCTACGGCGACAAGACCGTCCTCGACGGCGTCGACCTGGCCGTCCCGGAGGGGACGGTCTTCTCCCTCCTCGGCCCGAACGGCGCCGGCAAGACCACCGTCGTCAAGATCCTGTCCACCCTGATCGGCGCCGACGCGGGCGAGATCCGCATCGGCGGGCACGACCTCGCCACCCGTCCGCAGGCCGTGCGGGCCGGGATCGGCGTCACGGGGCAGTTCTCCGCGGTCGACGGGCTGATCACCGGCGAGGAGAACATGCTCCTCATGGCCGACCTGCACCACCTGCCGAAGGCCGAGGGCCGCCGCGTCGCCGCCGGGCTGCTGGAACGCTTCGGCCTCGCCGACGCGGCGAAGAGGCCCGCCTCCACCTACTCCGGCGGCATGAAGCGCCGCCTCGACATCGCCATGACCCTGGTCGGCGGCCCGCGCGTCATCTTCCTCGACGAGCCCACCACCGGCCTCGACCCGCGCTCCCGCCACACCATGTGGCAGATCATCCGCGAACTGGTCACCGGCGGCGTCACCGTCTTCCTCACCACCCAGTACCTGGAGGAGGCCGACGAACTCGCCGACCGGATAGCCGTCCTCGACGGCGGGAGGATCGCCGCCGAGGGCACCGCCGAGCAGCTCAAGCGGCTCGTGCCCGGCGGACACGTCCGGCTCCGCTTCACCGACCCGGCCGCCTACCGCCGCGCCGCCTCCGCCCTGCACGACGGGGTCACCCGGGACGACACCGCCCTCGTCCTGCACATCCCCAGCGACGGCAGCCAGCGCGAGCTGCGCTCGGTGCTCGACCGGCTGGACGCCGCGGGCATCGAGGCCGACGAGCTGACCGTGCACACCCCCGACCTCGACGACGTCTTCTTCGCCCTCACCGGCGGCACCCGCCGGCCCGTCCAGCCCGAGGAGGCTGCCCGATGAGCTCCCCCCTGGCCCCCGCCCGCCCGGCCCGGCTCTCCCTCGCCCTGCGCGACTCGTCCACGATGCTGCGCCGCAACCTCCTGCACGCCCGGCGCTACCCGTCGCTGACGCTGAACCTGCTGCTCACGCCGATCATGCTGCTGCTGCTCTTCGTCTACATCTTCGGCGACACCATGAGCGCGGGCATCGGCGGCGGCGCTCCGGACCGGTCCGTGTACATCGCCTACATCGTCCCGGGTCTGCTCCTGATGACCATCGGCAGCACTACGATCGGCACCGCGGTCTCCGTCTCCAACGACATGGCCGAGGGGATCATCGCCCGCTTCCGCACCATGGCGATCCACCGCGGCTCGGTGATCATCGGGCACGTCGTCGGCAGCGTGCTCCAGTCGATCGTCAGCGTGGTCCTCGTCGGCGCCGTCGGGGTGGCCATCGGCTTCCGCTCCACCGACGCCACCGTGCTGGAATGGCTCGCGGCGTTCGCACTGCTGGTGCTCTTCGCCACGGCGCTCACCTGGATCGCGGTCGGCATGGGCCTGGTCAGCCCGAACGCCGAGGCGGCGAGCAACAACGCGATGCCGCTGATCCTGCTGCCGCTGCTGTCCAGCGCCTTCGTCCCGCTGGACGCGATGCCGGGCTGGTTCCGGCCGATCGCCGAGTACCAGCCGTTCACCCCCGCCATCGAGACCCTGCGCGGACTGCTCCTGGGCACCGGGATCGGGCACCACGGCTGGCTCGCGGTGGCCTGGTGCCTGGGCCTCGCGGTCCTCGGCTACTTCTGGTCGACGGCCCGGTTCGACGCCGACCCGAAGTAGCCGCCATGGCGGCGCGGGCCGCCTCGCGCACCGCGGCACACGCCCAGGGGCGGCGCACCCGGCAACCGTCGGAGTGCGCCGCCCCTTTTCGTGTTCCCGGGGGACTTTCGTGTCCCCGGGGGACGGACGCGGGTCAGGCGATGCGCTCCAGCACCACCGGCGACGGGGTGAAGTCCGTGCCGGCGGCGGCGATGTCGTAGGAGCCCTCGATGGCCTGCAGGGCGTACGCGAAGCGGTCCGGGGTGTCGGTGTGCAGGGTGAGCAGCGGCTGCCCCTCGGTCACCGTGTCGCCCGGCTTGGCGTGCATCTCCACGCCCGCGCCCGCCTGCACCGGGTCCTCCTTGCGGGCCCGGCCGGCGCCGAGGCGCCAGGCGGCGACCCCGATGGCGTAGGCGTCGAGGCGGGTGAGGACACCGGAGGCGGGCGCCTTGATCACGTGCTGCTCGCGGGCCACCGGCAGGGCCGCGTCCGGGTCGCCGCCCTGGGCCGCGATCATCCGCCGCCAGACGTCCATCGCCGAACCGTCGGCCAGGGCCTTCGCCGGGTCGGCGTCCTTCACCCCGGCCGCGTCGAGCATCTCGCGGGCCAGGGCGACCGTCAGCTCGACCACGTCAGCGGGGCCGCCGCCGGCCAGGACCTCGACCGACTCGCGTACCTCCAGGGCGTTGCCGGCGGTGAGGCCCAGGGGGGTCGACATGTCGGTGAGGAGCGCGACCGTCCGCACGCCGTGGTCGGTGCCCAGGCCGACCATGGTGGAGGCCAGTTCGCGGGCGTCCTCGATGGTCTTCATGAAGGCGCCGGTGCCGACCTTCACGTCCAGCACCAGCGAGCCCGTGCCCTCGGCGATCTTCTTCGACATGATCGAGGAGGCGATCAGCGGGATCGCCTCGACGGTGCCGGTGACGTCGCGCAGCGCGTACAGCTTCTTGTCGGCGGGGGCCAGGCCGTCGCCCGCCGCGCAGATCACCGCGCCCGTGGTGTCGAGGACGTGCAGCATCTCCTCGTTGGAGAGCAGGGCCCGCCAGCCGGGGATCGACTCCAGCTTGTCCAGGGTGCCGCCGGTGTGGCCGAGGCCGCGGCCCGACAGCTGCGGGACGGCCGCGCCGCAGGCGGCGACCAGCGGCGCCAGCGGGAGAGTGATCTTGTCGCCGACGCCGCCCGTGGAGTGCTTGTCGGCCGTCGGGCGGGACAGGGACGAGAAGTCCATGCGCTCGCCGGAGGCGATCATCGCGGCCGTCCAGCGGGCGATCTCGCGGCGGTTCATGCCGTTGAGCAGGATCGCCATGGCGAGCGCGGACATCTGCTCGTCGGCGACCTCCCCGCGGGTGTACGCGTCGATGACCCAGTCGATCTGCTCGTCGCTGAGTTCGCCGCGGTCCCGCTTGGCGCGGATGACGGAGATGGCGTCCATGGCCATGGCTTGGCTTCCTTCCGAGGGTTCCACAAGCCGTACGGCCCCCCTGATCGACTCAGGAGGGCCGCACGGGGGTTACTTGCTGAGGTGGCCGGGCCCGAAGGCCTGCGGCAGCATCTCCGACAGCGGCAGGATCCCCTCCGGGGTCTCCAGCAGGAGGTCCGGGCCGCCGAACTCGTACAGCAGCTGGCGGCAGCGCCCGCACGGCACGAGCGGGGCGCCGTCGCGGTCGACGCAGGCGAAGTGCGTCAGCCGGCCGCCGCCGGTGTTGTGCAGCTCGGAGACGAGGCCGCACTCGGCGCACAGACCGATCCCGTACGAGGCGTTCTCGACGTTGCAGCCGGAGATGATCCGGCCGTCGTCGACCAGGGCCGCCACGCCGACCGGGTAGCCGGAGTACGGGGCGTACGCCCGGGACATGGCGTCCCGGGCCACCGCGCGCAACCGCTCCCAGTCGACGGCCGGGCCGGCGTCGGTCACTTGCCCTGCCCCTTCCGGTACGGCAGCCCGTTCGCCCGCGGCATGCGCAACCGCTGGGCGGACAGCGCGAGGACGACCAGGGTGATGACGTACGGGGTGGCGGAGACGACCTGGTTGGGGACCTCGTCGGTGGAGGCGTACCAGGCGAACACCAGGGCGGCGACGACCGCGGTGATCACCGCCGGGACGTACTTCTTGCGGATCACCAGCCAGATCGCGCCGATGACCAGCAGCAGCGCGCCGAGCAGCAGCAGGGCGTGCACGTTGGCGGAGCCGCCGCGCAGGTTGAGGCTGTCGGTGTAGCCGAACAGGCCGGCGCCGAGGGCGAGTCCGCCCGGCATCCAGTTGCCGAAGATCATCGCCGCGAGGCCGATGAAGCCGCGGCCGCTGACCTGGCCCTCCAGGTAGAAGGGGTTGGCCACGATGGACAGGAAGACACCGCCGAGGCCGGCCAGACCGCCGGAGACGACGACGGCGATGTACTTGTACTTGTAGACGTTGACGCCGAGGGACTCGGCGGCCACCGGGTTCTCGCCGCAGGAGCGCAGCCGCAGGCCGAAGGCGGTCCGCCACAGGATCCACCAGGTGGCGGGGACCAGCGCGACGGCGACCAGGGTCAGCCAGGAGACGTTGGTGACCAGGCCGCCGAGCAGGCCGGCGATGTCGGAGACGAAGAACCAGCCCTGGTTGTTGAGGTCCCGCAGCGCGTCGGACAGTCCGGGCACCGTGAAGTGGCCGAGGGAGTCGACCGCCGGGGACTGCTTGGCGGAGCCGCCGGTGTGGCCCTCGAAGGCGAGGGGCGCGAGGTAGCGGGTGGCGCCGAGCGCGAGGATGTTGATCGCCACACCGGAGACGATGTGGTTGACGTTGAAGGTGACGGTGACGAAGGCGTGCAGCAGGCCGCCGATCGCGCCGCCGAGGATGCCGACCAGGACACCGGTCCACGGGCCCCACTGGAATCCGGCCCAGGCGCCGAACCAGGTGCCGAGGATCATCATGCCTTCGAGGCCGATGTTGACCACGCCCGCGCGCTCGGCCCACAGGCCGCCCAGGCCGGCGAGGCCGATCGGCACGGCGAGCTGGAGCGCGGTGGACATCTGGCTGACGTTGGTGATGCCGTCGGCGCCGGTGATGAGGCGGACGATCGAGGTGAGCGCCAGTCCGCCGGCGATGATCAGCAGCAGGACGGGCCACGACAGGCGGCGACCGGTCGGCGCCGCGGACTGCCGCGTGGGCTGGTTGACGTCGATCGCCGAGGTAGGAGCGGTCATCGGCCAGCCACCTCCTTCGTGGTGTTGTGGGCGCCGAGGACGTGACCGGCGGCCAGTTCGGCGCCGACGCGGCGCTGCTGGCGGCGCAGGCCCCACTCGCGGACGGCCTCGTAGGAGACGACGACGGAGAGGACGATCAGGCCCTGCATGATGACCGCGATCTCCTTGTCGTAGCCGTGGAAGTCCAGCTCGGGCGAGGCCTTGTCGAGCCAGGCCCACAGCAGGGCCGCGAAGGCGATGCCGACGGGGCTGTTGCGGCCGAGCAGGGCGATGCCGATGCCGAGGAAGCCGATGCCGGTGGGGAAGTTCAGGCTGTAGGTGTGGGTGTCGCCGAGCAGGATCGGCAGGCCGGCCAGGCCCGCGATGCCGCCGGAGATCAGCATGGCGCTGAGCACCATGCGCTTGGGGTCGACGCCGCTGGCCGCGGCGGCGGTCTGGGAGGCGCCGGAGGCGCGCAGGTCGAAGCCGAAGCGGGTGCGGTTGAGGACGACCCAGTAGCCGATGCCGAGCAGCACGGCGAGCAGGACCAGCCCGTAGATCTCGCCGGCGTCGCCCATCGGGATGCCGGGGATCCAGCCGGACTCGTGCATCTCGCCGGTGGTGTTGTTGTTGCCGACCTTCACGCCGAAGACGTCCGGCAGCCACAGGTAGGCGATCACGGAGGTGGCGATCGCGTTGAGCATGATCGTGGCGACGACCTCGCTGACGCCGCGGGTGACCTTGAGGACACCGGCGATGCCGGACCAGAAGGCGCCCGTGAGGACGGCGGTCAGGAGCAGCAGCGGGATCTGCAGGGCGGCCGGCAGGTTCATGTGGGCGCCGACGATGGCGGCCATCATGGCGCCGAGCTGGTACTGGCCGTCGACACCGATGTTGAACAGGTTCATCCGGAAGCCGATGGCCACCGCCAGGGCCGCGATGTAGTACATCGACGCCTGGTTGATCACCAGCACCTGGATGTCCGAGAAGCCGATCTGCTCGAACATCAGGGCGAACGGCTCGAACGGGCTCTTGCCCGACGCGATCAGCACGATCGCGCTCAGGACGAAGGCCACGGCGAGCGCGATGACCGGCCCGGCCACCGCGAGGAGCAGGCGCTCCTTGTCGAACTTCTTCATCAGCGGGCCTCGTCTTCCGGAGACTCGGACGGCGCGGGGGCCTTCGCCGGGGTCTCGGGGGTCTCTTCGGCGGTCTCGTCGTGTTCGAGGTGCCCGGTGGCGGCACCGGTCATGGCCGAGCCGAGCTCCTCGGGGGTGATGGTGGCCGGGTCGGCGTCCGCGACCAGCTTGCCGTTGTAGATCACGCGCAGTGTGTCGGACAGGCCGATCAGCTCGTCCAGGTCCGCGGAGATCAGCAGCACGGCCAGGCCCTCGCGGCGCGCCTCGCGGATGTGGTCCCAGATGGCGGCCTGGGCGCCGACGTCCACGCCGCGGGTGGGGTGCGCGGCGATGAGGAAGCGCGGCTTGTGGCTCATCTCGCGGCCGACGATCAGCTTCTGCTGGTTGCCGCCGGACAGGGAGGCCGCGGTGACGTCGATGCCGGGGGTGCGGACGTCGTACTCCGTGACGATCCGGCGGGTGTCCTCCTGGGCAGCCTTCGGGTCCAGCCAGACGCCCTTGGCGAGCGGCTTCTCGGTGACGTGGCCGAGGATGCGGTTCTCCCAGAGGGGGGCCTCCAGCAGCAGGCCGTGGCGGTGCCGGTCCTCGGGGATGTAGCCGACGCCCTGCTCGCGGCGCTTGCGCGTCGGCCAGGAGGTGATCTCCTCGTCGGCGAGCCGGATGGTGCCGGAGTCGGCGGCCCGCAGACCGATCAGCGCGTCGACGAGCTCGGTCTGGCCGTTGCCCTCGACGCCGGCGATGCCGAGGACCTCGCCCGCGTGGATGGTGAAGCTGATGTCGTCGAGGAGGGCCTTGCCGCCGGGGGCCGCCAGGTGCAGCCTGTCGACGGTGATGACCGGGCGGTCGGTGACCGTGGACTCGGCCGTCTCGGGCGTCGGCAGCTCGCTGCCGACCATCATCTCGGCGAGCTGGCGCGGGGTGGTCTCGGCGGGGACGGCCGTGCCGACGGTGGTGCCGCGGCGGATGACGGTGATCTCGTCGGCGACGGAGAGCACCTCGCCGAGCTTGTGCGAGATGAAGATGACCGACAGGCCCTCGGACTTCAGTTCGCGCAGGTTGGCGAAGAGCGCGTCGACCTCCTGCGGCACGAGCACGGCGGTCGGCTCGTCCAGGATGAGGGTGGTGGCGCCGCGGTAGAGGACCTTGAGGATCTCCACGCGCTGGCGGGCGGCGACGCCGAGCTCCTCGACCAGCAGGTCGGGCTCGACGCCGAGACCGTAGCGCTCGGAGAGGTCCTTGATCTTGCGGCGGGCCTTGGCACCGATGCCGTAGAGCTTCTCGCTGCCGAGGACCACGTTCTCCAGGACCGTGAGGTTGTCGGCGAGCATGAAGTGCTGGTGGACCATGCCGATGCCGCGGGCGATGGCGTCGGCCGGCGACGAGAAGCTCACCTGCTGCCCGTCGACGGCGATGGTGCCCTCGTCCGGCTTCTGCATGCCGTAGAGGATCTTCATCAGCGTCGACTTGCCGGCGCCGTTCTCGCCGACGAGGGCGTGCACGGTGCCCTTGCGGACGGTGAGGTGGATGTCGTGGTTGGCCACGACACCGGGGAAACGCTTGGTGATCCCGGCGAGCTCGACGGCGGTCACCGATTCGTTGACCGCCGCTCCGGCCGGAGGGCTGCTGGACGCGTTGATGGCGCACTCTCCTGGGGACGGGGGCCGTCTACGCGCGTAGCGCCCCTACGGCATACAGAGGGGCCGGCACCCCGCGGCGACGGGGCACGGGGAGCGGCTCCCCGTACCCCGTCGAGCGGACGCAACCCCGGGGGTTACCGCCTGCTTCGAGGCAGTCGCTCGTCAGCTGCTCTTGACCTTGATCTCGCCGCTGATGATCTTCTCCTTGGCCGTCTTGATGGCTTCCTGGAGCTCGGCGTCGTCCGCGAACTTCGGGTTGGAGTTCGACAGGCTCACCTCGCCGGTCTTCAGATCGCCACGAACGATACCGGTCTCGGGCTTGCCGTCCTCGACCGACTTCGCCAGGTTGTACACCGCCTTGGCGACGTCCTTCATCGCCGAGGTCAGGATCGAGTCCTTGTACTTGGCGAGGGCTTCCTGCTGGTACTGGTCGGAGTCGACGCCGATCGCCCACACCTTGTTGGCGGCGGCGGCCTCGATCACGCCCTGACCGGACAGACCGGCGGCCGCGTAGACCACGTCGGCCTTCTTCTCGATCTGGCCCTCGGCGGCCGTCTTGCCCTTGTCCGGGCTGGAGAAGCCGCCCTCCTCCGCCGTCTGGGTGAGGTACTGGGAGAGGACCTTGACCTTCGGGTTCGTGTCCTTGACGCCCTGCTCGAAGCCCGCCTGGAACTTGTGGATCAGCGGGATGTCCACGCCGCCCACGAAGCCGACGACGTTCGACTTGGTGCTCTTGGCGGCGGCGACACCGGCCAGGTAGGAGGCCTGCTCCTCGCTGAAGACCAGGTCGGCGACGTTCTTGGCGTTGATGGTGGCGTCGTCGACGATGCCGAAGGTGGTGTCCGGGAACTTCTCGGAGGCGCCCTTGATGGCCGAGGCGTAGGCGTAGCCGACACCGATGACCGGGTTGTAGCCCTGCTTCGCCAGCGAGGCGAGGCGCTGCTCCTTGTCGGCGTCCGTCTCACCCTCGGTGGGCTCCACGTCGGCCGTCTGGTACCCGAACTCCTTCTTCGCCTGCTCCAGGCCCGCGTAGGCCGCGTCGTTGAAGGACTGGTCGCCCTTGCCGCCGACGTCGTACGCGATGGCGAGGCCCTTGTCGCCCTTCGAGTCCGACGACCCGGCGGAGGTCGAGGTGCCGCCGCAGGCGGAGAGCGCGAGGGCCAGGGAGGCGGTCGCTGCGCCTGCGACCGTGATCCGGGAAATCCGGCGCATGTGTGGGTGCTCCTGTCGTACAACCGAGGTCGCACAGCGCCGGGACGATTCAGCTTCAGCGCTGGCTTCGCCGCAGATTAACGCGCGTAGACCTGCCTGAAAACCCCTTCTGTCCACCTTGTTATAGGCCCGTGGCCAAGCCACCACCGGGCCACGGTCCGGGTGTTGCCGACCGCAAACGCGGGGTGGCGCTGGGTGATCCGCGGGCGGGAAGCACGGAGCGGGCGGACACCCCTGGGGTGCCCGCCCGCTCCGGTGCCCTGCGCGGGCGTGTTACTCGGTCCTCACCTTGATGGTGCCGTCGTCGATGCCCTGCTTCGCCTTGTCGACGGCCTCCTTCAGGCCCGCGACCTTGGCGAACTCGGGATTCGACTCGGACAGGCCGACGCCGTCGACCTTCAGGTCGAAGGTCTGCGTGCCGGTCAGCGGCTTGTCGTCCTGGACCGACTTGGCCAGCGCGTAGACCGCTCCGCCGACGTCCTTGAGCGCGGACGTGAGGATGTAGTTCTTGTACGGCGCGAGAGCGGCCTGCTTGTACTGGTCGGAGTCGACGCCGATCGCCCAGACCTTCGCCTTGGCGGCGGCCTCGATCACGCCCTGCCCGGACAGACCGGCCGCCGCGTAGAGCACGTCGGCCTTCTTCTCGATCTGGCCCTCGGCGGCGGCCTTGCCCTTGTCCGGGCTGGAGAAGCCGCCTTCCTCGGCCGTCTGGGTGAGGTACTGCGACAGCACCTTCACGCCGGGCTTGGTGTCCTCGACACCCTGCTTGTAGCCGGCCTCGAACTTGTGGATCAGCGGGATGTCCACCCCGCCCACGAAGCCGACGACGTCGCTCTTGGTGGCCTTGGCGGCGGCGACACCGGCGAGGTAGGAGGCCTGCTCCTCGGCGAAGACGAGGGAGGCGACGTTCTTGCCCTCGACGACCGAGTCCACGATGCCGAAGGTGGTCTTCGGGTACTTGGAGGCGACGGCCTTCATGGCCGGGCCGTAGGCGAAGCCGACGCCGATGACCGGGTTGTAGCCCTGCTTCGCCAGCGAGGCGAGGCGCTGCTCCTTGTCGGCGTCCGTCTCGCCCTCGGTGGGCTCGATGTCGGCCGTCTTGTAGCCGAACTCGTCCTTGGCCTTGGTCAGGCCGGCGAAGGCGGCGTCGTTGAAGGACTGGTCACCCTTGCCGCCGACGTCGTAGGCGATGGCGACGCCGCGGTCGCTGCTGTCGCTGTCACCGCTGTCACTGCTGGTGCCGCCACAGGCCGTGGCGACGAGGCCCAGCGACGCGACCCCCACCGCGACGCGGGTCAGTTTCGAAATCCGACGCATCTGAAGTTCCCCATTCTCCGAAGCTCCGCAGCGGGTGCTCAGTTCGGCGCACATTAACGCGCGTAGACACTCCTGGGAACGGGTCGCCGCGGGGCCGTTATCCATTCGTGCCGATGGCCGGTTACGCCCTTGTGAACCACGGGATCGAACGGGGTCGAAAGGTGTACTCGGGGACACGGCGCGTGCCTGCTCGTCACGCGCACCAGGCTGCCCCCGGGGTGCGCGGGGCGCAACCGGGGGCCGCAGTAGGGGCTTGCGTCGTCGTTCCGGTGCGGCGCCGTCGTGGCCTGTCGCGCAGTTCCCCGCGCCCCGAGGGGTCTACCGCAGGCCGTTGACCAGGGCCGCCGCGGTGAACAGTTCGACACCCACCGTGATCGCCGACTCGTCGACGTCGAAGTCGCCCTGGTGGAGGTCGCGGATCTGGCGCTCGCCGGGGACGCGTACGCCCAGTCGGGCCATCGCGCCGGGCACGTGCTCCAGGTACCAGGAGAAGTCCTCGCCGCCGAGGCTCTGCTCGGTGCCCACGACGGAGTCGACCCCGCGCCGGGCGATCATCGCGTCGCGCAGCAGCTCGGTCACGCCGGGCTCGTTGACGACGGGCGGGACGCCGCGCACGTAGTTGATCTCCGACTTGGCCCGGTGCAGGTTGGCGATCTCGTCGATCGCCGCGACCACCACGTCCGGGGCCTGCCGCCACGCCTCGATGTCCAGGCAGCGCACGGTGCCGGACAGCTCGGCGTGCTGCGGGATGACGTTCGGCGCGTGGCCCGACTCGATGCGGCCCCAGGTGATGGCGAGCCCGCTGCGGCTGTCGAAGCGCCGGCCGACCAGGGCGGGCACGTCGGTGACCACGCGGGCCGCCGCGGTGACCAGGTCGGTCGTCAGGTGCGGGCGCGCGGTGTGGCCGCCCGGGCCGTCGAGGCCGATCTCCAGCCGGTCGCAGGCGGAGGTGATGGGACCCTCGCGCAGCCCGATCCGCCCGGCGTCGACCCGGGGGTCGCAGTGCACGGCGATGATCGCGCCGACGCCTTCCAGCGCCCCGCACTTGATGGCGTCGGCGGCGCCGCCGGGCAGCACCTCCTCGGCCGGCTGGAAGATCAGCCGGACGGGGCGGGGCAGTTGGCCGCGCTTGTGCAGCTCGGCGAGGACGAGACCGGCGCCGAGGACGACGGTGGTGTGCACGTCGTGGCCGCAGGCGTGCGCGCGGTCGGGCACGGTCGAGCGGTACGGGCAGTCCGACTTGGTGTCCGGGATGGGCAGGCCGTCGATGTCGGCCCGCAGGGCGAGCATGCTGGGACCGCCGTCCCACTGCTCGCCCGGTACGCCGATGTCACAGACGAGTCCCGTCCCGACCGGGAGGACGCGCGGCTTGAGCCCGGCCCTCTCCAGCCGCTCCTTGATCGCCGCGGTCGTGCGGAACTCCTGGTTGCCGAGCTCCGGGTGCATGTGCAGGTCGCGCCGGAACGCGATGAGCTCGGCACGCAGGGCGTCGGGAAGCGATCCGGGAAGCACGGCTCCCGCGGGAAGGTCGACCTCGGACTCCAGTGACATCAGTGGCTTCACCCTTTGAAGGGTAGGGCGCCGGGGTGGTCGCCCGACCCTGGATCAACAAAACTTCAACCCGTTAGGGGAAGAAAATATGACTGCCGGACGCATGGCTATCGATGGAGATGGGTAAACTCGCCCGCCTTTCAGCCCGAGTCGGCCATCGCGACCACTCGATGTGACTTCGGCCACACCCGACTCGGAGTCTCGGTATCCGTCCATCCTCCTTCACGGATACCACGCCCTGCGCGCCGAACACGGGCGCGTTCATCTGCCGGACGCGTGCGCCGATAGGGTGCGCCCCGTGCGCGCCGACAGCCCCGAGTACCTGGACCCGACGCGGGCCTCGTACGACGCCGTCGCCGAGGCCTATGCCGCCGAGCACCCGGACAGCCTGGCCGGCAGACCCCTGGAGGGCGCGCTGCTCACGGCGTTCGCGGCGCTGGCCGGAGCGACCTGCGGGGCGGCGCGGCCCCCGGTCGCCGACCTCGGCAGCGGCCCCGGGTACGTGACGGCCCGGCTGCGCGACCTCGGACTGCCGGTGTTCGGGGTGGACCTGTCGCCCCGCATGGTGGCCCTGGCCCGGCGGGCCCACCCGGACCTGCGGTTCCACGTCGGTTCGATGACCGCGCTGGACCTGCCGGACGCGTCGCTCGGGGGCGTCGTCGCGCTCTACTCGATCATCCATGTGCCCGACGATCACCTGCCGCCGGTCCTCGCGGAGTTCCACCGCGTCCTGGTACCCGGCGCGCCCGTACTGCTCGCCTTCCAGTCCGGCCCGGCGGACGGGCACCGCCGTCTGACCGAGCGCTACGGGCAGGAGATCTCGCTCGACTGCTACTGGCGCACTCCGGATTCCGTGGCCGACCGGCTGCGGGAGGCGGGGCTGGAGCTCTACGCCCGGGTCGTACGGGAGCCGCTGGAGGAGGAGCGGCTGCCGCGCGCGTTCTTGCTGGCCCGCAAGCCGGGAACAGCCGACCGGGCACGGTGAACGACCGGCGCCGGCGTTCCGCAGGCCCGGGCGGTGCGGCCGCCGCCTAGCCCGCGGCCACCGTCCCCGGCGCCCCTGCCGTCCCCGTCGCCGGGCTCGGCATGGTCACGAAGGTCGCCGTGCCGGCCGTGTCCGGCGGGCCGGTCCGGTCCCCGGGGGACTCGGTGCCCGGACGGGCGGGCGGGTCCGTCGGGGCCGCCGTGGTCAGGCCGTGGGCCTCGCGGGCCGTGCCCGTGACGCCGGAGAGGAAGCCCTGGGCGCGGGGCGAGGCGTGTTCGGTCAGCCAGGCCCGGTCGATGTCGCAGACGGCGACGCGGACCTCCGTGCCGGACAGGGCGAGCGGCAGGGTGTGGACGACCGTGGAGGGGAAGCTGAGGATCGTGCGGCCGATGGGGCCGCGGCGGGCGATCAGTTCCAGTGGGAGCTCGGGGCGGACGATCTCCAGACCCGTCTCGACGGCGAGGCGGTGCAGTTTGTCGGTGCTCTCGCGGCGGTGGGCGAAGTAGCGCGTGGCGCCGTGGGCCTTCGCCAGGGCGCGGACGGCCTCCAGGTAGCGGCCGTCGTCCACCACGCCCGTCTCCACCAGGGACGTGCCCACCAGGTCCGCGCCCTTGGTCAGGCGCGGCGGGCCGAAGCGGGCCCGGGTCCAGGCGAAGGCGTTGGCGCGGACCGTCACGCCCGGCGGGGTCTGCTCCATCGGCATGGACGAGAAGATCTCGATGCGGCGGCTGTCGCCCGGGGTCAGGCGGCGGCGCGCCGAGGCGGACACCGGCGCGAAGAGGACGTCCCGCGGGCCGGGACGGCCGCCCTTGCGGTGCCAGCGCACCAGGCGTTCACCGCGGGCCAGCTGCCCGACGAACTCCATCGTCGCCGTGCCGTCGTCGACGACGACCAGGTCACGGGCGCGGGTGATGGTCAGCAGCAGCTGGACGTAGCGGGAGAAGGGGTCCCCCAGCACGACGCGGCGCGCCCTGCGGAGCAGGCCGGCCAGGCCGCCGATGGTCTGGAAGGGCGCCAGGGCCCCGCCGCGGGCCTCCTCCCAGCGGACCTCGTGCCCCTCCTCGCGGGCCAGGTCGGACATCCGCCGCAGCTGGCCGCGCGTCATCGGGTCGACGGGCGACAGCACCACGAGGGTGAGCCCCACGCCGGGCGCGTGCGCGTGCGCCCACTCCAGCACGTTGAGCAGCTGTACCGGGCTCTCGACGAAGGCGAGAGTGTGGGGGCCGGCGTTCCCGGCGCGGGGGCTCATCGACGTACGACCGTCCCGTCGTAAGGGGGTGGTGGGGTGGGTGCTCAGACGCCGACCGGCTCGCCCGCGGCCGTGGCGATCTCCGCCTCGGCGACCACGCCGGTGACGCGGCGCAGCTTCTTCATCGGGCCCAGCTCGGACTCGTAGACCTTCTTGACGCCGTCGCCGAGGGAGGCCTCGATGGTGCGGATGTCGCGGACCAGGCGGGTCAGGCCCTGCGGCTCGACGGAGGCGGCCTGGTCCGAGCCCCACATGGCGCGGTCGAGGGTGATGTGGCGCTCGACGAAGGTGGCGCCCAGGGCGACCGCGGCGAGGGTGGTCTGCAGGCCGGTCTCGTGGCCCGAGTAGCCGATCGGGACGTTCGGGTACTCCTGCTGCAGGGTGTTGATCACGCGCAGGTTGAGCTCCTCGGCCTTGGCCGGGTAGGTCGACGTGGCGTGGCACATCAGGATGTTGTCCGAGCCGAGGACCTCCACCGCGTGGCGGATCTGCTTCGGCGTCGACATGCCGGTGGAGAGGATCACCGCGCGGCCGGTGGCGCGCAGGGCGCGCAGCAGCTCGTCGTCGGTGAGGGAGGCGGAGGCGACCTTGTGGGCGGGGACGTCGAACTTCTCCAGGAAGGCGACGGCCTCGGTGTCCCACGGGGAGGCGAACCAGTCGATGTTCTTCGACTTGCAGTAGTCGTCGATGGCGCGGTACTCGTCCTCGCCGAACTCCACGCGGTGGCGGTAGTCGATGTAGGTCATCCGGCCCCAGGGGGTGTCGCGCTCGATGTCCCACTGGTCGCGCGGGGTGCAGATCTCCGGCGTGCGCTTCTGGAACTTGACGGCGTCGCAGCCGGCCTCGGCGGCGGCGTCGATCAGCTTGAACGCGTTCTCCAGCTCGCCGTTGTGGTTGATGCCGATCTCACCGCAGATGTAGACCGGACGGCCCGGGCCGACCTCGCGCGAACCGAACTGGCGGATACGGGAGTTGGTGCTCATGGCAGGAGATGTCCTTACTTGGTGAGGGAATCGAGAGAGGGGCCGAGGATCCAGCTGGCGATCTCTCGGATCGCGCCGTCGCCGCCGGGGACGGTGGTGACCGCGCGTGCGGCGCCGCGCACGACGTCGTGGGCGCTCGCGACCGCCACGGGCCAGCCCACGAGGGCGAAGCACGGGAGGTCATTGACGTCGTTGCCGACGTAGAGCACGCGCTCCGGCGCGATGCCCTGCTCCTCGCACCACTGCTTCAGCGCGAGGTCCTTGCGGTCGATGCCGTGCAGCACCGGGAGCTTGAGCTTCCGTGCCCGGGCGGCGACCACAGGGTTCTGTTCCGTGGACAGGATCAGCATCTTCAGGCCGCTCCTGCGGAGGGCCGCGATGCCGAGTCCGTCCCCGCGGTGCACGGAGACGAACTCCCGTCCGTCGGAGTCGACGAGCACCCGGTCGTCGGTCTGGGTGCCGTCGAAGTCGAGGACGACCGCGTCGATGTCGTCGGCGGTCGGGAGGGCGCCGGGCCGGTCCGCGTCGAACAGCGGCGCGAGGGCCCGGGCGCGGGCGAGGTCGTGCGGGTCGTCGATCTCCAGCACGCGCGCCGGGTCCGTGCGGACCAGTTCGGTGCGGCCGAAGAAGCGGTGGCGGTGCTCGCGGAAGCCGGTCGCCTCCATGGCGTAGGCGGCGCCGGTCTCCAGCAGGTCCTGGGGGCGGTCCTGGCGGCGGGGCCGGAAGGACTTGTCGTGGTTGACGCCGTAGCCGCCGCCCACCGCGGCGTCGGGCTCCGCGACGGAACCGGCGGCGGCCTCGTCGTCGGCGTCGCGCCAGATGAACCCGTGGAAGGGCGCGACGGTGACGGCGGTGTCGGCGCCGTTCCCGGCGATCGCGGCGACGACCCCGTCGATGTCCTCGCGGATCAGGAACGGGCTGGTGCACTGCACGAGCAGGACCACGTCCACCGGCGCCCCGTGCAGGGCCTCGTGGGCGTCCATGGCGTGCAGGACGGCGGCCTCGGAGGTGGCGGTGTCACCGGCGATGGCGGCCGGGCGCAGCACCACCTCGGCACCGGCCTGGCGGGCGGCGGCCGCGATGGCCTGGTCGTCGGTGGAGACCACCACGTCAGTCACCAGCCGGGCGGCCCGGCACTCGCGGACCGCCCGCGCCACCAGCGGCACGCCGCCGACGGGCAGGAGGTTCTTCGCGGGCACGCCCTTGGAGCCGCCGCGTGCGGGGATCACCGCCAGCACGCGGCGCACGGAGGCGCCTTGGCCGGCTTCCGGTCGGGACATGGGCTCTACTCCTTGGGCAGGGGTCTCGGGGCGGCTCACAGCTCCCCCATCCGCCGGATGACGGGCGCCACGCGCTGCACGCCGTGCCGGTAGGCGCCGCGCGCCGCCCGGCGCACGATCTGCCGGACCGGTCCGGGCTCCCGGTCGGCGGCGGGCGCGCCGGGCAGCGGCGTGCCGTCGGGGCCGAGGTGGTGGCGGGCGAGGATCCCGGGCAGATAGCCGGGCGCGGTGGCGGGGGTGTAGTACGGGGCCAGCGGGGGCAGGCCGCCGGGCCGGCCGAGCAGCTCGGCGATCCGTTCGCGGGCCGCGTCGAAGGCCGAGTCGTAGGAACCGTCGGCGGCGACGCCCTGCCGGGAGACCCACTCCTCGTCGGGTACGGGGCGGTGCCCGGCGTCGAGCTGGTTCCAGGAGGCGAGGCAGCCGGAGCCCACGAAGTGGTGGTTGCCGAGCGACTCGCGCACGCCCAGGTCGGTGAGGACGACCGTGGGGATGCGGCGGTGCAGCGACTCCAGGGCGGCCGTGGAGCTGACCGTCACCAGCAGGTCGGTCCGGTCCAGGACCTCGCCCATGTTGCCGTACACCAGACGGAAGTTGGCCGGCGGATCGAGGCGCTGCACCAGCTTCTGGTACGGCAGCTCCTCGATGTGGGTGGTGTGTTCGCCCGGCTTGGAGCGCAGCTTCAGCAGCACCTCGCGCTCGGGGTGCCGGCGGGCGTGCTGCACCAGCCGGTTCAGCAGGTACGTACGGTCCTTGCGGCTCTCGGGCACCGAGGGCTGGGCGGCGAAGACGACCGTGTAGGGCCTGCGCCCTTGCTTGGCAGAGGGGTCGTGTTCGCCCTCGTACGGCGCGCCGCCGAGGAAGGGCAGGGCCACCTCCGTCACCGACGAGGCGTCGGCGCCCACTCCCTCGTACACGGCCCGGAAACGGTCCGCGTCCTGGCGGGAGTTGGCGAGGACGAGGTCCGCGCCGTGCCGCAGCAGCAGGCCGTCGGCGAGCTTCTCGTAGACGACGCCGACGTAACCGGTGACGACGACGGGACGTGAGGTGCGGCCCTCCCAGGCCCGCACGAGCCCGTGCAGCATCGCCTGCACACCGCCGCCCACCAGGGACAGCACGAGGACGTCGTAGGACTCCTCGGTCATGACGCGCAGGAACTCGACCGCGGTGACCTCCCGCAGCGAGTCGGCGCGCACGCCCACTTCCCGGAGCTGGCGCGGGGTGGGCGTGGCCCGGCCGCGCAGCAGGAATCCGTCGAGGACGGGGGCGACTTGCGCGCCCTCGCGCGCTCCGGTTTCCATGGACGGTCCCGGGGCGATGCGGTGCGCGGTCAACGCACCCCATTTCCATCGGGTGTCGGAGTCCGCGAGAACCGCGATGCGCGGGCGCTTCGGTGTACTTGCTGGCACGTCGAAGACGCTAGGAAGCGAATCCTAGGTATGGCGGAACCGCGACTCAACGAAAAGTTAACAACACCCCTCCGGGAGCCGAACTGGCCCGCGGGAAAGCGGGAAGTACACGGGGTGCACCGTTCTGACACACGGAGTTCACCCGGTGTACGTTCACCGGAAAGTTGCGCTGCCGGGCGGGCTCCTAACGTTTTGCGGGTGCCTAAGCTTTCCGTGATCGTGCCGTTCTACAACGTGCAGCAATATGCCCCGGACACCCTCAGAAGCCTTCGGCTGAACGCCGACCGCGATTTCGAGTTCATCCTGGTCGACGACCATTCCAAGGATGGAACCCCGACCATTCTCGAACGGGCGGCCGAGGAGCTTTCGGATGTCGCGCGGGTGCGTTACATCCGACACGAGAAGAACGGCGGCCTCGCCACCGCCCGCAACACCGGCCTGGACGCGGCGCAGGGCGAGTACCTGACCTTCCTGGACGGTGACGACTGGCTGGCCCCCGGCTACCTCACCGAACTGGTGTCCGCCATGGACCGGTTGGGGTGCGACTTCGTGCGCACCGACCACGTGCAGGCCACCGCCCGCGCGCGTTCGGTGCACCGGGTCCCGGTCGGCCGCCGCTGGGAGCCGTTCGACCCGCGGGAGGCGATCCTGCCCGCCCACCGCTCCACCTCCGTGGACTACGCCTACGCCTGGGCCGGCGCCTATCACCGCCGGCTCGTCGACAAGGGGCTGCTCCACTTCACCGACGGACTGCGCACGGCCGAGGACCGGCCGTGGATCTGGAAGCTGCACCGGGAGGCGGAGTCGTTCGCCGTGATCAGCCTGCTGGGCGTGTTCTACCGGCGCGGGGTCGCCTCGTCGCTCACCCAGATCGGCGACGTCCGCCAGCTGGACTTCATCCGCGCCTTCGACCAGGTGATCGAGGAGACGGCCGCGGACCGGGAGGCCGACCGGCTGCTGCCCAAGGCGGTGCGGACCTACTGCGCGATCATCGCCCACCACCTCTCCAACGAAGACAGGTTCGAACCGGCCGTGGCGAGGCAGCTGCGGTCGATGAGCGCGGCGGCCATCAAGCGCATGCCGCAGGACGCGCTCCGTGACGCACTGGAGGCCATGGACATGGACCGCGCGTCCAAGCTGCGGCGGCTGCGCCGCCGGGTGACCACGACGGGAGCGGCCGCCTGATGCCCGGGACCACTCAGATCTTCTGCGCCTCGACGCTGTACGGCGTGGCCACCCTGGCCGCCGCGATCGACTCGGACCTCTTCGAGGAGCCGGACCGCCGGGTGCTGCTGGTGTTCAACAACTCCGCGACCCCGGAGACCACCCCGGCGCTCGACGAGATGCCGGGCTTCGCGCCGCTGCGCGAGCACTTCGACGACGTGCTGTCCTGGAACGAGGCCATCCGCCCCTTCCACCCCGGGGCCTGGACCCCGCGCGCCGACGACGTCCCGCTCTTCGAGCGCTACCTGCGGATGCTGTGGGGCCTCGGCGACGACCACGTCGGCCTGGTCCTGGAGTCCATCCAGGTGGCGCCCGCGCTCACGGTGGCCCAGCTGTTCACCGACGCCCCGATCGACGTCTACGCCGACGGCCTGATGAGCTACGGCCCCACGCGCAACAAGCTCGACCCGCTGGTCGGCACCCGTGTGCGGCGGCTGCTCCACCTGGACCTGGTGCCGGGGCTCACGCCGCTGCTGCTGACCGAGTTCGGGGTGCCGGCCCACCTGGTGCCCACGCCCGCGTTCCTGAAGGTGCTGGGCGAGGTCACCGAGACCGTGCCCGAGCTGCCCGCCCTGCCCGACGGCTCGGCGCTGCTGCTCGGCCAGTACCTGTCGGCGCTGAACATCCTCTCCCCCGAGGAGGAGGAGGACCTGCACGTGCGGATGATGCGGGGCGCCGTCGCCCGCGGCCACCGCACGGTCGTCTTCAAGCCCCACCCGACCGCCCCGGCCCGCTACAGCCGCGCCCTGGAGACCGAGGCCGAGAAGCTCGGCGTCGACCTCACCGTGCTGGACACGCCCGTCCTCGCCGAGGTCCTCTTCGACCGCGCCCGGCCCGCGCTGGTCGTCGGCTGCTTCTCCACCGCCCTGTTCACGGCCTCGGTCCTCTACGACCTGCCGGTCGCCCGCATCGGCACCGAGCTGCTGCTGGAGCGGCTGACGCCCTACCAGAACAGCAACCGCGTGCCCACCACCCTGGCGGACGCCCTGCTGCCCGACCTGGAGAGCGGCGAGGAGGGTGACGTGCTGCCCGCCGAGCGCCTGCCCGGGCTGCTCACCGCCGTCGGTTTCACCATGCAGCCGCAGATCTACCCGGAGCTGCGGGGAGAGGCCGAGCGGTTCCTCGCCCGGCACCTCGGCCCGCGTACCCGGCGCTACTTCAAGAAGCGCCGTCTCACCTCGCTCGGACTGCCCGGGGGAATCCCGCAGCGGCTGGCGTTCCTGCCGCGCAATTCCACGGCGCGCCGGGTGGTGCGGCGGGCGCGGGCGCTGCGCAACAAGGCGGTGCGCCGCTGAAGAAGATGTGCCCGGAGCCCGGTCGCGGCGACATCCAGATGAACCCGTGGGAACCGGCAGGCGAAGCCTGTCACCTTCGAACTGAATTCCGTCAATTCCCGTCCTAGGGTGACAGGCGCCCTGCCCGCCCCCAGGCGGCCCAGGTAAAGGACATACGAGCCACACAGAGGTTTCCAGCGTGACCGAGACGGTCGTCAGCCCCCGTAAGCCCCAGCCCGTCGCCGTGCTGGTCGAACCCCCGGGCGCCACGACCGTCCCACGGCGGCGGGAGAAGTCCGCGGGCCGCCTGCGCGCCCTCGACGGCCTGCGGCTGGTGGCCGCGCTGATGGTCGCGGCGTACCACTACGGCGGGCGCGACGGCGAGGTCGCCGAGGCCTGGGGCTCCTCGCCGAAGCTCCAGTTCCCCACGCTGCACGAGTTCCTCGCCTACGGCTGCCTCGGCGTCCAGGTGTTCTTCGTGATCAGCGGGTTCGTGATCTGCATGAGCGGCTGGGGCCGGCCGCTGAAGTCGTTCTTCGCCTCCCGCGCCTCCCGGCTGCTGCCCGCCTACTGGGTGGCGGTCCTGCTCGTGACGGCCGTCTTCGCGCTGCCCGTGGTCGCCTACCGGGCGGTGTCGCCGAGCGACGCGCTGGTGAACCTCACCATGCTGCAGATGCCGCTCGGCGCGGACCGGGTGCTCGGGGTGTGCTGGACGCTGTGGGCGGAGGTCCGCTTCTACGCCCTGTTCGCGCTGTGCGTGGTGCTGCCCGGGGCCACCCGGCGCCGGGTGATCCTGTTCTGCGCGGGCTGGACGCTGGCCGCGGTGATCGCCGACAACGCGCACATGCCGCTGCTCGACATCGTCCTGATGCCGGAGTACGCCCCCTTCTTCATCGGCGGGGTCGGTCTCTACCTCGTCCACCTCGACCGGCGGGACGTCTACGGCTGGGGCATCGTGGCCGTGAGCTGGCTGATCGGACAGCACTACGCGGTGCAGGGCCTGTGGCACGCGCCCGGGGCGGGCGGCTTCTCGTACCGCTCCTCGCTCGGCATCGTGCTCGTCGTCACCTTCGGCTTCGTGGCGGTCGCGGCGATAGCGCTGGGCCGGCTGCGCTGGGCGAACTGGCGCTGGCTGACGGTGGCGGGGGCGCTGACGTACCCGTTCTACCTGGTCCACGAGCACCTCGGCTGGGTGGTGATCCACGCCCTGCACCGCGGCCTGGCGCTGCCATCGGCGGTGACTTTCGCCCTGACGGTGGCGTCAATGCTGCTGCTGGCGTGGTTGCTGCACAAGTATGTGGAGAGGCCGCTGACGCCACGGCTGCGGGAGCTGCTGGCCAAGGCCCGCTGAGGTGCACGGGCCGTTCACCTGACCGTCGGTTCGGGCAACGCTCACAGAGAAGGCTCGTCTCATGACCAACGCACAAGCGACCGACAAGAACCCCGGCGAACTGGCGGACGTCCCGGGCTGGTTCCCGCCGCTGGACCAGATGCTGTTCACCTGGTTCCTGGAGTGGCAGCGGCAGCGAGGGATCCACGGCGACCTGCTGGAGCTCGGCGTCTACATGGGCAAGAGCGCCATCCTGCTCGGCCGGCACCTGCAGCCCGGCGAGACGTTCACGGTCTGCGACCTGTTCGAGGGGGACGCCCCGGACGGGGCCAACCAGGCGGAGGCGGCGCAGTCGTACTCCTCGCTGACCCGGCAGGCCTTCGAGCGGAACTACCTCTCCTTCCACGACACCCTGCCGACGGTGATCGCCGCCCCCAGCTCGGTGGTGTCCGAGAAGGTGGCGCCGGGCAGCTGCCGCTTCGTCCACGTCGACGCCTCGCACCTGTACGAGCACGTGTACGGCGACATCGGCGCGGCCCGCGACATCCTGCGGCCCGGGGGCCTCGTGGTCCTCGACGACTTCCGTTCCGAGCACACGCCGGGCGTCTCGGTGGCCGCCTGGGAAGCCGTGCTCAACCGCGGTCTGCGGCCGGTGTGCCTCAGCACGCAGAAGCTGTACGGCACCTGGGGCGACCCCGAGCCGCTCCAGGAGGACCTGCTGGACATGCTGCGCCAGCGCACGGACGTCGGTCTGAGCGTGCAGGAGGCGGCCGGGCACCGGCTGATCCGGACCCGTTCCCGGGGGATGAAGCCGCCGCCCTTCCCGACCTCCCGGCACTACGTGGCGCCCGTCCCCGCGCAGGCCCCCGCCGAGGCCGCCGAGCCCCGTGCCGCGCGCTCGGCCCGCCCCGCCCCGTCCCGGGCCCGCCGGCTCGCCAAGGACCTGCTGCCGCCCGTGGTCACCCGGGCCGTGCGGCGGGCCCGCGCGAAGCGGCGGTGACGCCGGGGTAGTCGGCCATCAGTCGGCCATCAGGCGGGCGCGTTCGTCCATGCCGTAGCCATCGCGATGCGAAGCCGGGCGAGGGCGGGCAGGCGGTGTTGAGCGGCCGGGTCGCCGGTCGGCTGGCCCACTTGGGCCTCTGGCGGCCGGAGGCGCGCTCTCACGAACCCGCCAGCGACAGCTTCACCGCGAACCCCAGGAACAGGGCGCCCGCCGCCGAGGTCGCCCCGGCCGACAGGAGCCTGCGGCGCCGGAAGGCCGCGGCCAGGCGGGTGCCGCCGAAGATCAGCGCGCTGAGGTACAGCACGCTGGCGAGCTGGGCGAGGACGCCCAGGACGACGAAGGACAGCGCCGGGTAGGCGTAGGCCGGGTCCACGAACTGCACGAAGAAGGCGACGAAGAACAGGATCGCCTTGGGGTTGAACAGGCTGACGACGAGGGCGCGCCGGAAGGGCCGCTCCCCGGCTGGCGCGACGGCCTCGCCACCGGAGGCCCGCTCCCCGCGCGTGCGCCACATGCCCCAGGCGGCCCGCAGCATGCCGACCGCCAGCCACGTCAGATAGCCGGCCCCCGCGTACTTCACGATCCCGAACAGCACGGCGTTCGCCTGCAGCAGCGAGGCCACCCCGGCCGCTGACAACGTCATGAGCACCGCGTCCCCGCACCACACGCCCGCGGCGGCGGTGTACCCGGAACGCACACCGCGACGGGCGGCCACGGACAGCACGTACAGCGAGTTGGGGCCGGGCAGCAGGATGATCAGGACGAGGCCCGCCAGGTAGGTGGGCAGATCGATGACACCGAACATGGAAGGGAGTGTCGCACGCGGTCCCGGCCTGCGGACCGGGTGCTGCCGGGCCTCCGGCGGCGCTCACAAGGCGTCCGACGGGACGTACGCCCCCCACACCTCGCGCAGCGCGCCGCACACCTCGCCCACCGTCGCCCTGGCCCGCAGCGCCTCCCTCATCGGGTACAGGACGTTGTCGTCGCCCTCGGCGGCCTTCCGCAGGGCGGCGAGGGCGGTGTCGACGGCCTGCCGGTCGCGTTCGGCGCGCAGGGCGGCGAGGCGTTCGGCCTGCCGGGCCTCGATGGCCGGGTCGACCCGCAGCGGCTCGTAGGGCTCCTCCTCGTCGAGCTGGAAGCGGTTGACGCCGACCACGACCCGCTCGCCGGAGTCGGTCTCCTGGGCGATGCGGTAGGCGTTGCGCTCGATCTCGCCCTTCTGGAAGCCGCGTTCGATGGCCTCGACCGCCCCGCCCAGTTCCTCGACCCGGTCCATCAGGTCCAGCGCCGCCGCCTCCACGTCGTCGGTCAGGCTCTCCATGACGTAGGAGCCGGCGAACGGGTCGACGGTGGCCGTGACGTCGGTCTCGTGGGCCAGGACCTGCTGGGTGCGCAGGGCCAGGCGGGCGGACTTGTCGGTGGGCAGGGCGATGGCCTCGTCGAAGGAGTTGGTGTGCAGCGACTGGGTGCCGCCCAGGACCGCGGCCAGCGCCTGCACCGACACGCGCACCAGGTTCACCTCCGGCTGCTGGGCCGTCAGCTGCACACCGGCGGTCTGGGTGTGGAAGCGCAGCATCAGCGACTTGGGGTTGCGCGCGCCGAACTCCTCCCTCATCACCCGGGCCCAGATGCGGCGCGCGGCACGGAACTTGGCGACCTCCTCCAGCAGCGTGGTGCGCGCGACGAAGAAGAACGACAGGCGCGGGGCGAAGTCGTCCACGTCCATCCCCGCCGCCACCGCCGTGCGCACGTACTGGATGCCGTTGGCCAGGGTGAAGGCGATCTCCTGCACGGGCGAGGCGCCCGCCTCGGCCATGTGGTAGCCGGAGATGGAGATCGTGTTCCACCGCGGCAGCTCCGACCCGCAGTAGCGGAAGATGTCCGCGGTCAGGCGCAGCGACGGCTTGGGCGGGAAGATGTAGGTGCCGCGGGCGATGTACTCCTTCAGCACGTCGTTCTGGATCGTGCCGGTCAACTGCTCGGGCCTGACGCCCTGCTCCTCCGCCACCAGTTGGTACAGGAGCAGCAGCACCGCCGCCGGGGCGTTGATCGTCATCGACGTCGAGACCCGCTCCAGCGGGATCCCGCCGAACAGCACCCGCATGTCCTCGATCGAGTCGATCGCCACGCCCACCTTGCCGACCTCGCCGTGCGCGAGGGGGGCGTCGGAGTCGTGGCCCATCTGCGTGGGCAGGTCGAAGGCGACCGACAGCCCGGTGGTGCCGTGCGCGATCAGCTGCCGGTACCGCGCGTTGGACTCGGCGGCCGTGCCGAAACCGGCGTACTGGCGCATCGTCCAGGGCCGGCCCGTGTACATCGTCGGGTACACACCCCGCGTGTACGGGTACGCCCCGGGCTCCCCCAGCTTCTCGGCCGGATCCCAGCCCCGCAGGGCCTGCGGTCCGTAGACCGGCTCGATCGGCAGTCCCGACTCCGACTCGCGCGCCATGGTGTGATGCCTCCCGGAAGCAGTGACCTCGCTCACCACCATGCCCCCTGGTTCGCGGCGGGTCACGCCCGGGGAACATCTCAGGTGACATCCGGGCGGACCGGCGGGACGGCGGGGGGCGTGTGCGTACTGCGGGCGTGGGGAGAGCGACAGCGGCGGCGGTCGCGGTGCTGGCCGCGCTGACCGGCTGCACCGTGCAGGCCCCCGGCGGCGACGGCAAGGGCCGCCCGCCGGTGCACATCGAGCTGCCCGACGGCACCCCGTCGGCCTCGCGCAGCCCCGGCGGTGGGGGCCGGTCGGGCGCCGCCCCGCCCCCCGACGACACGCCCCGGGCCGCGCCCCGCGTGCTGTGGTCGCGCGGCGCCACGGGCCGGGACGTGCGCGAGCTCCAGGCACGGCTGCGGCAGGTCGCCTGGCTGTTCGACGGGCCCACCGGGACGTACGACGAGGCCACGGAGCGGGCCGTCAGCGGTTTCCAGAGCAAGCGCGGACTGCCGCGCACCGGGCGGACCGACACCGTCACCTGGGAGCGGCTGCTGCGGATGACCCGCGAGCCGGGCCGCTGGGACCTGTACCTGATGGGCGGCCAGCCGGCCGATCCGCCGGACCCGCGCTGCCGCGGCGGCCGGGTGCTCTGCATCGACAAGACCAGCAGGACCCTGCGGTGGATGATCGACGGGCGGACCGTGTCGACGATGGCCGTCCGCTTCGGCTCGGAGTACACACCGACGCGGGAGGGCGTCTTCTCCGTCTACTGGAAGTCCCGCGACCACGTGTCGACGCTCTACGACTCCCCGATGCCCTACGCCATGTTCTTCAGCGGCGGCCAGGCCGTGCACTTCTCGGCGGACTTCGCCGCCCGGGGCTACGCGGGCGCCTCGCACGGCTGCGTGAACGTCCGGGACGAGGCGGCGATCGCGGCCCTGTACGCGCAGGTGCGCAACGGCGACAAGGTCGTCGTGTCCTGGTGAGGGCTGGCGCGGGGATGTGGGGCGCGGGCGGGACCGGGGGAACGTGTCCCGCCCGCGCTCAGGTGCACGAGCCGTAGGTACGGGGGGAACCCCGGCTCCGTGCGACGGCCGATGACCAGTCGGCTCACTCATTACTGCGCCGGAGCGGCCGAAAACGTCACACCCTCGGCCAGGAGATTTTCGCGGAGTACAAAATCCCAGGTCGCAGGGGTGTGAGGGAAGGCCGGGCGTGGTCGCGGTCCGCGCCGCCCACGGCGTCGGCCGCGTCGGCCTTCCGCACCCCGGCCTTCCGCTCGGCCTTGCGCTCCGTCTTGCGCTCCGTCTTGCGCTCGGTTTTGCGTTCGGTTTTGTCCTGCCGGCGCTCGGCCTCGTCCTGCCCGCGGCCGTGCCCCTGGTCGCGGTCACCGTTGCGGTGCTTGCCGTGGCCGTGGCCCTGGCCCTTCTCTGTGCCCTTCCCCTCGTCGCCCCGCTCGCCGGAGCCGGGGTCGGCCAGGGCCAGGACGCCCTTGCAGTACTTCCACACGCGCGTGCCGTCCGCCGCGTCCCGCAGGGCGCGTCTGCGGTCGTCGTCCAGCCGCTTTCCGGCGCGCAGGTCGCGGCAGGCCTCGGCGATCCGCTCACGGCCGTCGGGACGGTCCTCGCCGGTGCCGGGTTTCCCGGTGTCCTCGCCGGTGCCGGTGCGTCCGGAGCCGGTACCACCCGTCGCCGCGCCGTCCGGGCGGTCGCCGGGATCCGCTCCGCCCTGCCCGGCACCGGTCGGGGAGGGCGAGACCAGGGGGCGCTCGGGAGGAGTGACGGCGGCCGAGACGGAGGCGCCGGGGTCGGGCTCGTCACCGCCGAACGGTGCTCCCAGGACTCCGGTTGCGGCCACGGCGGCGACTCCGCCGGCCATGCCGACGGCCAGTGAGGCGGCCAGCGCCAGGCCGGCGGGGCGGACCCCGCGGAACCGCCGGACGGCACCGCGGCCGCTGCCGCGCGCGGCTCCGATCCGGACCAGCCCGGCGTCGGCGGTCCCGTCGGCGGCCCGTCCGCGGAGGGTGGCGGCGGCGGCCGCGGCGTCGGCGCGTTCCTCCCGCGCCTTGCGGAAGGCGGCTACCGCGGCGGCCTCACCGGGGAGTTCTTCGCTGGTCGGCGGGGGTGGCGCGGACAGTGCGCCGAGCGTCCTGGCGAGCCGTTCGGCCTCGCCCCGATGGGCACCGTCGACAGCTTCCGGTGGCTCTCCGCTCAGCAAACGCTCCGCCGTCTCGCGGTCCAGCCACCTGTACTGCTCGTCGGCCATCACACATCCTTCTGCGTCCGCGCGACGCTGTGCGTCACAGTTGCGGACGTCACCGCACCGCCGTGCGGTTCTCGCTGGGGCGGCAGGGCGTCGAGCACCCCGGCCGATTCCGGATCGGCCTGTGGATTGTCGCCCAGCAGCTCGGCGAGCCGCTTCAGGCCCCGGTGCGCCGCCGTACGGACCGCGCCCGGGCGCTTGCCGAGGGTCTCGGCGGCGGTCTTCGCGTCGAGCCCCACGACCACGCGCAGGACGACCGCCTCGGCCTGGTCCTGCGGCAACCGGGAGATGAGGGAGAACGTGCCGTCGGTGGCGAGCGCCTCGATGGCCTCGCCGGCGGTGTCGGACTCGGCAGCGCGGCCGGTCAGCTCCGTCTCGTCGCCGCCTATGGCGGGCCGCCGCCCGCGCATGCGTATGTGGTCCAGCGCGCGGTTGCGGGCGATCCGGGCGGCCCAGCCGCGGAACCGGTCCGCGTCACCGGTGAACCGCTCCAGGTCGCGGGCTATCTGCAGCCACGCCTCGGACGTCACGTCCTCGGCGTCGGGGTCGCCGACGAGCGTCCGTACGTATCCGAGCAACCGCGGGTGCACGGTGCGGTACACAGTGCGGAACGCGGTTTCGTCCCCGTCCTGTGCCGCACGCACCGCGGCGGTCAGCTCCGCGTCGTCCCCCAGCACCGCGTGCCCTTCTGCGCCTGAGCCGGCGCCGCTCTCGCGGCCCGGGTTCTCGCCGTCGTCGTTCCTCTTTGATCACTGCGGTTCACAAGCCCGCAGGTCGTTGCGGTGGTCTTGCTGCCTCGGTGTGGCGCGAAAGGCACGTTACGACCTGAAACCACTCCCCGTCCATGTCCCCCCGAGATGCAACTAAGCCGTGACACGGAGGGGTGTGACAGAAAACGCACACCGGGCGCTGTAGGGAGTACGGGCCGCCGCGCGGCCCGTGCCGCGCGACGGCCGGGGCCTCTCCTGTGGGGGGTGGCGGCTCCGGCCGTTGCCATGGCGGGGCGCGACGGCGCTCCGGCCCCCGCCGCGGGGAGGGCTGACCGGTGGCACGGGCGGCTGCCCGGCGGTGCCGGCGGGCCCGGGCGACCTGACCGGCTTCCGGGACCCGAAACGCCCCTCCGGCCCCCGACCCGGCTACGGGCGGCGGTCGCCGGGCTGGGCGGGCTTGCCCCTGGTCCCGGAGGAGCCGTTGCCGACGGCGCCCTGTCCACCATTGCCGACGGCGCCCCCCTCACCGTTGCGGGCGGCACCCGAGCCGCTCTCCCCCGTGCCCGCACCGTTCCCCCCGGAGCCCCGGCCCGTGTCCTGGCCGCCCGTGCCCCGGCCCTCCCCGCCCGAGCCGTTGCCCGCGTTCCCGGGGCCACCGCCCGCGTTGCCGGAGCCGGGAGTGCCCTCGCCCTTGCCGGGCTCGGCGGTGCCGCCGGTCTTCTCGTCGGCCCGGGCCGACCGCTCGGCGCAGTAGGCGGTGACGTTGCTCTCACTGCCCGCGGCCTCGACGAGACGCTGCCAGGCCGTCGCGTCCAGGGCCTCGCCGCGGCCCCCGACCCGCTCGTAGGCGCGGCAGTGCGCCTCGGTGTCCCGGGCGGTGCCGGGGTGGTCCGGGCGGGTGGAGCCGGACCCGGCCGGGGTGTCGGTGGTGCCGTCGGCGGAGGGACCGGGGGCGCGGGTGGAGACCGGGGGGCGGCCCCGTTCGCCGGAGTCGTCGGTGGAGGCCACCGTGCCGATCGCCGCCACGGCGACACCGCCCAGCGTGAGACTGGCGAGCAGCACGGAGAGCGTGGCCTTCAGCGAACGCCCCGGAAGCGGGCGCTCCCGGGACCGCCAGTCGTCCCGGCGGCGGGTGCGGTCCCGGTGCGCGCCGGCCTGCCGGGCGGCCCGGAACGCGGCGACGGCCCGCTGCTCGGCCTCGGCGTCGACGCCGTCCCGGATGAGAGCGGCGGCGAGCAGCACCTCCAGTTCGGCCTCCTTCAGGGCCGGGGAGGAGCCGGGACCGCCCCGGCCGGTCGCCCGGTGGTGGCCGGGCAGCCCTCCGTCGCCGTCCGGCACGGCCCGGCGGGTGTGCGCGGGGTCCGCGGGGTGCACCTGCTGACGGCCGGGGAGCCCGCCGTCGCTTCGATGTTCACCCATGTCCGGTCCCGTCCCTGCTCGATCCACGCGTACCGCACGGCCCGCCACGTGCCCACGCCCCGGCCGGCCGGCCCGGTGTCCCGGGCCCCATCCATACGTCTCGTCCGTCCGCCCTGTTCAGGGCACGGGCCCCGGCGGCCGCCCCCGGGCCGCGGGCGCCGTTCATGTCGACTCCCCCAGCGTCCGGCGCGCCTCATCCGTCACACCTTCGCCGCCCAGCTGGGCGGCGAGACGTTTCAGCCCCCGGTACGCGGCGGTGCGTACCGCCCCCGGCCGCTTGCCCAGGACGCGGGCGGCGGCGGGGCCGTCGAGGCCCACCACGACCCGCAGCAGCACGGCCTCCGCCTGGTCCCGCGGCAGAGCGCCGACCAGCCGCAGGGCGTGCGCGGTGGACAGCGACTCCAGCGCCTGGTCGTGGGTGCTGTGCGGCCCGGGCAGGTCGAGGACGTCCTGTTCCAGCGCGGAGGGCCGCGGTCGTACGCGCTGGCGGCGCAGGTGGTCCAGCGCCCGGTGCCGGGCGATGGTCGCCGTCCAGCCCCGGAAGCCGGCCCCGTCGCCCTGGAACCGCCCGAGGTCCCGGGCGATCTCCAGCCAGGCGTCGGAGGCCACGTCCTCCGCGTCCTCCCCGACCAGACCGCGCAGGTAGCCGAGCAGGCCCGGCTGCACGATCCGGTAGGCGACCGCGAAGGCCGCCTCGTCACCGTCCTGCGCCCGCGCGACGGCCGCGCCCAGTTCCCCGTCCTGCGCCTGCCCGCGCCGGGGTTCCCCTCCCTGGCCCAAGAACCGTCCTCGTCCGTACCGAGCGCGGCGCGTCCGTGCCACGTCCTCCACGCTGATCAGCGCCGGGCCGCCGGGAAGTGTCACACGCGACAGCCCCGGACACGCCCACGGCCGCCGGCGGAACCTGCACCCGGCACCACGGACACCCGGCAGCACCTGACCCCGACACCACTGGCACCCGACCGGACCTGACGCCCCGACACCACCGGCGCCCGGTCCGCGGCAGGGCCCGGGTGGGCACGCCGCACGGCCCCGCGATCGTCCTCCGTTCGCCGGATTTCTCCCTGCGGGCGAACGGACGGCCCGGCAGGGGGGAATGACGCTCAGGACATCCCGCCGCCCCCAAGTGGACCGGAGACGAGCCCTCATGACACGCCTTCTGCTGCGCACCGCCGTCGCCACGGCCCTGGCCCTCGGCGCCCTCGGCCCGGCCCGGCCCGCCCTCGCCTCCTCCCCCTTCCCCTCCTCCTCCGACTCCTTGTCCTCCGACGGCGTGCACACCGTGCGGGTGCCGGACGGCGACCCGCACGAGCGCTCCCTCGCGCCGCGCACCACCGAACCGTTCAGCCTGATCGGCGTCACCTGGGACGATCCGCGCGCGGTCCTGGACGGCACCGCGTACGTGCGCACCCGCTCCCGGGAGAGCGGTGCGTGGAGCGCGTGGCGCCCCCTGGAGACCGATGTGCGGGCGCCCGAGACCGGCCCCGACCGCGCCCGCGCCGGAGTGCGCGGCGGCACCCAGCCGCTGTGGACCGGGCCGTCGGACGGCGTCCAGGTGCGCGTCTCGGGCGGACGGCTGCCCGAGGGGCTGCGCGTCGAGCTCGTCGACCCCGACGCCGGAGCGGAGGACGCCGTGCACGTGGTGGAACCGGACGTCGTCGAACCGGGCGTGCCGCAGCCGGGCGTGGTCCCCCCGGCCGCCGGGCCGCTCGCCCCGGACCGCCCGGCCGTCACGTCGCGTTCCGCCTGGGGCGCCGACGAGTCCCTGGTGAAGGACCCGCCCACCTACACCGGCGACACCAAGGCGATGTTCGTCCACCACACGGCGGGCACCAACGCCTACGCCTGCTCCGAGTCGGCGTCGATCGTGCGGGGCGTCTTCCTGTACCACGTGAGGAGCAACGGCTGGAACGACATCGGCTACCACTTCCTCGTCGACAAGTGCGGCACGGTCTTCGAGGGCCGCGCGGGCGGCATCGACAAACCCGTGCTCGGCGCACACGCCTACGGCTTCAACAGCGACACCAGCAGCGTCTCGGTGCTCGGCGACTACTCCGCGACGACCGCGAACGCCGCCATCCGGGAGTCGGTCGCCAAGGTCGCGGCGTGGAAGCTCGGGCTGTACGGCATCGATCCCACCGGCACGGTGGTACTGACCGCCGGGGCGAACAACGGCAAGTACAAGCTGGGCGAGAAGGTCACGATGCACCGCATCTCCGGCCACCGCGACGGCTACCCGACCGCGTGCCCCGGGCAGAACCTCTACAACGACCTGCCCGAGGTCCGCACCCTCGCCGGAAACGCCGGCAAGCCCGCCGAGCCCGCCCCCCGATAGGCGGACCCGTTCGCCCCCGGCCCCTGGGCGCCCTAGCCGTCCGGTGGGGCTACGGCCGGGGCGTGCCGCCGGTCGCGTCCCGGCACAGCAGCCGCAGCGAGCCGTGCCCGGCGTAGGCGCGGCGGGCCTCGTCGATCGGGTCCCACAGGCGCCCGTCGGGCGTGCGGACCCAGTGGTCTCCGCCGCCGGCCCACCACTCGGCACCGGCCTGACGGGCGATCACCTCACCGGCGTAGGCGCCGAAGCCGCGCAGCACCGTCTCGACGGCGGCGTAG
The DNA here is from genome assembly GCF_056432865.1 of Streptomyces sp. NPDC044921. Taxonomy (NCBI): domain Bacteria; kingdom Bacillati; phylum Actinomycetota; class Actinomycetes; order Kitasatosporales; family Streptomycetaceae; genus Streptomyces; species Streptomyces sp. NPDC044921. The sequence goes on from NZ_JBWKIF010000013.1 coordinate 46,364, forward strand.
GGCACTCCCTCCCGCCGTATCTCCTCGATCATCCGGTCGACGCTCCACAGGCTCTGCGCCGAGTAGTCGAGGCGCAGCCGTGCTCCCTCCCGCATCGTCGCCACTGTGTCCGCCGCCCACCGCAGCGGTTTCGTCGCCGCCGACGGCCTGGTCTCCGCTTGAGTCGTCACATTCCGAAGAGCGCTCAGGAGAAGTGTTTCGTCACCCGGATTCCGGCGGCTGCCCCGAAGCGGCGCAGGACCGCCCCACCTCGTGCGGAGGACAGTCACAGGACTCTTGCAGGCAGGCGGGTTTGGGCGCGTCTCAGCCCTGGTGCCGGTTGCGGCGCGACACCACCGCGCGCAGCACCCGCCGCCCCTCCGTGGACACCTCCAGCGCCCGGCGCAGCCCGGCCTGCCCGTGCCCGGCGAGGACCTCCAGGACGACGACCTGCCGGCGCAGTTCGGCGGCGACGAGGGGCGACATGCCCTCGGTGCGGCCCTCGCGGCGCACGGACAGCGAGGAGGCGTCGTCCTCACCGGGGTCGAGGAGCCGGTGGATCTGCAGGGAGGCGACGGAGCAGGCGTCGGCCCAGACGCGCACCGCGGCGGCGGACCGCTCGGCGGGAGCCGCCCGGAGCATCCGGTGGGCGAGCACGACCGCCTCGTCCCCGTCGCCGGCGGCGTCCAGCTTCGCCCGGGCCTGCTCCAGCCGTTCGCCCCACTCGGCGGCGCCGGCGCCGTCGGTGAGGCTCGCCCAGAGCGGCCGCAGGGTCTCGTCGTCACCGCCCAGCAGCGGCACGCACCGATCCAAACAAGCCAGTCCGCTCGCGGCCAGCCCGCGTTCGTCGGCCTGTGCGATCAACTCCACCAGGCTCATCCACGCCTCCCTCCGCGGGCCTTCTCCAGGGCCTTGTCAGGCCGCCACCAGCCCTCACCCCTCACGGAACCCGCACTTCCCCTTACTGCGTGCGACGGCCCGGGAGTGTCACAGGGGCACCACGCCCAGCCTGTCGAGGAAGCGGAACAGGAGGTTTTCGGCCAGGGGATCGGGGTCTGACGTGAGGACGTCCAGCAGGGTCTCGGCGTCCACCTCGTGCCCGGCCTCGGCGGCCCAGCGCACCGCGCGCTCGGCGGCGTCAGGGGGTTCGAGGAAGTAGTCCTCCAGCGTGAGACCCTCCCGCCCGGCCCCCAGGTACCCGGCCATGGCCGCCCGGGCGAGGCAGGTCGTCCACGCCCCGCTCTCCGGCGCGGCCGCCTCCAGCACCACGCACTCGCTGTTCATCACGTACCCGAACAGCGCGGGTGCGCCGGTCTCCTCCGCGAGGGCGATCATGTTCCCGACGTCGCCCTCGCCGCCCGGGTACTCCCAGATCTGCCATCCGTCCGGTGCCGAGGTGTGCCGCGTCATCCCGTCCGCCGCGCCCGCGAGCGCGGTCAGTCCGGCGATCGGCCGCTCCCCCCGGCCGACGACGAAGTATCCCCAGTAGCCCATGTCCCGGTTCCCCCCGGCATATTCGATTCGGCTCGCCTCGCAAGACCACCACAGCCGTACGGGCGTTCGCAGCCGTATGGGCCAATTCGAGCGGAGTCAGCCGAGCCTGTCCGCCAGCGCCCGGAACTCCGCCCAGGACAGTTCGGGCCTGTCCGGGTCCCACAGCTTCTGCACGGTGGCCCGCAACGGCAGCCGGATGCCGGCCGCGACCTGGGCCTGCGTCTGGGAGTTCGCCAGGTCGCACCAGACCGCGAAGGAGCCGCCGAGGATCTGGCCGTCGTAGCGCTCCGGGACGGCCGCGGTGCCGCGCAGCACGCGGGGCGTCCACTGCTCGTAGATCCGCTGCCCGGTCGGGTAGACGAAGGTCTGCGGCTCGCCGAGCACGTAGTACAGGAACTCGTCGTTGTAGTTGATCACCTTGCGGCCCGCCTGGAGGTATTCCAGGGGTGGCCGGGCGCCGATCTCCTTGCCGGTCCAGTAGGCGACCTGGATGTCCTTGCCGGCCTGGACGGATCCACCGCGGAAGAAGCCGTCGTTCCAGGCGCGCGGGACGCGCTGGTGCTCGCGGACGGTGGCGGCCCGGTCGTTCAGCCAGCCGGTGGCCAGGTCGGCGACCGTGGCGCCGGCGCCGTACTTCTCCCGCGCGGCGGCGGCCAGCTGCGGGAAGGACGCCTCCGGGTCGGAGCGGACCAGCGCCTGGTACTCGTCGGCCCCCAGGTGCCAGGGCTTGCCGGGGAACAGCTGCGCGTACTCGTTCAGCAGGTCGTCGACGATCTCGGCGCTCTCGGCCTTGGAGATGTCGACGGCGCCCTGCACCGCCGACCCCTGCGCGGTGCGCAGCTGCAGGTCGGGGTGGGCGTCCAGGACCGCGCCGAGGTGCCCGGGCGAGTCGATCTCGGGCACGACGGTGATGTGCCGGCTCTCCGCGAGGTCGACGATCCTGCGCACCTGCGCCTTGGTCAGGTGCTGCGCGGAGACGACCTCCGGGTGGGTGTCGGACTGGATCCGGAAGCCCTGGTCGTCGGAGAAGTGCAGCCCCAGCTCGTTGAACTTCAGGTCGCCCAGCTCACGGACGCGGTCCTCGATCCAGCCGGCCGTGAAGTTCTTGCGCGCGATGTCCAGCATGAAACCGCGCCGCTCCTTGGCCGGCTCGTCGCGCACCACGCCCTCGGGGGCCGTGCCGCCGTCGTGGGTCTCCTGCTTGAGCGTGCGGGTGCCGTAGAAGACGCCGGCCTCGGTGGGCCCGCTGATCTCCACGCGCCCGTCGCGCACGGTCATCACGTACGACTCCGGGTTCGCGCCCTTCTTCGCCGCCAGCGACAGCCGCAGGTCCCCGTCCCGGTCGTCGTCCTTCTGCCCGGCGTACGCCAGCCCCAGCTCACCGGCGATCAGCCGCCCCTCGTCGGCCAGCGCCGGGTCGTCCACGACCACGCGGTCGCCGTCCCCGGGCTTCCAGCCCGGGCCGCGGGCGGGGGTGTGGTCGCGCACGGCCGGGATGGTGCGGGGCGTCTTCGACAAGGCGTACGAACGGGAGGGGCTGGGCCGGGGGCTCGATCCCGGCCCGGTGGTGGTGGGGGCCGCCGCGACCCCGCCCCCGGTGGATCCGGCCTCCGGTCCGGTGGACCCGCCGTCGCCGCCCGAGGCCGCCCAGAGCCCCAGACTCACCCCGGCCGCGACCACGACCAGGGCTACCGCCATGGCCACGACCAGCACCTGCCGCTGTTTCACCTGCTTCGCCGAAGCCCGGCGCCTGTGCTGACTCACACGGCCAACCTAAGACGTGGCGCGCTCCGGCGCGCGTCCACCACGCGTTCCGAAACTCTCTCCCCCGGGTGAAATTCGGGCATCCGTCGGACACGCCGCGGTCGCACTCGATAGCGTGACGTCACAACTCTCACAACATTGCCCTGCCGACACACGTGACGCCCACGAGGACCCACGCTGCCCGCGCCCCGTCTCCCAGACCTCCCCGGCCGCCTGGCCGTACCGGTGGAGCACTTCAACGCGGCCCCGGCCCAGGACCTCGAACGGACCCTCCTCACCTGCCTGCGCAGCCGTCGCTGGTCCCGCCGCGTCGCGGAGCACCGCCCCTATCCCGACCTGGACTCCCTGCTGGCCGCGGCGGACGAGGCGGCCTACGACCTGACCTGGGCCGACCTCACCGAGGCCCTGGCCGCCGAGCCCCTGCCCACGCTGCCCCCGGACACCTACTCCGCGGCCCACACGGCCCTCAACGCGGCCCACGCCGCCTACGAGGCCCGCTTCGGACACGTGTTCGTCATCTGCCTGGACGGCCTGTCCCCCTCCGAGATCCTCGACCACCTCCTGGAAGCCATCCGGTCACGATTGACGAACGATCCGGAGGAGGAGCGGGCGGTGACGGCGGAGGAACTCCGGCGCCTGGCGAGAGAACGGCTGGTCCACGCCCTCGTCAGGGGCGCGGGGAACCGCGCGGCGAGCCACGAGGGCGCCGCACCCGGCCGATAACCGGACACCCCACCTCAGAAGCCGCGCGGCTAGGCCGTACGCATGCCAGTTTGATCACACAGCCAGACCCCCGCTCAGCCCAGCGGCAACGCCTCGCTACGATGCTGGGGGCCGGTGGACCGTACCCGGCCGGGCCCGACCGACAAGGAAAGCCGGCGCGGCCCCAATCACCGCTCCCGGAGGAAACTTCCGTGCCGGCTGGAACGCTGTACCGCGGCCGGGAAGGAATGTGGTCCTGGGTGGCTCACCGAGTCACCGGCGTCCTCATTTTCTTCTTCCTGTTCGTCCACGTGCTGGACACCGCCCTCGTGCGGGTGTCCCCCGAGGCCTACGACAAGGTCGTGGCCACGTACAAGACGCCGATCGTCGCGCTGCTGGAGTACGGCCTCGTCGCCGCCATCCTCTTCCACGCGCTCAACGGCCTGCGTGTCATCGCCGTCGACTTCTGGATCAAGGGCGCCCGCTACCAGAAGCAGATGCTCTGGACCGTCGTCGCCCTGTGGGTCGTGCTGATGCTCGGGGCGATCTACCCCGTCCTCGGCCACGCCGCTCGTGAACTGTTCGGGAGCTGACGCCAATGTCCACGACCGATAAGACCGCCGCCGGCGTCGGCCCCGTCGAGGGTGGCGCCGTCTACACCGTCGACAACCCGGCGCCCCTCATCGAGGCCCCGCGCAAGCGCACCAAGAAGTCCCCCAGGTCCACCGGGGGCAACTTCGAGCTCGCCGCATGGCTCTTCATGCGCCTGTCGGGCATCGTGCTGGTCGTGCTGGTCCTCGGCCACCTGCTGATCCAGCTCGTGCTGGACGGCGGCGTCTCCAAGATCGGCTTCGCCTTCGTGGCGGGCCGCTGGGCGTCCCCGTTCTGGCAGGTCTGGGACCTGCTGATGCTGTGGCTGGCCATGCTGCACGGCGCCAACGGCCTGCGCGTGGTCATCAACGACTACGCCGAGCGCGCGCAGACCCGGCTGTGGCTGAAGGCTCTGCTCTACACCGCCACGGTGTTCACCATCCTGCTGGGCACGCTGGTGATCTTCACCTTCGACCCGAACATCCGCTAGGCACGGGGCTGCGAGAATCATGAAGATCCACAAGTACGACACCGTCATCGTCGGCGCCGGTGGCGCCGGTATGCGCGCCGCCATCGAGTCGACGAAGCGCAGCCGCACCGCCGTGCTCACCAAGCTCTACCCCACCCGCTCCCACACGGGCGCCGCGCAGGGCGGCATGGCCGCAGCGCTGGCCAACGTGGAGGAGGACAACTGGGAGTGGCACACCTTCGACACGGTCAAGGGCGGTGACTACCTGGTCGACCAGGACGCCGCCGAGATCCTGGCGAAGGAGGCCATCGACTCCGTCCTCGACCTGGAGAAGATGGGCCTGCCGTTCAACCGCACCCCGAACGGCACCATCGACCAGCGCCGCTTCGGCGGTCACTCGCGCAACCACGGCGAGGCCCCGGTCCGCCGCTCCTGCTACGCGGCCGACCGCACCGGCCACATGATCCTCCAGACGCTGTACCAGAACTGCGTCAAGGAGGGCGTGGAGTTCTACAACGAGTTCTACGTCCTGGACCAGCTCATCACCGAGGTCGACGGCGTCAAGCGCTCGGCCGGTGTGGTGGCCTACGAGCTGGCCAGCGGCGAGATCCACGTCTTCCACGCGAAGTCCGTGATCTACGCCTCCGGCGGCTGCGGCAAGTTCTTCAAGGTGACGTCCAACGCGCACACGCTGACCGGTGACGGCCAGGCCGCCGTGTACCGGCGGGGCATCCCGCTGGAGGACATGGAGTTCTTCCAGTTCCACCCGACCGGCATCTGGCGCATGGGCATCCTGCTGACGGAGGGCGCCCGCGGTGAGGGCGGCATCCTCCGCAACAAGGACGGCGAGCGCTTCATGGAGAAGTACGCGCCGGTCATGAAGGACCTCGCGTCCCGTGACGTCGTCTCCCGCTCCATCTACACCGAGATCCGTGAGGGCCGCGGCTGCGGTCCCGAGGGCGACCACGTCTACCTCGACCTCACGCACCTGCCGCCGGAGCAGCTGGACGCCAAGCTCCCGGACATCACCGAGTTCGCCCGCACCTACCTCGGCATCGAGCCCTACACGGACCCGATCCCGATCCAGCCCACCGCGCACTACGCGATGGGCGGCATCCCGACCAACGTCGAGGGTGAGGTCCTGGCGGACAACACCACGGTCGTCCCGGGCCTGTACGCGGCCGGCGAGGTCGCCTGCGTGTCCGTGCACGGCGCCAACCGCCTGGGCACCAACTCGCTGCTGGACATCAACGTCTTCGGCAAGCGCGCGGGCATCGCCGCCGCGGAGTACGCGCAGAAGGCGGACTTCGTCGAGCTGCCCGAGAACCCGGCGGAGTTCGTCCTGGCCCAGGTGGAGCGGCTGCGCAACTCCACCGGCGCCGAGCGCGTGTCCGAGCTGCGGCGCGAGCTGCAGGAGACCATGGACGCCAACGTCATGGTGTTCCGCACCGAGCAGACCATCAAGACGGCGGTCGAGAAGATCGCGGAGCTGCGCGAGCGCTACAAGAACGTGGCGATCCAGGACAAGGGCAAGCGGTTCAACACGGACCTGCTGGAGGCCATCGAGCTGGGCAACCTGCTCGACCTCGCCGAGGTCATGGCCGTCTCCGCGCTGGCCCGCAAGGAGTCCCGCGGCGGTCACTACCGCGAGGACTACCCGAACCGCGACGACGTCAACTTCATGCGGCACACCATGGCGTACCGCGAGGTCGGCGCCGACGGCTCCGAAACCGTCCGTCTCGACTACAAGCCGGTCGTCCAGACCCGCTACCAGCCGATGGAGCGTAAGTACTGATGGCTACCCCTGTTCTGGACAAGGAAGACGCGGCCGGCAAGCCCGAGCCCGGTTTCGCCGACTCCCCCTACATCACGGTCACCTTCCGGGTCCGCCGCTTCAACCCGGAGGTCGCGGCGGACGCGACCTGGGAGGACTTCCAGGTCGAGATCGACCCGAAGGAGCGCGTCCTCGACGCCCTCCACAAGATCAAGTGGGACCTGGACGGCACGCTGACGTTCCGCCGCTCCTGCGCGCACGGCATCTGCGGCTCGGACGCCATGCGGATCAACGGCAAGAACCGCCTGGCCTGCAAGACGCTGATCAAGGACATCAACCCCGAGAAGCCGATCACGGTCGAGCCCATCAAGGGCCTGACGGTGCTGAAGGACCTCGTGGTCGACATGGAGCCGTTCTTCCAGGCGTACCGGGACGTCATGCCCTTCCTCATCACGAAGGACACGAACGAGCCCACGCGGGAGCGGCTGCAGTCCGCCGAGGACCGCGAGCGCTTCGACGACACCACGAAGTGCATCCTGTGCGCGGCCTGCACCACGTCGTGCCCGGTCTTCTGGAACGACGGCCAGTACTTCGGCCCGGCCGCCATCGTCAACGCGCACCGGTTCATCTTCGACTCGCGTGACGAGGCCGGCGAGCAGCGCCTGGAGATCCTCAACGACCGCGAGGGCGTGTGGCGCTGCCGCACGACCTTCAACTGCACGGACGCCTGCCCGCGCGGCATCGAGGTCACGAAGGCGATCGCCGAGGTGAAGCGGGCGCTGATCACGCGCCGCTACTGAGCCCGGCCGCTCGACCGAGAAGGCCCCGTCGCCGCTGGTGACGGGGCCTTCTGGCATATGCCACACCATCGGGTGGAGGTGCCGGAACGGGCCGTGGACGCGTCGTCCGGCCTACGATGAGGCTCTCGACACCAGCCACGGAGGCACCTTGATGTCCGCTGCAGCCGTCGAGCGGCCTTACGGAAAGCGTCCGCTGATCGCGGAGGCCAACCGGCTCATGGAGCGCAACCCGGGCTACCGAGTCGAGATCATCGGAGGCCAGATCCTCGTGTCCCCGCCCCCGGACGGCCCGCACGCGGTTGTCCTGACCGACCTCATGCTGCCCTTCGTGACGGCGGGCCTCCACGGCACGGACTCGAAGCCGGTGCAGGGCATCGGCCTCTGGCTGCCGACCGGCACGGAGGACTACGCGATCCCGGACCTGTCCCTGGTGGACGCCGACTACCAGGACCACCTGATCCAGAACAACTGCTACGACCCCGTCTGCTTCCGCCTGGTCCTGGAGGTGACCTCCAGCAACTACCGGGCGGACCTGCGCACCAAGGTCGCCGCGTACGCGGAGGCGAAGGTGCCGGTGTACGTCGTCGTCGACCGCGAGCACGAGCGCCTCCACGTCCTCACGGAACCCGCCGGGGACACGTACGCGAACCACCGCCCTCATGCCCCCGGCGAACGGGTCACGCTCCCCGGCGCGATCGGCGCCGAGGTCACGCTCGACGTCGCCGCGATCCTGAAGGCGGGCCGCCCGGGTCCGGCCGACTGAGGCTCACAGCTGGCTCAGGATCGTCGGGTCCGTGATCCTCGTGTCGTCCGCCAGCAGCATCGCCTTGCTCAGGATCACCGACAGCATGCGGTCGCCCTCGAAGGGCAGGTAGCCCGTCCCCTGGGTCTTCGGGTCGGACTTCGGGACGATGCACAGGTACTGGTCGTTCGGGGTTCTGAGGATGTTGCCCGAGCCGAGGTGGATCTTGTACGTGTGGCGGTCGCCCTTGACGTGCAGGAAGCGGCCCTCCAGCGTGCAGCGGTCGGCTATCGCCAGGCGCGGGACCAGGCGTTCGAGCAGGAGCCTGCGGGTCTCGGCGCTCTGGTTGAGCTCGCCGAAGCCGTACGACGCCCAGTACTCGCGGAAGCGGCCGCCGGGGCCGCCGTCCTGCCAGGTCGGGTCGTTGCCGATGCTGGCGACGCCGACGAACAGGTCGACGTCGCGCAGGACTTCGGAGAGGACGAGGGGCGGGATGTCCTCCAGCGGGACGGGCTCGACGGGGTCCCGGCCGGGGGTGAGCCACATGGTGTACTCGCCGCCGTGGCAGTGGGCCCAGTTCTCCGGGGCGCCGATCGGGTAGAAGCGGACCTGGTCGGTGCGCAGGCGCAGGTAGCTGCCGGAGTCGGTGGTGTCGACGCCGTACTCCTCGCCGTCGCCCTCGATCCAGTACTCGGCGCGCAGACCCCACTGGGGCAGTTCCCGCGTGGCGGGCGGGGCCGAGTCGTCGACGCAGAGGCGGAGCTTGTTGCGCCAGCCGCGGACCGCGGCCAGGGAGTGGAACTGGTGCTGGCGCAGGACGTGCGCCGCGAAGCGGTTGGAGTAGGTGCGGGTGGCGCGCTCGGCGTCCGTGAGCAGGTACACCTCGCGGTGCGCCTGTTTGAACGGCTGGGTGATGCCGTGCCGCTCCAGCCAGTCGCGCCAGGCGACGATCTCGGCCGGCTCGTGCCCCACCGGGTGCCACAGCTCCACCCGGGTGCCCTCCCGCACGGGTTCGCCGGACAGGGTCCGCAGCTCGCCGTCCGCGTACCCGGCGGTCGTGCCGTCGATCGTCCAGAGCAGGCGGCGGGCCAGCGTGCCGACGAGCGGGTGGTCGAGGTAGCGCTCGCGCCAGACGGCGTACGGCCAGCTGCGGCGGGCCAGGAACTGGCGGTCCAGGCGCTCGCTCTGCGCCGAGAGCATCTTGTCGATGTCCTTGACCGCCGACTTCAGGTCCTTCAGCTCGTCGGCGTGGTCGCGCCTGACCGCCGCCGGCACGCTCTTGACGGGCTTGCCCGCGGCGTTGCGCCAGGTCAGGACGGATCGGGTGCCCTCGATCTCCAGCAGGGCCGTCGCCTCGCCGAGGCGGTGGGTGGCCCGGCCGACCTCCGTCAGGCCGTAGGCCGGGACCGCCAGTTCCTCGATCTCCTCGCGGCTGAGGCCGAGCGCGGTGGCGCGGGCCTCCAGGGCCGAGTCGAGGAGCTTGGCGGTGTTCTTGTACGTGACCCGCGTGGCCAGCCGGGCCAGTTCGGCGAGGGCCGCCTCCGAGTCGACGCGGGCGAGCGCGACCACGCCCGCGTTGGCGACCTTCGGGTTGCGGGGGCCGATGCCCGCGACCTTCTTCAGCGAGGTCTCGACCAGGGCACCGAGGGCCCGGGCCGTCCCCGGGTCGGGCGGCAGCAGGGAGAGGAGCCAGGCCAGGCCGCGCAGGGCGGTGGCGTTGTAGGGGTCGAAGGCGCTGTTGACGTCCGGCTCCCACTCGCGGCGCTCCAGGGGGAGCGTGCGGGGGCGGCCGACGAGGGCGAGCCAGGGCAGGACCGTGTCGCGGACGTGGCCGGGGCCGAGGGCGTCCAGCAGGGTGCGGGCCTGCTTGTCCCACTTGGCCGTGGGTTTGGAGGCGGTGGCCGTCAGCACGTGCCGCAGCAGCGCCTGCCAGTCGGGGGTCGTGGCGTCCCGCAGGGCCTGCTCGGCCCAGGCCTCGCCGACGTTGAGGACGGGGTCGGTGAGCTCCCGGGCCAGGGCCTTGAGGTCGTCGGCGCGGTAGGCGTCCAGGGCGGAGCGGCGGACCACGGCCACGATGGGGGCGGACAGCGGCCGCCCGGCGGCCAGTTCCGCCCGGGCCAGGACGTCGAAGCGGGCCGCGTACCAGAAGGTCTGCCGCCGGGCCAGGTCGTCCAGGGCACGGAGGCGCTCGGCGGCCAGCGGGTCGTCGGCGAGGCCCTCGGAGACCAGGCCGCACAGGGCGAGGTGGCGGCAGCGGTCCTCAGTGTCGTCGCCCGCCCGGGCGAAACGGCCGGCCAGGGCGTGCAGCAGCTCGCGGCGGCGGCCGGCCGGCAGCTCGCGGAGCCGGTCCAGCACCTCGCCCCAGTTGCGGCCCCAGCTGCCGTGGCTGGAGTCCAGCACGCTCAGCGCCTCGTCCGCGAGCCGGCCCATGTCGCCCTCGGCGATCCTGTCGAGCAGCCGGTCCATGTGCGACCGGGGGGTACGGACGGCGCTCATCAGCCACCGACCAGGGGGACGAGCTTCAGGAACGTCACCTCGGTGCCGAGCGGGAGGTCGATCTCCTCGTCCGGGCCGGTGACCTGACGGTCTCCCACCAGCACCAGGAAGCCGTTCCCCGCGAACGCCCGCAGCGCCAGGGCCGTCTGGGTCTCCGGGTCGATGCGGCGGGGGGTGCGCAGCGCGTACCCGTTCAGCACGCGCTCGGTGTCCTCGGGCTGCACGAGTCCCTGGAACACCTGCGGCGTCCGGGCGTTGAACTCGGCGACCTCCTGGAAGACCCGGCGTCGGATCAACTCCCGCACACTCAGCCGCTCCTCGGCGATCTCCAGCCCCCAGGCCGCCCGCCGCTCCCCCGTTGTCGTCTCGTCGACGAACGTCACGATTGCCATGCCGAGGACAGTACGAGCCACCACTGACAATCACCCCGGCCACCCACGTTGAACATGTTCAAAAAGAGGTCTACAGTCATCCCCGACAGCGTTTTGAACGTGTTCAAGAAGGGGTGGGGCAATGGACCGCACGGTCGTCGCCTACGTCATCTACCTGCTGGTCAGCATCGGTCTGACCATCTGGGTGGCCCGCACGCTCAGCCGGAACGGCAGGATCTTCCTCGCCGACGTGCTGCACGGCAACGAGAAGCTCGCCGAGGCCGTCAACCACCTGCTGGTGGTCGGCTTCTACCTCGTCAACCTCGGGTTCGTCGCGCTGTACCTGAGCGACGACGAGACCATCACCGACACGCGCGGGATCTTCGAGGCCCTGTCGACCAAGCTCGGTGTGGTGCTGCTGGTCCTCGGCGTGATGCACCTGGCCAACGTCTACGTGCTCAACCGGATCCGGCGCCGGGGCGCGATGGAGCGCGAGCAGGTGCCGCCGGTGCCGCCGCAGGGCTGGGTCGCCCCGCAGGCCCGGGCCTGAACGGAAAACGCGGCACATGAACGCCACGGCACCGGACCCAGGACCGGCCACCGCGCCCGACGCACGACAAGCCTCCGCGCCCGGGGCGCGGCCGGCCACCGCGCCCGGCGCCGTGCAGGCCGCCGCCCCGGTCCGCCACCTCACCGTCCTCTACGACGCCGAGTGCTCCCTGTGCGTGTTCCTGCGCGACTGGCTCCTGCGGCAGCCCCGGCTGGTGCCGCTGGAGCCGGTCCCGGCCGGCTCCCCGGAGGCCCGGCGGCGCTTCCCCGGTCTCGACCACGGCGCCACGCTCGACGAGATCACCGTCGTCGGCGACGCCGGGCAGGTCTACCGGGGCCCGGCCGCCTGGGTCGTCACCCTGTGGGCACTGCGCGAGCACCGGCCGCTCGCCCACCGGCTGAGCACCCCCTCCGGCGCCCGGCTCGCCAGAGGCGCCGTGCTCGCCGCCGCCAAGTGGCGCGGTGCGCGGTGGCAACGGGGACAGCGCCTCGGTGCGCAGTGGGGCGGCCGGGTGTACCGCCGGGCGGACGGGTGGGCGTACACCCCCGGCACCGGCTGGACCTACACCGCGCCGTCCTGCGCCGACGGCTCCTGCGCCCCCCGCTGACCGCCCCGGCCCTGGCGTTAGGCTCTCTTCCCGTGCCCGACAAGAACGACGGCCCCGGCGACGGCGCCACCCCGACCAAGTCCGAACAGACCCGCGCCCTGATCCTGGAGACGGCCATGCGGCTGTTCCAGGAGCGCGGTTACGACAAGACGACGATGCGGGCCATCGCCAAGGAGGCCGGGGTCTCCGTCGGGAACGCGTACTACTACTTCGAGGGCAAGGAACACCTGATCCAGGGCTTCTACGACCGGATCGCCGCCGAGCACCAGGTGGCCGTCCGGGAGATCCTGCGACGGGAGACCGACCTGGAGGCCCGGCTCGCGGGCGTGCTGCGGACCTGGCTGGACATCGCCGCGCCGTACCACGAGTTCGCGGTGCAGTTCTTCAAGAACGCCGCCGACCCGGACAGCCCGCTCAGCCCCTTCTCGCCCGAGTCGGAGCACGCGCGCGTGGAGGCCATCAGCGTCCACCGGCAGGTGCTGGCCGGGACGAAGACCAAGGTGCCCGAGGAACTGCGCGACATCCTGCCCGAGTTGATGTGGCTGTCGCAGATGGGACTCGTCCTGTACTGGATCTTCGACCGCACGGAGGGGCGGGAGCGCAGCTACCGGCTCGCGGAGCGGGGCGCCCGGCTCACCGCGCGCGGGGTCGCCCTGGCCCGGTTCCGGGTGCTGCGGCCGCTCGTGCGGGAGGTGCACGAGCTGTTCACGGACTTCCTGCCGGGCATGACCCGCGCGATCCCGGACCCGGCCGGGCGCGCCGCCGGGTCCTAGGGTCCGTCTCCCCGGCCCTGCCCGGCTCCGCCGAGTGGGGAGAGAACCGGCCGGGCAGGTGTCTGAGGCCGGGTGTCACAGCTCTGCACAGAGCGGGGCGGTGGCGTGCGCGGACCGTACCCTCGCCCGTCTCTTCGGCTTAACCTGGCAGGCCGAGGCGGCGAGTGTGGCGCGCTGCCGAGACCACGCGTGAGGGGGACACAGGGACGTGGTGCGAACGGGGTCGGGCGGAACGAGGCGGGAGTCCCGGGGGGTGACGGAGGCTCCCTGGCGATTACGGGTTCTCGTCCGCACGGACGACCGGCACGCGGCGGGCGACGTCGCCCCCCGGCCGGCGACGGACGGTGTGCGCCCGCGCGTCGCCGGGGCGGCTGTGCTGCTGTCCGGCGGGCTGGCCGTGACGTGCGCGCATGTCGTGGAGGCGGCGCTGCGCCGCCCGCGGCTGGAGGAGGCCCCCGCGGACGCCTTCGAGGCCGACTTCCCCGCCGTGCCGGGCGGCGGGCCGGTGACGGCGCGCGTCGCCGAGGGGGGCTGGTTCCGCTCGCCCCCGGCGAGCGACCTCGCCGTGCTGCGGCTGACCGGTCCGTTGCCGCCCGGCCCGGCAGCCGCCCCGGTGGACGCGACCGCGCCCGGAGCCGACGTGCCGGTCCTGGTCTTCGGCCACCCTTCCGACGCGCCGGAGGGGGTGTGGGCGCGTGCCCGGACGGTGGCCGTGGGCGGGCCGCAGGCGCGGTGGCTGCAGCTGGACGGCGACGACGGCCCGGGAGCGCGGATCGAACGGGGCTTCAGCGGGGCCGGGGTGTGGGACCGGCACCACCGCACGGTGACCGGCGTCGTCTCGTCGGTCCTGAACCGTGCCGCACCGGTCCCTACGCGCGTCGCGTGGATGATCCCCTTCGCCCTGCTGTCCCGGACGCCCTTCGCTCCGCTGTTCGAGGAGAAGGGCGGACCGGCCGACACCGCCGGGCCGGCCGACCCGTGGGACGTGGTCAACGCGCTGCTGGCCACCGGCGCCGTCACCCCCGACGGCGGCAGCGGCCTGCTGTCCCTCCTGCCCGGGCACATATCGGGCAGCGTGCCCCGGGCGGACCGCCCCCGGCTCCAGATGTTCCACCTGGTGCGCCGATGCGGCGACTTCAGGGACGGGCCCGGTGAGCTGGTGCGGGCGGTGCGGGAGTTGGAGGGAGACAGCATCTCCGTACGGCGTTTCACCGACGCGGCGAGACGGCTGTGGCCGGACCGGCTGGGCGGGACCGACGGAGGCCCGGGTCACCATGACTGAGTATCCGACGTACGCTCCGCGGCCCGCCGAGGTCGTCGACCGGCTGGGTGCGGAACGGGCGGCGCACCTGGTGGACGCGCTCATGAAGGTGCCCGTGCTGGACGATCTCAGGTCGCGCAGGCTGTGCGTGGACATCGCCCTCGACCGGTTGCGGCAGCGCCTGTCGGTGGCCGAGTTCGACGACAAGAAGCTCCATCTCGCGGAAATGGTACGGATGTTCGGCACGGCCCCGGGGGGCTGGGAACAACTCGCCGGCACCGTTCGCTTCCTCGCCGATTACGACCTGCCGTCGGAGCAGGCGGCCGCCCTGGTGCACGGCCCGGCGCACCCGATGGGCGATCCGGGACAGCGGAGCGAACTCGCCGCGCTGCTCGGGGGCCTCGACCGCCGGACCGTCCCCGAGCTGGGGACGATCTTCTCCTTCGCCGCCGGGGACGGCTTCGACCCGCTGCCCGACGGCGTGCGCACGGCCTGGGAGGCGTACGAACTGCTGGAGCAGTGCAACGTCCCGACCGACGGCGTGCCCCGCACCGTGCGCTTCGTCCAGGAGGTCGCCTACGCCGTCGGTCCGGGCCTGGGGGACCCGCTGCGCCGCTGGCTCAGCCGCCACGTCCGCATGATGACGGACCAGGGCGTCGACGCCATGCGGATCCTGGGCGACACCCGGGGGACCACCGGCGCGTGGCGCCGGAAGACCGAGGGATGCGCCTACGTGGTGATCCGGCTGCAGCCCTGTTCGGACGCGCGCGACGAGGTCTGGCTCACCTGCTGGACCAGCACCGGAGACACCTGGGAACCACGGCAGCGGGACGACCGGCGGCTGCCGTTCGCCGACGCCCCGGCCCACGTGGCCGAGCTGATCGACCGGGAGGAGGCACGGCTGCGCGACCACCACGGCGGCATCGTGCTGGAGTTCATCCTCCCGGTGGGACTGCTCAACGAGCCGGTCGAGGACTGGCCCCGGACCAGCCCTTTTCCCGACGTGCCCGAAGGGGCGTCCTTCACCCCCTCGCTGGGGGCGGACTACAAGGTCGCCATACGGAGCCTGGAGCGCATGGAGGCACTGCAACTGCACCGTGTCTGGAACGAGCGCTGGAAGGTACTCACGGGCGGCACGCAGGGGCGCGTGCACCGGTGCAGAACCGGCGACGGCGCCCGGCAAGGGCTGCTATACGCCAAGTTGAAGCAAGACCCGGCCATAGTTCTGATGGCCCTGGGCTCCTCGCCCCAGGATGCCGAGGGGCGCAGTGAGCTGCTGCTGGGCCTGCGGGCGGGTCTGCCCGTGCTGCTTTGGGCACATCAGGGGCACCTCGACGCACGCGAGCACGCAGCCGCCGACCGTGTCGCCGAGACGGGCGCGTGGGACGCCCTTCTCGACCACGTCACGCGCTTGCGCTTCTCTCCCGATCCACGGGACGATGGGCGGGGCTGCATCCGGTCTCGCGTCGCTGTGCTGTGGGACGATCCGAACCGCCTTCCCGAGGCCCCGGAGTCGGTGATGTGAGCTCCCGGCGGACACCCGACAGGCTACGTCGGGCCTACGGGACCGCGGTTGTGCCGGGACCACGGCCGGAGAGGTACGAGCGTGCACTGATCGCGCAGGACTCAGGGTGAGGGGGAGGCGCTGATGGCTGAACGGGGTCTGCACGATCCGACGGCGGCCGACGGCACAACCGTCGATCCGGGTGCGTGGCACATCTATCGCGGGACGGGTCGGCCCCGTGCCGACGCACCGCTGTCCGAGCTGCTGCCCCCGGCCCCGCCGTGGCGCAGGTTCTCCGGCGGGCCATTGATCACCGCCGAACCTCCGCGGGACGAGGCGGAGTTCACCCGGCGCCTGGGTCCGGCCGACGGCCCGGTGGCCCGCGCGGCCTCGCCCCAGGAGCGGGACCTCGTCAACGCCGCGCTCTTCCTCCGCCGCCCCCTGATCGTGGCCGGTCCGCCCGGGATCGGGAAGTCCAGCCTCGCCCACTGCATCAGCCGCGAGCTGGGGTTAGGCCGGGTGCTGCGGTGGTCGATCACCAGTCGCAGCACCCTCAAGGAGGGCCTGTACGCCTACGACGCCATCGGCAGGGTCCAGGAGGCCGCCGCCCGTGGCGCACTGCGCGGTGCCGCGCCGGGCACCGCCCCGGACGGCGCCGCGGCCGACGCGGACGCGGACGCGCAGGGCAAGACGCCCCCGGCGGAGCCGGACGGCCTGCACAACCTCGGTGACTACATCCAACTCGGCCCGCTCGGCACGGCGTTGCTCCCCCGTGCCGTGCCCCGCACGCTGCTGATCGACGAGATCGACAAGGCCGACATGGACCTCGCCGGCGACCTCCTCGGCGTCTTCGAGGACGGCGAGTACGTCATCCCCGAACTGGCGCGCGTGCGCTCCCGGTTGCCGGAGGTGGAGGTGCACACCGACGACCCGGACGGGACGGCCGTGATCCACCACGGCCGGGTGCGCTGCTCCGCCTTCCCCGTCGTGGTGATCACCAGCAACGGTGAGCGGACCCTGCCCCCCGCCTTCCTGCGCCGCTGTCTGTACCTGGACCTGCCCGCGCCGGACTCCGAACAGCTCGCGGCGATGCTCGCCGCCCAGTTGTCCCACGGTGACGACGAGGGGCGGACGACCATGATCCGGGACTTCCTGGCCCGGTCCCGGGCGGGCGGCACCCTGGCAGCGGACCAGTTGCTCAACTCCGAGTACCTGCGCACCGCCCCGGCGGGCCCCGGCGAGCATTCCTGGAACGAGCTGCTGCACGCGCTGTGGCGCCGACTCGACGAGGGCGAATCTGGATGACCCGGTTGCCCTTCCGAGGCGGCGGGGGGCACGACGGTGACGGGCCGGGTGCCGCCTCACGGGCTGCGCTGCGCGGATCGCCGTCCGGCGCCGGGCCCCTGTGGTTCGAGGTCGGCGAGGCCCTGTGGCTCGCGGCCCAGCGGTACCGGCTGCTGGGCGAGGCGGCCACGGCCGGCCGCGAGAACGGCGCCGCCCGTCCGCACCAGCCGGCCGGCTCCGCCGCGCACGGCAGCCCGCCCGGGCGGGACGAGACGGACGGCGCCCCACCGGAACGGGACGACACGGACGGCGCCGACGCGCCGAACGGCACCGACGGCACGCGGCCACCCCCGCCCAGCGGCCCACGGCCGTACCCCGCCGGCCCGTTCTCCCCCACTCCCGCCGACGACACCGCCGGTCACCGGCCTCCCCGGACCGCCGAGGCGACGCGGGCGGACCCCATGGAGTCCGTCCTCGTGGAACTCGGCCGGCACCTGGCCCTGGACCGTTCCCGCTCCGTCGAGAAGTCGATGCTGCCGCTGAAACGGCGGATCGCCTCACGGCACCGGTACGTGCTGGACGAGGAGGCCACCGCCGAGACCGCGGCCGAGCAGGGCGTGTGGCTCCCCAGGGAGCGGGCGGCCGAGGAACGCTGGCTGACGCTGACGCTCCTGGTCGACACGGGCGCCTCGATGCGGCTGTGGGTGCCCACGGCACAACGGCTGCGGGACGCCCTGCACGGCTCCGGGGCGTTCCGCGACGTGCGCCTGGTGCGGTGGTCCCGTACCGGCGGGTCCGATCGCCCTCCGGTGCCCGGCGGCGACGGACGCCAGGTCCTGCTGGTGCTGACGGATCTGCAGGCCGCGCACTGGGCCGACGGCAGCGCACCCCACCTGCTGGCGCGCTGGGCCCGGGACCTGCCCGTCGCTCTCGTCCACACCCTCCCCGAGCACATCTGGGCCCGGACGGGCACCTGCGCCCACCGCGTGGAGCTGACCGGTCCGTACCCCGCCGCCCCCAACCGGACGTGGACCGTCCGGCACGACGAGCTGGTCCTGGCCCCCGAGGAGCCGTGGCAGCAGCCGGCCGCGGACGGCATCGCGCTGCCGGTGCTGACGCTGACACCCGAGGGGCTGGGCCGGTGGGCCCGTTTCACGGCGGGCGAGCTGTCCGGCGCGTACGCCGTACGGGCGCTGCTCGCGTCGGCCGCGGCCCCGGCGGACGCTGAGCGTCCCGAACCGGGCGCGCGGGCGGACGTGCGGGCCCGGACGCTGCGGGCCCGGCTGTCACCGACCGCGTACCGCCTGGCCCGGTTGTGCGCGGCCCTGCCCTTGCTGAATCTCTCGCTGCTGCGGCTGGTGCAGGCCCGGCTGCTGCCCGAGGCGCGCACCTGGCACGTGGCGGAGCTCCTGCTCAGCGGCATGCTGCGGCACATCCCCGCCGACCCGGAGACGCCCGCCCAGGCCCGGGCCGAGCTGGAGATCGGTGAGGGGGTGCGGCGCGAGCTGCTCTCGGAGGGCACGCGGCGCGAGACCGCGCTGACCATCATGCTGGCCGCCGACCACATCGCCGCGACCGCACAAGGGCCGGTTGGGTACAGCTATTCCCAACTCGGACGAGTGGTCCGCGATCCCGCGCGCGCGGCTCGCCTGCCCGTGGAAGTGTTGAAGCCGTGGTTTTCTTCGGTTTCGCCCGCTTTTGTGGCCATGGGAGCCCCGTACGCGACAGCCGTGGCCCAGCTGAGTGAACGCCTGTCGGCGGCGACGGCCGTCGAGCGGCCTCCGCCGGCCACCGAGGAGGCCGCAACCTCGGATGAGGCGACCCCGTTAGGCGTGGGGATCGAGGATTCCGGGTTCGGCGAGGAAGAGTCCGGGTTCGACGAGGAAGGGAACATGACAGTGAGCGGCTTGCAGTCCGCACAAGCCGGATCGAGGAGTGACGGGCTGCAGAAACCGCCACCCGTCTGGGGAAATGTCCCTCCGCGCAATCGTACGTTCACCGGTCGGGTGCAGCTCCTGGAGGATTTGCACCGCAGACTGCAGGAAGGCACCACGGCGGTACTGCCCGAGGCGCTTCAGGGAATGGGCGGCGTGGGTAAATCCCAACTCGCCGTGGAATACGTGTACCGCCATATGCACGAGTACCAGGTCATCTGGTGGATTCCCTCCGAGCAGCCGCAGCAGATCCGCCAGTTCCTGGTGATGCTGGCCGGGCGGCTTGGGCTGAATGTGGGAAGCGGTGAGGCCAACACGGCAGTTCCCGCGGTGATAGAAGCGTTGCGCATCGGCGAACCGTACAAGAATTGGCTGCTGGTATTCGACAACGCAGAAAATCCCGAGGCCGTGCGCGACTTCTTCCCCACCAATGGACCGGGCCGCATTCTCGTCACCTCGCGCAACGCCCAATGGGCGGCATCGGCACGTCCGCTGGAGGTCGACGTGTTCACCCGGGACGAGAGCCGGTCGTTGCTGCAACTGCGAGCGCCGATGCTCGACGACGAGACGGCCGACCGGCTGGCGGAGACCCTCGGGGACCTCCCCCTGGGGATCGAACAGGCGGCCGTGTGGCTCGCCGAGACCGGCATGCCGGCCGAGGAGTACCTCCGCCTCTTCGAGCAGCAGGCCAACGAGCTCATGCTCAGCGACCCCCCGCCGGACTACCCGCTGTCCGTGGCGGCCGCCTGGAACGTGTCCCTGGAGCGGCTGCGCAAGAACCACCCGGCCGCGCTGCAGCTCCTGCAGGTCTGCGCCTTCTTCGCCCCCGAGCCGATCTCGCGGCGCCTGTTCACGGGGGTCCGCGACGCCCCGGTGCCGCCGGAACTCGGTGCGGCGCTGAGCGATCCCATCCGGCTCGGCCGGGCCATCCGCGAGATCAACCGCTACGCCCTGGCGCGCATCAACCACAACACCAACACCATCCAGCTGCACCGCCTGGTCCAGCGGGTGCTGATCAACCAGATGCCGGACCAGCTGAAGAGCCAGATGCGGGCCGGCGCCCACTGGCTGCTGGCCCAGGGCGACCCCGGCGAGCCGACGGCGTCGCACCAGTGGCAGCAGTACGGCGAGTTGCTGCCGCACGTCCTGCACAGCAGGGCCCTGGAGTCGACCGACCCGTGGGTGCGGCAGCTCGTGCTGAACGAGATCCAGTACATGTTCTCCTGGGGCGACCACGAGGGGTCGCTCGACCTGGCCGGGCAGACGTACCACACGTGGCAGAGCGAGCCGGGCGGAAGCCCCGAGCAGACCCTGGCCGCCGCCAAGCTCTTCACCGACGCGCTGCGCATCCTGGGCCGCTACTCGGAGGCCTTCGAGCTGGACCAGCGGACCCTGGCGGAGATGACCGAGGTGCTCGGCCCGGAGCACGAGTCCACGCTGGAGATCACCAGCATGCTCGCCTGGGACCACCGGTTGCGCGGCGAGTTCCAGCGCGCCCTGGAACTCGACAAGCACGCCTACGAGACCTGCGAGCGGCTCTTCGGGCCCAACGACCTGTCCACGCTGCTGTCCGCCCACCGCCACGCGCTCAACCTGCGGTTCATCGGGGAGTACCGGCAGGCACTGGAGATCGACCAGGTCACGCACCGGCGGAAGGTCGAGGAACTGGGCGAGAACGCCCTGTCCACGCTGAACACCATGGCCGCCGTGACGCTCGACCTCCAGGAGGCCGGGGAGTACGTCCGCGCCCGCGACGTGGCCGAGGACGTGGCGGACCGCTCCGTGTACAACTTCGGCGAGAACCACCCGCACTCGATCGCGGTCACCAAGATCCTCTCCGTGGCCGAGCGGCGGGCGGGGCACCACGAGGAGGCGCTGGAGCTGTCCGGCAGGGCGCTGGCCCTGTTCCGGACCCGGTACGGCGACAAGTATCCGGCGACGGTCAACGCGCTGCTGGCGCACGCCGTCGACGTCCGCCACTCGGGTGACCTGGAGCGCGCCCTGGAGCTGGGCCAGCAGGGTTACGAGGGATACGAGGCCCTGCTGGGCGGGGACCATCCGCACACGATCGCGGCGCGGGTCAACCACGCGGTCTGCCTGCGTCTGGTGGGCCGGGTCGAGGAAGCCCGGGCCGTGGACGAGACGGCCTACCGGCAGCTGGCCGACCTGCTGGGCGAAGACCACCCCAACACCCTGTCCTGCGTGGTCAACCTCGTCGCCGACCTGTACGAACTCGGTGACGTCCAGGCATCGGTGGATCTCGCGACCCGCGGGCTGGAGCACAGCCGCCGCCGCATCGGCGAGAACCACCCGGTCAGCCTGGCCATGGCACTCAACCTGTCGCTGGGCCTGCGGCTGCTGGGGCGCGACGACGAGGCGGAGTCACTGTACGCCGAGACGCTGGCCCGCTACCGGCAGACGCTGGGCGAGGAGCACCCGGCCTGTCACGCCGCGGCGGAGGGGAAACCGGCCAACTGCGACGTCGACCCGCTCCCGGCGTGACCCGGCTGCCGTGTCCGGTGGCCGCGGTTCAGCCGTGACCACCGGACGCGCACAGGCCGGGCACGCGTCCGAGCCACCGGGACAGTCCTTCGGGGTCGGGAGCGCACCCGGTACGGGCGCGGACCGACAGGGCCACCGCGCGCACCACCTCCGGGCGACGCAGCAGCGCGCGGGAGGCCGGATCCTGCCCGTCGGCCTCCAGAGCGAGGCCCAGACCCACCCAGGCGGCGGGGCGGTCCGGGTCCTCGGCGAGCAGCTTGCCGTACGCGTGCCGTGCGTCGGCCGCCGCTCCGCTCACCAGCAGCCGGTCGACGGCGAGCAGGGCGGCATCGCGGTCGTACGGGAGCGGGCGGGCGCCGGGCCCCGGTGCCGCTCGGAGGGCGGACGGCCCTTCGGCGAGCAGGACGCGGCGTAACTCCCCGCGCGGCTCGGGCCAGTGGAACAGCGGGGAGTCGCGCATGACCGACCGTGGGGCGGCCGCCTCCTCGGCGGCCGCCCCGTTCAGCCACCGTTCGGCCAGCCGGGCACAGGCGGGCGGATCGGCCGTGAGGTGGCGCATGCGCCAGGTGGCTGCGAGGTCCGCCAGTTCGGTGCGGGCGAGGGAGATCGGCTCGTCGGGCACGGAGTCGTGCCGCCAGGGCGCGGTCTGCTCCACCAGGTGCCGGACGAAGCGCCGCCCCCACTCGGTGATGCCCTGCCGGGCGGGCAGTGCGGTGAGCACCTCGGTCAGCGCGTCCCGCAGCACCGCGTACTCGAAGTGGGCGAGGCCGGCCGCGGGCCCGCTCAGCGCCGCCCGTTCGGCGCGCCAGAACTCCGCCACACCGGTGAAGGCGTACGCGCCGTGCAGGATTCCCCACAGGGGCCGGGCGTCCATGCGCCACGGGGCGTAGAAGAGGGCCTCCCGCTGTCCCGGTTCGGGCGGCTCGACGAGCCGGACCTGGTGGTCGAGCCCGTTGAGGGCGGAGTGCCGCGCCTCGTGGACCAGGGTCACGGCGAGATCGACGCCGTCGGGCGGGAGGCTGATCAGGGCGCTGCCCACGGCTT
Source organism: Streptomyces sp. NPDC044921 (assembly GCF_056432865.1). Lineage (NCBI taxonomy): Bacteria > Bacillati > Actinomycetota > Actinomycetes > Kitasatosporales > Streptomycetaceae > Streptomyces > Streptomyces sp. NPDC044921. Next base: position 69,005 of record NZ_JBWKIF010000013.1, read on the forward strand.
CGGAGTAGGAGGCGCTCGCGGTCCGGAAACGGGGCATGGCGGGCAGGGGCACCACGGCCCGCAGCATGAGGGACACCATCCGCGCCGCGTGCGGGTGCCTGCGGAGCAGGACGTCCGCCGCGTCGCGGAAGAGTTCGCGCCACCGGTCCGCCTCGTCGTCGGGCAGCGGTGCGCGCTCCGCGTGCGGGGAGCGGAAGTCCCGGTACGGGTCGGTGTCCTCCAGGAGCAGGTCGGGTGCCGGTGCGGTGCCGGCGCTCCAGGCCAGTCGCCGCGGCGGCAGCCACACCGCGCGCGACGGTGCCGTGCCGGCCCGCGGCCGGTCGTCACCGGGCCGTATGAGCACGCGCTGCTCCCCCAGGGAGAGGGTGGCGGTCTCGCGCCCGGTGACGTGGAGCAGGGCGACGTCGAAGCCTGCCGGCCTGTCCGGGAACACGGCGTGTCCGACGGTCGGCAGCGTGACCGTGCCGGCCGTCGCGGGGACGCGCAGCACGCCGGGCAGGCCACTGCGCAGCGCTGCCGCACCCGCCAGGGCGTGGGCGTAGCCGAGCAGGTGCCACAAGGGCGGCCGGTGGCCCGCCGTTCCGCCGTCCTGCAGGTGTCGCAGGGCGCTCACCGTCCACACGCCGACCGGGGGATGGGACAGGACCGCGAGGACGGCCTCCGGGCAGAATCGTTCCGCCTGAGCGAGGACGTCGAAGGCCTCGGCCACCGGAGGCAGCGGGCTGTCGTCCACGGCGGCCTCGGGCTCGGCGGCGGCGATGGCGCGGAACATCAGCAGGCGCCGGCTGCGTTCCGCCGAGGCGATGCGCGCCACCGAGGCGGCCGTGAGCCGACCGGTCGCGACCGCGTCCAGGTCGCCGACCGGGGTCCGGTGGCTGCTCAGCACGGGGCTTCGGGGGCCAACGGCGGCTCGGACACCGGCGTTCGCGCCGGGTGCTCCTGTGCGGCGGCGGGCTCCTCCTGGTCCTGCTGGTCCTGCTGCTGGGCGGCGAAGTAGGGACTTCCCGAACCGTCGCCGCCCCTCAGTCCGACCGCGTGGTCCACGAGGTGCCGGAGCAGCGTGTTCTGCGCCTGAACGAGCTGGGGGTCACTGCGTGCCATGACCTCCCGAAGACCCCAACCGCTGAGATCGACGAGGTCGGTCTCGATGTCGGTCGCAGACAACCTCACGTCAGACTTCCCCCTGTCGGCTCCGGCCCGCGGCCCGGCCAAGCGCAGGCGCTCTTCCCATAGTGGCCCGCGAAGGCCCGTGTCGAAAGGGCCCCCGGCGGCCACGACGGCCGGAATCTTTCCAACCGCCGCGCTGTCGCGACGACTTGCGCTGCCGCCGGGGCTCCGGGCCGCTACCGTTGGCGTACCTTCCGGACCGGCTGTCTCAGGGGGATGCGTGGGAACTCTGGTGCGTTTCGACCTGGGTGACGGCGACTCGGTCGTCGCCGAACTGGAGCGCGTGGACGGTGGGGTGGTGGACGCGGCCACGCCGTCCGACCTGGTGGCCCGGGCCACCGGGTCCTTCTCGGCGGCGCTGGACCAGGTGCGCTCGGTCGCGGCGCTCACCATCCGGCGCATGCGCGACCTGCCCCAACGCCCCGACGAGGTCACCGTCGACTTCGGCATCCAGCTCGACGCCGAGGTGGGCGCGGTCCTGGCCCGGACCGGCGCCCGCGGCCACCTCCAGGTCCAGCTCACCTGGCGGCGCGACGAACAGGCGCCGGAGGCCTCCCCGGCCACGGGACCGGAGGGCCGGGCGCCGCAGACCTAGGGCGGGTGTCACGCCGTGCCACCCGGACGCCGGGCCCGGGTCCTGCTCGCCGCCGTGCGGCACGTCGGTGTCAAGCCTGCTTGAACGCCAGGTCAGGCCTGCCTGGACGCCAGTTCGATCACCGTGATGTCCGACGGTGCGCCCACCCGGGTGGGCGGGCCCCAGGCTCCGGCGCCGCGCGAGACGTAGAGCTGCGTGTCGCCGTAGCGCTCCAGGCCGGCGAGGGTGGGATTGGCCGCCGAGGCGAGGAGGTTGCCGGGCCAGAGCTGGCCGCCGTGGGTGTGACCGGAGAGCTGGAGGTCGACGCCGTGCTCGACGGCGTCGTGGATCTGCACGGGCTGGTGGGCGAGGAGCACGCACGCGCGGGCCCGGTCCCGGTCGCCGAGCGCCCGCGCGTAGTCGGGGCCCTGGCCCTCCTCCTCGCCGGCGATGTCGTTGACACCGGCCAGGTCGAAGTACGGCAGCTCCCGGCGGGCGTTCTCCAACGGGTGCAGGCCGAGCCGCCGGACCTCCTCGACCCACTGTTCGGCGCCGGAGAAGTACTCGTGGTTGCCGGTGACGAAGTACGACCCGTGACGGGCCCTCAGCCGGGCCAGCGGGGCGGCGGCGGGGCCCAGGTCCTTCACGCTGCCGTCGACCAGGTCGCCGACGACCGCGATCAGGTCGGGCTGGGTCGCGTTGATCGTGTCCACGACCTTCTGGGCGAAGCCGCGGCCCAGGACCGGGCCGAGGTGCACGTCGCTGACCACGGCGATGCGGTACCCGTGCGCGCCGCGCGGCAGCTTGGCCAGCGGTACGGTGACCCGCTTCACCTGCGGACCGCGCAGCACGCCGTACGTCCCGTACCCGACGGTCCCGACGGCAGCGGCGGCGGCCGCCCCGCCGACCACCCGGGCCACGAACACACGGCGGGAGGGGCCGGCGGGAGCGGGGGACCCGGCCGGGTCCGTGGGGGCCGGCGGCCGGGCGGGGCCCCCGGGCGTGCCGGGCGCGGGGTCCGCGTCCGGACCGGCCCCCGCGGGAACGGCCGCCCCTCCGGGCACGGTCACCTTCTCGGTCCGGGACGCGGACGACGACACCGGTCCCCGCTCCGGGTCCTGCCGCCTCGCCGCGTCACGCCGCTCCAGGAAGCGCCGCAGCAGCGGTCGTACGACCTCGCCCGCGAGGACCGCCAGCAGCAGGTACATCGACAGCGCCAGCCACAGGAAGCCCGGCCAGGCGAGGACCTGCTGGAGCCAGAAGGGGGCTCCGGTCCGTTCCGCGACCAGGGCCGTGATCGTGAGGACCCAGCCGCCCGCGATCAGCACCGCGCCCGCGCGGCGGGCCGGGCCCGGGCCGCGGGTCGTGTCGCGGAACAGGCGGCGCCACACGTACCAGTTGGCCGTCACGATGACGGCCAGGACCAGCAGTGCGACGAGTATGAAGACGATGGCCACGGTGTCGTGTCTCCCGATTGCCGTTATGACGTCCGGCGCAGTGCGCGCAGACCACGCAACCCGATGGCCCCGACGACCGTCCCCAATACGAAGGAGACGACGGCGAGCAGCAGGTGCACCCAGAAGTACGCCGTGGGACGACCGTCGTCGAACGCGAGCCCGCTGCTGTCCTTGACGAGGTTCTTGACGAAAGTGATCCAGATGACCCAGCTCCACACCCCGAAGGCGAGCAGGAACCAGGACACGGGGCGGCTGAGCTTCACAGAATCAGACCTTTCATCGCAATGCCGGGCTCCCGGGGCCGGCCGGGGGTCCGGGGGTCGTCCCCTGGGTGAGCACGGCATGAGACCAGTATCGCCAGAGCCTGTCCGGTTCCGTGCCCGGGGTGGGGCCGGGAGCGGGACTTCACTGCGTACGGCATGTACGTTTCCGACCGTGCCCGCAAAGAAGACCGCCCGGCGATTCCCGCTGGTCGCCTCCGCCGTCCTGACGTCCCTCGCCCTGGCCGCGCCCGCCGCCGTCGCGGCCCCGAAGCCCTCGGCCAGCCCGTCGGCGAGCCCGTCGGCCACCCCCCCGGCCTCGATGTCGACCGTCGGCGGCGCCCGGCTCGGGCAGCCGGGGACGCAGGTGAACCTGGCGGGCGGCGTGCCGGTGCTCCCGAAGGACCTGAGCGCCCGGTCCTGGATCGTCGCGGACGCCGAGACCGGTGACGTGCTCGCCGCGCACAACGCGCACTGGCGCCTCGCCCCGGCGAGCACGCTGAAGATGCTGTTCGCGGACACGCTGCTGCCGAAGTTCCCGAGGACGGCGAAGCACAAGGTCGCGCCCTCCGACCTGGCCGGGATCGGCTCCGGCTCCAGCATGGTCGGCATCAAGGAGGACGAGACCTACACCGTCCACGACCTGTGGCTCGGCGTCTTCCTGCGCTCCGGCAACGACGCCGTGCACGTGCTGTCGGCGATGAACGAGGGCGTCGAGAACACCGTCCGGGAGATGAACGAGCACGCCGAGGAGCTCCAGGCCCTCGACACGCACGTGGTCAGCCCGGACGGCTACGACGCCGAGGGGCAGGTCTCCTCGGCCTACGACCTGACGCTGATCGCCCGCTCCGGGATGCAGAAGAAGGACTTCCGCGAGTACGCCTCGACGGTCACGGCGAAGTTCCCCGGCGAGACGAAGAAGGACAAGAAGGGCAAGAAGGTCCGCAAGTCCTTCGAGATCCAGAACACCAACCGGCTGCTGAGCGGTGACGCGGACGTGCCCGTCTACGAGGGCATCGCGGGCGTCAAGAACGGCAACACCACCAACGCGGGCGCCACCTTCACCGGCGTCGCCGAGCGGGGCGGCAAGGTGCTGCTGGTGACGGTGATGAACCCGGAGAAGGACGAGCACAACGAGGTCTACAAGGAGACCGCCCGGCTGTTCGACTGGGGCTTCAAGGCCGCCGGGAAGGTGCGGCCGGTCGGGGAGCTGGTGCCGCCCAGGAACGCCGCGCGGCCGGGCGCCGGGCCGGACGCGAAGCCGTCCGGCGAGGCCGGCGGCGCCGGGGACGGCGGCACGGGCACGGCCGGGACCGGAGCCAAGCCGGTGGCCAGCGCCCCGGCCGCGGACGGCTCCAGCGGCATCGGCATCGCGCTCGGCGTCACCGGGGGCGTGCTCGTGCTGCTCGCGGCCGGCGCGTTCCTGGTCAACCGCCGGTGGCCGCTGCCGGATCTGGTGCGCCGCCGGTCGCGCCCGTGAAGCCGGGGACCTCGTCCTGCTTGCTCTGCGTCGCCGTCCAGGAGGCGCAGAACAGCACCAGCTTCGAGGTGAGGTTGATCCACAGCAGCAGCGCGACGGGCACGCCGAACGCGCCGTACATGCTCTTCGCGGCCACGCCCTGGAGGTAGCCGCTGAGCAGCAGCTTCAGCAGTTCGAAGCCGACCGCGCCGGTCAGTGCCGCCACGACCAGGCGGTGGCGCGTGGGCTCGACGCCGGGCAGCAGCGTCAGGACGTAGAGCAGGAGCAGGAAGTTCGCGAGGACCGCGATCAGGAACGCGGCGACGTGCAGCAGGACCCCGCTCCAGCCGCCCTCGTCGATGCCGAGCTCCCGGGTGAACCAGCCGATCATCGCGGAGGCGACGGCGGAGGCGGCGATCGTCGCGAGCAGCGCGCCGCCCAGGCCGATCAGGACGCCCGTGTCCTTGCCGTAGCGCACGGCCGGGTTCTCCTCCTCGTCGGGCAGCTCCCACACCGCCCGCAGGCACTCGCGCATCGAACCGGCCCAGCTGACGCCGGTGAAGAAGAGCAGCGCGCCGGCGATGAGCCCGATGGTGCCCGCGTTCTCCACCAGGCCGGCGATGTCCAGCTGGTCGGAGATGCCTGGCACCTGCTCGGCGATCTTGTCCTGCAGCCGCTCCTGCTGCTCGGTGCTGAGCGTGGCGGCGGTGATGGTCGCGGACACCGTCAGCAGCGGGAACAGCGCGACGAAGCTGGTGAAGGTCATCGCGGCGGCCAGCCGCGTCCACTTCACGCGGTCCAGCCGCTCGTACGACCGCCACGCGTGGGTGATCATCAGCCGCTGCGCCCACGGCCCCACCACCGGCAGCCTTTTCAGCCAGTCCATGATCCGACTCTGCCCTCCGCCCGGAACACCCATGTACGGGTACCCCAGAACCGCAGGACGGTGGCCAGGGCCATCCCGACGAGGGCACCGGAGACGGTGTCGGCGCGCTGGGAGGTGAGGCCGAGGCCGTAGTGGCTCACGGCGAGGCAGAGCAGCTGGACGGCGGCCCCGGCCAGGTTCACCGCGAGGAACACGGCGCAGGGGCGCAGGCCCCGGGGCCGCGCGGCACGGTAGGTGCCGAAGGCGTTGCCCGCGTAGGCGACCGCGCAGGCGGCCACGAAGGACAGGGCCTTGGCGGTGAGCGGGCCGAGTCCGGCGGGGCCGCGCAGCCAGGTGAACAGGGCGAGGTCGACCGCGTAGGCGAGGACACCGACGCCGGCGAAGCCCAGCAGCTCCCGGCGCAGCGGGGGCGCGGGGCCGGACCACGCGCGCGGGGTCACCAATTGGCCACCGCCAGGCCGTACATCGCCACCCAGGCCACGCCGATCAGGGCGAGCGCCCGGTCGCGCAGGACGACGTCCTCGGGTTCGCCGGCGGTGCCGCGGTCGGCGAAGACGGCGTACCGGAGGATCGCCAGGATGAAGGCGACCATGGACAGTTGCCGCCAGGGCAGCACGCTGGTGTGCGGGACGCCGCCCTCCTCCATGGCCCACAGGCAGTAGCCGAGGACGGCGACACCGGCCGCGAGCTGCCAGACGAAGCGGAGGTAGCCGGTGGTGTACTCGGTGAGCAGCGCGCGGGTGGCGCCTCCCTTTCCGGCCATCTGCACGGCCTCCGAGTAGCGCTTGGCCGACACCATGAACAGTGCGCCGAACCCGGTCGTGATGAGGAACCAGCGCGACAGCGGGATGCCGAGGGCGAGCCCGCCGACCATGGCCCGCATCAGGAACCCGGTGGTGACGACGGCGAGATCGACGACCAGGACGTGCTTGAGGCTGATGCAGTAGGCCAGTTGCAGGGCGAGGTACGCGGTCAGCAGGGCCGCGACGGGCGGGCCGCACAGCCGGGCGGCGGCGACGGGCGCGAGGACGCCGAGCAGGCCGCCGACGGCGTAGGCGACGGGCACCGGGACCTGCCCGGCGGCGACCGGGCGGTTCCGTTTGACGGGGTGGGCCCGGTCGGCGGCGGCGTCGCGGGCGTCGTTGACGAGGTAGACGGCGGCGGCACAGGCCGTGAACAGCACGAAGACGAGGGCGAGTTGCGTCAGGGCGTGCCGGGAGAACAGTTCTCCCGCGGCGGCCGGAGCGGCGATCACGAGGACGTTCTTGACCCACTGCCTGGGGCGCGCGGTGCGGAGGAGACCGGCGGCGACGCCGCCCTTGCGGGGTGGCGCGGGCGGCTGCTCGGGGGCGCGCCGGCGCAGGACGGCCGTCTCAGTCACGGTCGGCGCCTCCCCGCATCCAGCGGGCGCCGAGCCGGGCCGTCAGCGCCCCGAGGGCCGCTCCGGCGGCGACGTCCGAGGGGTAGTGGACGCCGGCGACCAGGCGCGAGACGCACACGGCGGCGGCGAGCGGCCCGGCCGCGCGGACGCCCAGGGCGCCGAAGACGACGGCGGCGGCCGCGGAGGAGGTGGCGTGCGCGCTGGGGAAGGAGTGCCGGCCGGCGGTGCGCACCAACGGGTCGACGTGCGCGGGGCGCGGGCGGCGCACGATCCGTTTGACTCCCATGCCGGCGAGGTGCGCCCCGGCGGTGAGGGCCGTGCCGCGCAGCCAGGCGCCGCGTCTGCCGCGGTCGACGGCGGCTCCGGCGAGCCCCGCCGCCAGCCACAGCGCCGCGTGCTCCCCGGCCCAGGACAGGGCGCGTGCGGCGCCGGCCACGCGCGGGTCGGTGCCGCACGCCCTGAGCGCCGAAACGATCCGGTGGTCCATGTCGTGCAGGTCGTCGAGGTCGTCCATGTGGACTCACTGTTCACGCCCGACTCGCCTGAACTCCGGCAATATTGAGCGACATCCCATTAATCACCCATTTCGGGGAGGGATGCCATGTTCCCTAACTGATCGCCCACACTAGGGCGATACGGTCACCGACATGTCTGCCGACACCGAATCCGTCCCCGATTTCGCCCCGGACGTCATGGGCTTGGACCACACCACCGTCACCGGCTGGGGCCGCACCGCTCCCACCGCCGCCCGGCTGATCCGCCCGCGGACGTACGAGGAGGCGGCGGCGGCCGTCCGCAGTTGCGGGGAACGCGGCGGGATCCCCCGGGGCCTGGGCCGGGCGTACGGGGACGCGGCGCAGAACGCGGGCGGGTCCGTGCTCGACATGACGGGCCTGGACCGGGTGCACGCGATCGACGCCGACGGCGGCACCGTGCTGTGCGACGCGGGAATCTCGCTGCACCGCCTGATGGAGGTGCTGCTGCCCCTCGGCTGGTTCGTGCCGGTCACGCCCGGCACCCGCTACGTCACCGTCGGCGGGGCGATCGGGGCCGACATCCACGGCAAGAACCACCACGTCTCGGGCTCCTTCGCGCGGCACGTGCTCGCCCTCGAACTGCTCACCGCCGACGGCGAGATCCACACGGTGATCCCCGGCACGCCGCTCTTCGACGCGACCGCCGGCGGCATGGGGCTGACCGGGGTGATCCTCACCGCCACGATCCGGCTCCAGCCGGTCGAGACCTCGCTGATGTCGGTCGACACCGAACGCGCCGCCGACCTCGACGACCTGATGGCCCGGCTGGCCGCCAACGACCACCGCTACCGCTACTCCGTCGCCTGGATCGACCTGCTGGCCCGCGGCACCGCCACCGGCCGCGCGGTCCTCACCCGCGGCGACCACGCGCCCCTGGACGCGCTCCCCGCCCGCATGCGCCGCGACGCGCTCCGCTTCCGCACCTCGCGCCTCCCCTCAGCCCCCGCCGTCCTCCCGGAGGGCCTGCTCACCCGGACCACCGTGGGCCTGTTCAACGAGCTCTGGTACCGCAAGGCCCCCCGGGCGCGGACCGGCCAACTCCAGCGGATCTCCGCCTTCTTCCATCCCCTGGACGGGGTCCCCCACTGGAACCGCGTCTACGGCCGGGGCGGCTTCGTGCAGTACCAGTTCGTCGTCGGCTACGGCCGGGAGGACGCCCTGCGCCGCATCGTGCGCCGCATCTCCGAACGCCGCTGCCCGTCCTTCCTCGCCGTCCTCAAGCGCTTCGGGGAGTCCGACCCGGGCTGGCTGTCCTTCCCCGTGCCCGGCTGGACGCTGGCGCTGGACATCCCGGCGGGCCTGCCCGGCCTCGGCGCGTTCCTCGACGAGCTCGACGAGGAGGTCGCCGCCGCGGGCGGCCGCGTCTACCTCGCCAAGGACGCCCGGCTGCGCCCCGAGCTGCTCGCGGCGATGTACCCGCGCCTGGACGACTTCCGCGCGCTGCGCGCCGAGCTGGACCCGCGCGGGGTGTTCGTGTCCGACCTGGCCCGCCGCCTCCACCTCTGAGCGATCCCTAGGAGCTGTCATGAAGGACGCCTTCGGCCTCCCCCAGTCCCTGCTCGTCCTCGGCGGCACGTCCGAGATCGCGCTGGCCACCGCCCGCCGGCTGATCGACCGCCGCACCCGCACGGTCTGGCTGGCGGGCCGCCCCTCGCCCGCGCTGGAGGAGGCCGCCGGGCAGCTGCGCGGCCTCGGGGCCGACGTGCACACCGTCGCCTTCGACGCGCTCGACCCCGCCTCCCACGAGGCCGTCCTCGGCAAGGTCTTCGCCGAGGGCGACATCGACCTGGTGCTGCTCGCCTTCGGGCTGCTCGGCGACCAGGCCCGTGACGAACGGGAGCCGGAGGCGGCGGTGCGGGTCGCGCAGACCAACTACACCGGCGCGGTCTCGGCGGGCCTGGTGTGCGCCCGCTCACTCCAGTCGCAGGGGCACGGCTCGCTGGTGGTGATGTCCTCCGTCGCGGGCGAGCGGGCCCGCCGCGCCAATTTCATCTACGGCTCCAGCAAGGCCGGTCTCGACGCCTTCGCGCAGGGCCTGGGGGACGCGCTGCACGGCACCGGCGTCCACGTCATGGTCGTCCGCCCCGGCTTCGTCCGGACGCGCATGACCGCGGGACTGCCCGAGTCGCCCCTGGCGACCACGCCGGAGGCCGTCGCGACAGCGGTCGAGCTGGGGCTGCGCCGCCGCTCGGAGACGGTGTGGGTCCCGGGCGCGCTCCGCGTGGTGATGGCGGCGCTGCGGCACCTGCCGCGGGGGGTGTTCCGGCGGCTGCCGATCTGACGCGGGCCCGCCGTCCCGGGCCGGACGTGCCCGCCGCGGCCATCCGGCCGCGGGAGGTGCCGGCGGCCGCCACACGGGGTTCGGTCGGTCAGCGCGTGGGAATCGAGTCGTGGTCCACGCGGCCGGTCTGCGACGGGACCACCGGGCCGCCGAAGGGGAACTCGCGGAGCTTGCGCCAGACGCCGTCGGCGCCCTGTTCGTAGAGGGCGAAGCCGGTGCACGGCCACTCGGCCTCGTAAGCGGCGAGTTCCTCGAAGGCGCGGTCCATCGCCGCCTCGTCGATGCCGTGCGCCACGGTGACGTGGGGGTGGTACGGGAACTGCAGTTCGCGCGCGATCGGCCCGGCGGGGTCGCGGACCTGCCGCTGGAGCCGTGTGCAGGCCTCCGCCCCGGCGACCACCCGGACGAACACCACCGGCGACAGGGGCCGGAAGGTGCCGGTGCCCGACAGCCGCATCGGGAACGGCCGGCCGGCCGCGGCGACCTCGGTCAGATGCGCCTCGACGGCCGGCAGGGCGGCCGCGTCGATCTCCGTGGGCGGAAGCAGGGTGACGTGCGTGGGGATGCCGTGAGCCGCGGCGTCGCCGAAGCCCGCGCGCAGCTGCTGGAGCTCGCTGCCGTGAGGCTCCGGGACCGCGATCGACACACCGATCGTTACGGTCCCCACGTGGTCTCCTGTCGTTTCAGTTGATGGGCCGCTGATACGACCGCCCGGATATCGACTGTACGGCCACGACCGGGTTACGGGCAGGCGCAACCGGAGTGATGTACAGCGCTGTTCGGTGGTACGGCTGTGCGCGGGGGCGGCGTTCAGTGCTTGGCGGGCAGGAAGCCGACCTTGTCGTACGCCTGGGCGAGGGTCTCGGCGGCGACGGCGCGGGCCTTCTCGGCGCCCTTGGCCAGCACCGAGTCGAGCGTCTCGGGGTCGTCCAGGTACTGCTGGGTGCGCTCCCGGAACGGCGTGACGAAATCGACCATGATCTCGGCGAGGTCCGTCTTCAGCGCGCCGTACATCTTGCCGGTGTACTTCTCCTCCAGCTCACCGATGGTCTCGCCGGTGAGGGTCGAGTAGATCGTGAGGAGGTTGCTGACGCCCGGCTTGTTCCCGGCGTCGTAGCGGATCACCGTCTCCGTGTCCGTGACGGCGCTCTTGACCTTCTTCGCCGTGGCCTTCGGCTCGTCCAGGAGGTTGATCAGGCCCTTCGGCGTGGACGCCGACTTGCTCATCTTGATCGACGGGTCCTGGAGGTCGTAGATCTTCGCCGTCTCCTTGAGGATGTACGGCTTGGGGACGGTGAAGGTGGGGCCGAAGCGGCCGTTGAAGCGCTCGGCGAGGTCGCGGGTGAGCTCCACGTGCTGGCGCTGGTCCTCGCCGACGGGGACCTCGTTCGCCTGGTAGAGCAGGATGTCCGCGACCTGGAGGATCGGGTACGTGAACAGGCCGACGGAGGCGCGGTCGGCGCCCTGCCTGGCGGCCTTGTCCTTGAACTGGGTCATCCGGGACGCCTCGCCGAAGCCGGTGAGGCAGTTCATGACCCAGGCCAGCTGGGCGTGCTCCGGGACGTGGCTCTGCACGAAGAGCGTGCAGCGGTCCGGGTCGAGACCGGCCGCGAGGAGCTGGGCGGCGGCCAGGCGCGTGTTGGCGCGCAGGTCCTTCGGGTCCTGCGGGACCGTGATCGCGTGCAGGTCGACGACCATGTAGAACGCGTCGTGTGTCTCCTGCAGGGCCACCCACTGGCGGACGGCGCCGAGGTAGTTGCCGAGGTGGAACGAGCCGGCGGTGGGCTGGATGCCGGAGAGCACGCGGGGACGATCAGAGGCCATGTCTCTCATTCTCTCAGAGAGCTCGGGAGGGTCGGTTCGCGGGGAACTGCGGCCGGTGGGACCCGTTCGCGCAGTTCCCCGCGCCCGTGGGGGGCACTGCCCCTGACGGCGTTCGTCAGCCGAGGTCGATCTCCGGGTAGAGGGGGAAGCCGGCGACCAGGTCCGTGGCGCGGCGGGAGATCTCGTCCGCGACCTTCGCGTCGAGGACGTGGGCGGCCTTGGAGGGGGCGCCCGACTTGGTGGTGCCCGGCTCGGTGGTGGTCAGGACCCGGTCGATCAGGCCGGCGACCTCGTCCATCTCGGCCATGCCGAGACCGCGGGTGGTCAGGGCGGGGGTGCCGATGCGGATGCCGGAGGTGTACCAGGCGCCGTTCGGGTCGGCGGGGATCGCGTTGCGGTTGGTGACGATGCCCGACTCCAGCAGGGCGGCCTCGGCCTGGCGGCCGGTGAGGCTGTAGGAGGAGGCGACGTCGATCAGGTTCAGGTGGTTGTCCGTGCCGCCGGTGACCAGCGTCGCGCCGCGGCGCATCAGGCCCTCGGCCAGGGCACGGGAGTTGTCGACGATGCGCTGGGCGTAGTCGCGGAAGGACTCCTGGCGGGCCTCGGCGAGGGCCACGGCCTTGGCGGCCATGACGTGCGGGAGCGGGCCGCCGAGGACCATCGGGCAGCCGCGGTCGACCTGGTCCTTGAGCGAGTCGTCGCACAGGACCATGCCACCGCGCGGGCCGCGCAGCGACTTGTGCGTGGTCGTCGTCACGATCTGGGCGTGCGGGACCGGGTCGAAGTCGCCGGTGAGGACCTTGCCCGCGACCAGGCCGGCGAAGTGCGCCATGTCGACCATGAGCGTGGCGCCGACCTCGTCGGCGATCTCGCGCATGATCCGGAAGTTCACCAGACGGGGGTAGGCCGAGTAACCCGCGACGATGATCAGCGGCTTGAACTCGCGGGCCGTGGCGCGCAGGGCCTCGTAGTCCAGCAGGCCGGTGGCCGGGTCGGTGCCGTAGGAGCGCTGGTCGAACATCTTGCCGGAGATGTTCGGGCGGAAGCCGTGGGTGAGGTGGCCGCCCGCGTCCAGGGACATGCCGAGCATGCGCTGGTTGCCGAAGGCGCGGCGCAGCTCCGCCCAGTCCTGTTCGGAGAGCTCGTTGACCTGGCGGGCGCCGGCCTTCTCCAGGGCCGGGACCTCGACGCGCTGGGCGAGGACCGACCAGAAGGCGACGAGGTTGGCGTCGATGCCGGAGTGCGGCTGGACGTAGGCGTGGCGGGCGCCGAACAGTTCCCTGGCGTGCTCGGCGGCGAGGGACTCGACGGTGTCGACGTTGCGGCAGCCGGCGTAGAAGCGGCGGCCGATGGTGCCCTCGGCGTACTTGTCGCTGAACCAGTTGCCCATCGCCAGGAGCGTGGCCGGGGAGGCGTAGTTCTCGGAGGCGATCAGCTTGAGCATCTCGCGCTGGTCGGCAACCTCCTGGCCGATGGCGTCGGCCACGCGCGGCTCCACGGCGCGGATGACGTCGAGGGCGGCGCGGTAGGCGGTGGAAGCGGGGCTGAGCTCTGCTGGCATGGGGACCTCCGGACGTTGCGTTCGGCGTTCACGGTACGGCCCAGGCGCACGGCTCTCGTCGTCCGGGCCGCTCCCCGATGGTTCGTCCATCCCAGCGCGCCAGTCACGGCCCGTGGCCAGCCTACCGGGTGGGGTGAGCGGGGAGCGTCCGCCGGGTTGCTCTTCGGTGCCGGGTGCGGGTGCGCCGTGGTTGATCGCGCCCACGCGGCGGCAGCCGCACGTCGATACGGCCCCGCGCCCCTTCACGGGCGTGGCCGTACGGCCCCGGCTAAAGGATCACGTGGGGCAGGAACCTTGCGTACTCGTCCGTGATCAGGCCCGAGGACTCGCGGATGCCCAGGCCCGCCGACTCGTTCTCCACCACCCAGGCGCCCAGGACGACGCGGTTGCCGTCGAAGTCGGGCAGGGGGGCCAGCTGCTGGTAGCAGCAGGGTTCGCCGCGCGGGGCGGGGTCCGAGCCGGGCTCGTGGATCGTGACGCCGGCGCCCTCCCGGCCCAGCAGGGGCTTGGCGACCCAGCCCGTGGCGGTCAGGTCCCGGGGGCCGTCCAGGTGGGCGGGGAGGAGGTTGGGGTGGTCCGGGTAGAGGTCCCACAGGATCGCCAGCAGGGCCTTGTTGCTCAGCAGCATCTTCCAGGCCGGTTCGATCCACAGGGTGGAGCCGGTGCCGCCGCCGTTGTCGAGGGTGTCGAGGACGTGGCCGGCGAAGCGGTCGGTGGTGAGCCACTCCCACGGGTACAGCTTGAAGATGCTGCGGATGAAGCGCAGGCGCTGGTCGACGAAGCGGCCGGAGAGGCGGTCCCAGCCGATCTCCTCCATGGAGATCCAGTCGGTGGCCAGGCCGGCCTGTTCGGCGGTCTCCTTGAGGTAGGCGACCGTCATGAGGTCCTCGCCCAGTTCGTCGGCCGAGGAGTAGGCGAAGTACACGGGGCTGCCGGGCGGGAGGAGGGCGGCCTGGTGCTTCCACGCGTCGATGAGCCGCTCGTGGAGGGAGTTCCACTGGTCGGCGCCCGGGAAGCGCTCCTCCATCCAGAACCACTGCGGGGAGGCGGCCTCCACCAGGGACGTGGGGGTGTCCGCGTTGTACTCCAGGAGCTTGGCCGGGCCCGTGCCGTCGTAGTGGAGGTCGAAGCGGCCGTAGAGGGAGGGGAGTTCGGCGCGGCGGTGCCAGGCCTCGGCGACCGCCCGGGCCACTCGCGGGTCGGTGATGCCCAGGTCGGCGAAGCGGTCCTCGGCGACGATGTGCTCCGCCGCCGCCAGGCACATGCGGTGCAGCTCCTCGACCACCTCCTCCAGCGCCTCGATCTCGGGCAGGCCGAAGACGTAGTAGGCGCTCTCGTCCCAGTAGGGGCGCAGGGAGCCGTCGGGGTAGCGGGTCAGGGGGTAGATCAGGCCCTGCTCCTCGACGGTCTGCTGCCAGCCGGGGCGGGGTGTGGTGGTACGGCGTTCCATCGCTGTGCGTCCGGTCAGCCGCCGCCGCTGCCGCCCGAGCAGCCGAAACCGCCCCGGTCGACGGCCTCGCTGCGGCTGAAGGTGCCGTTCTGGGCGTATCCGTTGCTGACGTCGGCGTCGTAGTACCAGTCGGCGTCCGCGTCCCTGGTCTTGCCGGTCTTCCCGGTCTTGCGGCTCTTGCCGGAGGAGGAGCCGGACGCGCAGTTCTTGTCGGAGACGATCTTGTAGCCGTTGATGTAGTCGTAGCTGTCCCGGTCCACGCAGCGGCGGTCCGGGTCGGAGCCGCAGGCGGACAGGGCCGCCGCGAGAACGCCCATGCCGCCGAGGACCACCGTGCTCGAACGCAGTCTGCGCCGTGTCTCCGCCATACCGGTGTCTCTCCCCCGTGCGCTGCCTGTCATGTACTGCTGGAGGGTCAGCCTAGAGAGCGGCGGGCGCGGGCGTGCACGGCCCCCCTTCTCCCGGCCCTGCCCTCCTGCCGATTTGTGATCTTTGCGGCGGTGTGTGCCCTCAGCCGGGCAGGACCGTGCACAGCGCGTCCAGCGCCCCCGACCACGCGTGGTCCGGCGGGGTGCCGTATCCGACGACCAGGGCCTCGACCGGCTCGGCGACCGCGTCGGCGTGCCGGTAGCGGGCCAGTCCGTGGACCGCCAGGCCCCGCCAGCGGGCGGCCTGGACGACCGACTGCTCCGTGCCGGGCGGCAGCCGCAGCAGGACGTGCAGACCGGCCGCGATGCCGGTGACCCGCGCCTCGGGGGCCCGGGCCGCCACGGCGGCGACCAGGGCGTCGCGGCGGCGCCGGTAGCGCAGGCGGGTCGCGCGGACGTGCCGGTCGTAGGCGCCGGAGGTGAGGAACTCGGCCAGGGTCAGCTGGTCGAGCGCCCCGCAGGTGTCGACGCCGCCCTTGGCCGCGGCGGCCTCCTCGGCGAGGTCCGGCGGCAGCACCATCCAGGCCAGCCGCAGCCCGGGGGCGAGGGACTTGCTCGCGGTGCCCAGGTAGACGACCCGGTCGGGGTCGAGGCCCTGGAGGGCGCCGACGGGCTGCCGGTCGTAGCGGAACTCGCCGTCGTAGTCGTCCTCCAGCACCAGCCCGCCGGTGCGGCGCGCCCAGTCGACGACGGCGGCCCGGCGGTCCCGGTGCAGGGGCACGCCCATGGGGAACTGGTGGGCGGGGGTGAGCAGGACCGCGTCGGCGCCGGGCAGGGCGCCGGGGTCCGTGCCCAGGCGGTCGAAGGGCAGCGCGACGGTGCGCAGGCCGGAGCCGGTCAGCAGCCGCCAGTGCACGTCCAGGCCGTACGACTCCACCGCGACCGTCCGGGCCGAGCGGCCCCGCAGGACCTCGCCGAGCAGCCGCAGGCCGTGCGCGAACCCGCCGCACACCACGATCCGCTCGGGGTCCGCGCGCACGCCCCGGGCGCGGGAGAGGTATCCGGCGAGCGCGGTGCGCAGCTCGGGGCGGCCGCGCGGGTCACCGTAGTCCAGGGCCCGGTACGGGGCGGCGTCGAGGGCGCGGCGGGCGGCCTTGAGCCACTCGGCGCGCGGGAAGGACGCCAGGTCGGGGCTGCCGGGCCGCAGGTCGTAGGCGGGGTGGGCCGGTTCACGGGGGTGGGGCGCGGTCCCGGCCGGCGCCGCGGCCGTCCTCCCCCGCTGCCTGGTCGCCGTGGGGGACGTCCTCATGGCGACCCGGGTGCCGGAGCCCTGCCGGGCCGTGAGCCAGCCCTCGGCGACCAGGTCGGCGTAGGCGTCGGCGACGGTGTTGCGGGCGATGCCCAGGTCGGCGGCGAGGGAGCGGGAGGAGGGCAGGCGGGTGCCCGGGGCCAGCCGGCCGGAGCGCACCGCCTCGCGCAGGGCGTCGGTCAGCCCTCGGCGCAGCCCCGGGCCGGTCGGTTCCAGGTGCAGGTCGACGCCCAAAGTGGCCCACTGATCCGCCATGGAAATGGACCATACCCCTGGGCTGCTTTCTCCCTAGGGTCGAGGGCATGACGACACACCTGGACGAGACCACCGCCGCGTACGCCCCCGAACGGCCCGCCCGCCTGGACTGGGCCAAGCACGCGCCCGAGGTCTACAAGGCGATGGTCCGGCTGGACATCGCCGCCCGGCAGGGCCTCGACCACACGCTGTACGAGCTGGTGAAGATCCGCGCCTCCCAGATCAACCACTGCGCCTTCTGCATCGACATGCACACCAAGGACGCCCTCGCCGCGGGCGAGAAGGTCGAGCGGATCGTGCAGCTCAGCGCCTGGGACGAGTCCCGGCACTTCTACACCGAGAAGGAGATCGCGGCGCTGGAGCTGACGGAGGCCGTGACGGTCCTCACGGACGGGTTCGTGCCGGACGCGGTGTACGAGAACGCGGCCCGGCACTTCGAGGAGACCGAGCTGGCGCAGCTGATCGCGGCGATCACGACGATCAACGCCTGGAACCGGTTCGGCGTGACCTGCCGCATGGCGCCGGGGCACTACCAGCCGGGCCAGTACAAGTGACGGCCCGGACGCGCGCGCTCGACCCGGCGGTGGCCCGGGCCCTGTCCTCCGTGAGCGCCGCGGCGAAGGAGGGCCTCGGCGACCCCGCCCTCGCCGAACTCGTCGTGATCCGCGCCTCGCAGCTCAACCGGTGCGCGTTCTGTCTCGACATGCACCTCGCGATCGCCCGGCAGTACGGCGTGAGCGAGCGGCAGCTCGACCTGCTGGCCGCCTGGGAGGAGGCGGGGGACGTCTTCGACGAACGGGAACGGGCCGCGCTGGCGCTGACCGAGGCGGTGACCGTGCTGACCGGGGGCACCTCCCAGGCTTCCGGCTCTGGGGGAGGCTTCGTGCCCGACGCGGTGTACGAGCGGGCCGCCGAGCACTTCGACGAGGTCCGGCTGGCCCATCTGATCGGTCTGATCGTCGCCATCAACAACTGGAACCGGATGATGGTCGCCCGCCGGATTCCGCCGGGGGGTCACACGCCGTGAGCAAGGTCGACGCGTTCCGCGCCCTGCACCGCCACCGGCCCCCGGGCGATCCCCTGGTGCTGCCCGGCCCGTGGGACGCGGCCAGCGCCCGGGTGTTCGAGGAGGCCGGGTTCCCGGCGCTCGCCACGCCCAGCGCCGGGGTCGCCGCCTCCCTGGGGTACCAGGACGGGCAGGTCCCGGCCGACGAGATGTTCGCGGCAATCGCCCGGATCGTCCGGGCCGTCGGCGTGCCCGTGTCGGCGGACGTGGAGGGCGGGTACGGGCTCGCGCCGAAGGAGCTGGTGGAGCGGCTGCTGGAGACCGGGGCGGTGGGCTGCAACCTGGAGGACTCCGCGCACGGGGTGCTGAAGGACCCGCACCGGCACGCCGAGTGGCTGGCGGAGGTGCGGGCGGCGGCCGGTGACCGGCTGTTCGTCAACGCCCGGGTGGACACCTTCGCCTGCGGGGCCGCCGATCCCGACCGGGCCATCGAGCGGGCCGCGCTCTACGTCGCGGCGGGCGCCGACTGCGTCTACCCGATCCAGGCGCCCCCGGAGGTCCTGCCCCTGCTGCGGGCCGGGGTCCAGGGGCCGATCAACGCGGGGGTCTTCACCGAGGACGGCCCCTCGCCCGCCGAACTCGGCGGGCGGGGGGCCACCCGGGTCACCTTCGGGCCGGGACTCCAGCGGCGGGCCGCCCGCGCGCTGCGGGAGATCGCCGGCCGGCTGGTGCGGTGAAGGTCAGGACAGCCACTTCCGCCACGTGGACTCGTGGCTGTCCACCCACTTCTTCGCCGCGTCCTCGGGGGACATCTTCTGTTCGGCGATCATCAGGGAGACCTCGTTCTGGTCCTCCGTCGTCCAGCGGAACTTCTTCAGGAAGGCCGCCGCCTTGCCGCCCTTCCTCGCGAAGTCCGCGTTGAGGTACTTCTCCAGCGGTGTGTGCGGATAGGCGCAGGCGACCTTCTCCGGGTCGGCGTCGCAGCCCTCCTTGTACGGCGGCAGCTTCACCTCGGTCATCGGGACCTTCTTGAACAGCCACTGCGGGGAGTACCAGTAGGTCAGGAAGGGCTTCTTCTCCTTGGCGAACTGCTTGATCTGCGTGATCTGCGCCGCCTCGGAGCCGGCGAACACCACCTGGTAGTCCAGCTTCAGGTTCTTCACCAGCGCCTTGTCGTTGGTGACGTAGGACGGCGAACCGTCCATCAGCTGGCCCTTGTCGCCGCTCTCCGGGGTGCGGAACAGGTGGGCGTACTTGTTGAGGTTCTTCCAGTTCGTGATGTCGGGGTGCTTCTTGGCGAGGTACGTCGGGACGTACCAGCCGATGTGGCCGGTGACGCCGAGTTCGCCGCCGCGGGCGATCGTCCTCTTGTCGTCGACGTACCGCTTCTCCTGCTCGGGGTGGCCCCAGTCCTCCAGGAGCGCGTCGACCCGGCCCTGGCTGAGGGCGTCCCACGCGGGCACCTCGTCGACCTGGACGGTGTCGACGCGGTAGCCCAGTTCGTGTTCCAGGAGGTACTGGGCGACGGCGACGTTGGCCTGGGCGCCCACCCAGGACTGCACGGACAGGGTCACTGTCTGGGCGCCCTGGGCGCCCGCGAAGGGCGAGGCCTGCTTGGTCATGTCGGCCGCGCCGCAGCCGGTGAGCAGCGCCAGGGAGCTCACCGCGGCGATCGCGGCGGTGGTACGGACGCGCATGTCAGGCTCCCTTCCTCGCGCGGCGTTCGGTGGGCTGCGTCACCCGGTCGAGCATCAGGCCCAGGCAGACGATCGCCGCGCCGGCCACCAGTCCGGTCGCCAGGTCGCCCTGGGCGAGGCCGAAGACGACGTCGTAGCCGAGCGCGCCGCCGCCGACCAGGCCGCCGATGACGACGACGGCGAGGACCAGGACGAGGCCCTGGTTGACGGCGAGCAGCAGCGCCGGGCGGGCCAGCGGCAGCTGCACCTGCCTCAGCTGCTGCCAGCTGGTCGCGCCGAGCGAGCCGGACGCCTCCAGCGCGGCCGGGTCGACCTGGCGCAGGCCCTGGGTGGTGATGCGGACGACGGCCGGCAGGGCGTAGACGATCGCGGCGGCGACGGCCGGGGCGCGGCCGACGCCGAACAGGGCGACGACCGGGATGAGGTACACGAACTGCGGCATCGTCTGGAAGACGTCGAGGACCGGGCGCAGCGCCCGCTCCAGCCGGTCGCTGCGGGCCGCGGCGATGCCGACGGCGAAGCCGGCGACCAGGGTGACGGCGACGGCCGCGAGGACCTGGGAGAGGGTGTCCAGGGACGGCTTCCAGACGCCGAGGACACCGATCGCGGCCATGGCGAGGACGGCGGTGAGCGCGGTGCGCCAGGTGCCGATCACCCAGGCCAGGGCGGCGACGACCAGCAGCACCGCCCACCAGGGCAGCGCCTGCAGGCCGTCGCGCACCGGGTCCAGGACCCAGGTGGTGAAGTGGCCCGCCCAGTCGGCGGTGCCACCGATGACCGGCACGCCCGAGTACAGGTGGGCGGTCATCCAGTCCACCGCGCGGTTGACGGGCTCGGCGATGCCGACGACCCAGGCGTCGGGCCAGTCGAGGCGGCCGGCGAGCCGCCCGGCGACCGCCGCGGCGACGACACCGGCGAGGGCGTAGAGCCAGCCGCGGCCGGCGCGGGGCCGGGGGGCGGCGCCGAGCCTCTCCCCCGCCGCGCCGGTGACGCGGTCCAGGACGACGGCCAGCAGCACGATCGGGATGCCGGCGGCGAGCGCGGCGCCGACGTCGACCGAGGCGAGGGCCTGGTAGACGCGGTCGCCGAGACCGCCCGCGCCGATGACGGCGGCGATGACGGCCATGGACAGCGCCATCATGATCGTCTGGTTGACGCCGAGGAGGAGTTCCTTGCGGGCCAGCGGGATCCGCGCGGTGAGCAGGCGCTGGCGGGCGGTGGCGCCGAGCGACTCGACGGCCTCCAGCACCTCCTTGTCGGCGCCGCGCAGGCCGAGCGAGGTCAGCCGGGCCATGGGCGGGGCGGCGTAGACGACGGTGGCCAGGACGGCCGCCGGGACGCCGATGCCGAAGACGAGGACGACCGGCAGCAGGTAGGCGAAGGCGGGCAGCACCTGCATGGTGTCCAGGACCGGGCGCAGGGCGCGGTCCATCCGGTCGGACAGTCCGGCGGCCAGCCCGAGCAGCGCGCCCACGACGACCGACGCGAGGACCGCGACGACCATCAGGGCGAGGGTCTGCATGGTCGGCACCCACATGCCGAGCAGGCCGCAGGCGAGGAACGCCACGGCGGTGCCGAGGGCCAGCCGCACGCCCGCCACGCGCCAGGCGACCAGGGCGCCCAGGGCGGTGACGCCCGCCCAGCCGATGGCCAGGAGGCTGAGGTAGACGGCCCGTACGGCGAGGACGACGACGTTGCTGACGTGGCCGAAGAAGTACAGGAACAGCGGGTGGCTGTCGCGGTTGTCGATGATCCAGTCGCTGGTCCGGGCCAGCGGGTCGGACAGGTCGACGGTCAGCGCGGCCGGCCAGCTGCCGCTCGCCCAGCGGGCGTCGGCCAGCGGTACGAGGACCGCGGCGGTGACGGCCAGCAGCAGGAGCTTGCGCACGGTCCGGTTCCTCAGCAGCCCGGGCAGGCCCAGGCGCGGCGGGTTCGCGGTGATGGTCGCCATCACACCGCCTCCTTGGGCTGCTCCGTCCCCGGCGGGGCGGGGTGCTCCGTGCCGGCGACGACCCCGAGGAGGATGTCGGAGTCGACCATGCCCACGCACCGGCCCCGGTCCATGACCCGGGCCGGGGCGCCGGCGCGGGCGACCGCCTCGATGGCCTCGGAGACCGTGGCGTCGGGCCGGACCGCCGGTCCGCTGCCGTCCTGGTCCGCCGAGGGGCGGCGCATGGCCGTGCGGACGGTCATGACCTGCTCGCGCGGGACGTCCCGGACGAACTCGCGGACGTAGTCGTCGGCGGGCGCGCCCACGATCTCCTCGGGCGTGCCGAGCTGCACGACCCGGCCGTCGCGCATCAGGGCGATGCGGTCGCCGAGCTTGAGGGCCTCCTGGAGGTCGTGGGTGATGAAGACCATCGTGCGGCCCTCGTCGCGGTGCAGCCGCACCACCTCCTCCTGCATCTCGCGCCGGATGAGCGGGTCGAGCGCGCTGAACGGCTCGTCGAACAGCAGGACTTCGGGGTCGACGGCGAGGGCGCGGGCGAGGCCGACCCGCTGCCGCTGGCCGCCGGAGAGCTGGCCGGGGCGGCGGTGCTCCATGCCCTCCAGGCCGACCTTGGCCACGACCTCGGCGGCCCGCTCACGCCGCTCGGCCCTGCCCACGCCCTGGATCTCCAGGCCGTAGGCGACGTTGTCGAGGACCGTGCGGTGCGGCAGCAGGCCGAAGTGCTGGAAGACCATGGCGGCGCGGTGGCGGCGCAGTTCGCGCAGCCGGGAGCGGTCCATGGCGCGCACGTCCTCGCCGTCGATGGCGATGGTGCCGGCCGTGGGCTCGATCAGCCGGGTCAGACAGCGCACCAGCGTGGACTTCCCGGAGCCGGACAGGCCCATGACCACGAAGACCTCGCCCTTGCGCACGTCGAAGGTGACGTCCCGGACGGCGGCCGTGCAGCCGGTGCGCGAGCGCAGCTCGGCCGGGTCGAGGGCGGTCAGCTCGGGGTCACCGGGGACGCGCTCGGCCTTGGGGCCGAACACCTTCCACAGGCCCTCCACCGAGAAGACGGGGGTGGCGGCGTCCATGGTCTGCTCCGTCGGGGGTTCGAGGGTCGCGGTCACTTGGCACCACCACCGATCAGCTCGGCGGCCTTCTCCCCGACCATGAGCACGCCGATCATCGGGTTCACGGTGGTCATGGTGGGGAACACGGAGGCGTCGGCGACGCGGATGCCCTCCAGGCCGCGGATGCGCAGCTCGGGGTCGACGACGGCGAGGCGGTCGTCCCCGGCGCCCATCCTGCAGGTGCCGGCCGGGTGGTAGACGGTGTGCGCGACCTTGCGGGCGTACTCGCTCAGTTCCTCGTCACCGGTGACGTCCGGGCCGGGGCAGACCTCACGCTTGAGCCAGCCGGCCAGCGGCTCGGTCTTCGCGATCTCGCGGGCGATGCGGATGCCGTCGACGAGGGTGCGGCCGTCGTAGTCGTCCTCGTCGGTGAAGTAGCGGAAGTCCAGGGCGGGCTTGACCTCGGGGTCGGCGCTGGTGAGGTAGAGCCGGCCGCGGCTCTTGGGCTTGGGGATGTTCGGGGTCATGGAGACGCCGAACTCGGGCCGCTGGTAGCCCAGTCGCTCCGGGTTGTCCGTGAACGGGATCTGGTAGAAGTGGAACATCAGGTCCGGGTGCGGCAGTTCGGGGTCGCGGCGCACGAACAGGCCCGCGTCCGAGTCCATCGCGGAGTTCTCCGGGATGGGGCCGTTGGTCTCCCAGACGATGACCGACTCGGGGTGGTCGAGCAGGTTCTCGCCGACGCCCGGCAGGTCGTGCGTGACGGGGATGCCGAGCTTCTCCAGGTCGGCCTTCGGGCCGATGCCGGAGTGCATCAGCAGCCGGGGCGAGTCGACGGCGCCGGCGCACAGCAGGACCTCGTTGCGTGCCTTGACGAGGATCTCCTCGCCGTCCTTGGTGCGCACGTGGACGCCCTCGGCGCGGTCGCCGTCGAGCTGCAGCTTGTACGCCCAGGTCTCCAGCAGGATCGTCAGGTTGGGCCGCTCGTCCATCACCGGGTGCAGGTAGGCCACCGACGCCGAGGACCGCTTGTTGTTCTCGGGGTGGTAGGCGAGGTCGAAGAAGCCGACGCCCTCGGTGAACGGCTTCTTGTTGAAGCCCTCCACCCTCGGCACGCCGAGCGCCTCCTGGGCCGCGTCGACGAAGTCGCGGGCGATGGCGTTCCGGTCCTTCTCGTCGACGGGGACGATGTTGTTGAGCAGCCGGGCGTAGTACGCCTCCATCTGCACCGCGCCCCAGCCCGTGGCGCCCGCGGCCTCCCACTCGTCCCAGTCGGCCGGCAGCGGCTTGAAGGCGATCAGGGTGTTGTGCGAGGAACAGCCGCCGAGGACGCGGGCCCGGCTGTGCCGGATGTGCGAGTTGCCGCGGGGCTGTTCGGTGGTGGGGTAGTCGTAGTCGAGCTCGCCGCCGAGCAGGCCCATCCAGCGGCGCAGGGTCAGCACGTCGTCGCGGCCGACGTCGCTGGGGCCGCCCTCGATGACGGCGACGGTGACATCCGGGTTCTCGGTGAGGCGGGAGGCGATGACGGAACCGGCGGTTCCGCCGCCTATCACGACATAGTCGTACTCATGACTGGTGTGGGACATGACGTGCTTGCTCCAGAGGGGGATGAAGGGGACGGGCTCGGAGGTGGGCGGGGGAGGCCGGTCCGGGGCGAGGGGGGCGCCCCGGACCGGCCGGGTCGGGTGTGATCCGGGCCGAGGGGGGGGTGGCCCGGACCCGGGTGTGATCCGGGCCCAGGGGGGGGGTGGCCCGGGCCGGGTGCAATCCGGACCGAGGGGGGGGGGTGGCCCGGACCCGGGAGGATCCGGGCCTGGGGACCGGCCCGGACCGGGGGTGATCCGGGCCGGGGGGTGATCCGGGCCGGGGGTCAGCCCGCGAACCAGCGCACCGGCTTGGGCGCGAGGTTCTGGTAGACGTGCTTGGTCTCCCGGTACTCGGCGAGACCGGCCGGGCCGAGCTCGCGGCCCACACCGCTCTTGCCGAAACCGCCCCATTCCGCCTGCGGCAGATAGGGGTGGAAGTCGTTGATCCAGATCGTGCCGTGGCGCAGCCGGCCGGCGACGCGGCGGGCGCGGCCCGGGTCGGCGGTCCAGACGCCGCCCGCGAGGCCGTACTCGGTGTCGTTGGCGAGGGCGACGGCCTCGTCCTCGGTGCGGAACGTCTCGACGGTGAGGACCGGCCCGAAGACCTCCTCGCGGACGACGCGCATCTCGCGGTGGCAGTGGTCGAGGACGGTCGGCTCGTAGAAGTAGCCGTTCTCCGGGCGCTGCGGGGACGGCCCGGGGCGCTTGCCGCCGCAGCGCAGCACCGCGCCCTCCCGCAGGGCGGATTCGACGTACGCCTCGACCTTGGCCCGCTGCTGCTCGGAGACGAGCGGGCCGCACTCGACGCCCTCCTCGGTGCCGCGGCCCAGCCGGATCCTCTCGGCCCGGCGGGCGAGTTCGGCGACGAACCGGTCGCGCACCGACTCCTCGATGATGAGGCGCGCGCCGGCCGAGCAGACCTGGCCGCTGTGGATGAAGGCCGCGTTGAGGGCCTGGTCGACGGCGGTGTCGAAGCCCTCCTCGGTGGCGCAGGCGTCGGCGAAGACGACGTTGGGGTTCTTGCCGCCGAGTTCGAGGGCGACCTTCTTGACGGTGGGAGCCGCCGCCTGGGCCACCTTGGTGCCGCTGATCAGGCCGCCGGTGAAGGAGACCAGGTCGACGTCGGGGTGCTCGGACAGGCGCGCGCCGACCGAATGGCCCGGCCCGGTCACGATGTTGGCGACCCCGGCCGGCAGACCGGCCTCGACGAGCAGGTCGATCAGCGCGATGGTGGTCATCGGCGTGATCTCGCTCGGCTTGATGACGAAGGTGTTGCCGGCGGCGAGAGCCGGAGCGATCTTCCAGCTGGCCTGCAGCAGCGGGTAGTTCCAGGGCGTGATCATCGCGCAGACGCCGACGGGCTCGTGCACCACGACGCTGTGGATGTCGGGCGAGCCCGCGTCCACGACCCGGCCCGGGGCCTCGGCGGCGACCAGGTCGGCGAAGTAGCGGAAGGCGTCGGCGACACAGTCGATGTCGACGCGCCCCTCCTCGACGGTCTTGCCCGCGTCCTGGGCCTCCAGCCGGCCGAGCTTCTCGCGGTCCCGCACGAGCAGGTCGGCCACGCGGCGCAGCAGCGCGGCCCGTTCGGCGGCGGGCGTGCGCGGCCACTCGCCCTCGTCGAAGGCCCGCCGGGCCGCGGCGACCGCGAGGTCGGTGTCCTTCTCGTCACCCTCCGCGACGACGGCGAAGGGCTGGGCGTCCGCGGGGTCGAGGATCTCGCGCGTGGCGCCGGAGACGGCCGCGCGCCATTCTCCTCCCGCGTGGATGGTTTGACTCGCCTGAAGCTCGGTACTTTCCGCCATGATCGGTCTTCGCCTTCCGTTCCTGATCAGCGTCTCTGTGTCACACACGTGTCACCAAGAGACCGGGTTCGCCTGCCCGAGACCTCCCGGATGCATGCGCCCGCGTGGCCGAAAGTGCGCTGCGTCACGGGAAATACGGACAAAAGGAACGAAAGTCTCGATGAACAGCCCGCAGGCCCCGCACCGGGGATCCGGTGCGGGGCCTGCGCGACGAAGACGCGAGCGGCTCGGCTCAGATGAGGCCCAGGCCGCGGACCGCCTCGCGCTCCTCCTCGAGCTCCTTGACGGAGGCGTCGATCCGGGCGCGCGAGAACTCGTTGATGTCCAGGCCCTGGACGATCTCGTACTTGCCGTCCTTGCAGGTGACCGGGAAGGAGGAGATCAGGCCCTCCGGGACGCCGTAGGAGCCGTCCGACGGGATGCCCATGGAGACCCAGTCGCCCTCGGGCGTGCCGTTGACCCACGAGTACACGTGGTCGATGGCGGCGTTGGCGGCGGAGGCGGCCGAGGAGGCCCCGCGGGCCTCGATGATGGCGGCGCCGCGCTTGGCGACGGT
This sequence comes from Streptomyces sp. NPDC044921, assembly GCF_056432865.1. Lineage (NCBI taxonomy): Bacteria > Bacillati > Actinomycetota > Actinomycetes > Kitasatosporales > Streptomycetaceae > Streptomyces > Streptomyces sp. NPDC044921. The sequence goes on from NZ_JBWKIF010000013.1 coordinate 95,426, forward strand.
CGGGATGAAGTCGTCGGCGAGCCACTTCTCGTCGTTGACGACCTCGGCGGCGTTCTTGCCGGCGACCGTGGCGTGGAAGATGTCCGGGTACTGCGTGGCGGAGTGGTTGCCCCAGATCGTCAGCTTCTTGATCTCGGAGACCGGGGTGCCGGTCTTCTTCGACAGCTGGGTCAGGGCGCGGTTGTGGTCGAGGCGGGTCATCGCCGTGAACCGCTCGGCGGGGACGTCCGGCGCGGCGGCCTGGGCGATCAGGGCGTTGGTGTTGGCCGGGTTGCCGACCACCAGGACCTTGATGTCGTCCGCGGCGTGGGCGTTGATGGCCTGGCCCTGCGGCTTGAAGATGCCGCCGTTGGCCTCCAGCAGGTCGCCGCGCTCCATGCCCTTGGTGCGCGGGCGGGCGCCGACGAGCAGCGCGACGTTGGCGCCGTCGAAGGCGACGTTCGGGTCGTCCGTGATGTCGATGCCCTGCAGGAGCGGGAACGCGCAGTCGTCCAGCTCCATGGCCGTGCCCTCGGCCGCCTTCAGCGCCGGCGTGATCTCCAGCAGGCGCAGCTTCACCGGCACGTCCGCGCCGAGCAGCTGACCGGAGGCGATGCGGAAGAGCAGGGCGTAACCGATCTGGCCGGCCGCGCCGGTGACGGTGACGTTCACGGGAGTGCGGGTCATGGCGTTCTCCGTATGACAGCTGGCGGTAGGGGCGGGGTCCCTGCCCCGGACGTTTGATCGATCTCTTGGCGTCAAGAGATCGATCCAGCGGTCAGGCTATCGCGCATCCGGGATCCCGGACGGCCGGGTCGGTGTGGCCCGGCCCACAACCCGCCTCCCCGTCACACAAGGGGCGGCCGCCCGTCCGGGAGAGGAGGACGAGGGCGGCCGCCTTGAGGGGGATACCGACGATGCCGGTCCCGTGGGGGTACGGTTCGCGTGCCCCCGATCCGGGCGGGCATGCCTCCCCCTCCGGACTTCTTCGCCGCCCGCCGGACCGCGGCGCGCGCCACCGCCCGTTACGCCGTCACTCGGTGCAGCCCTGCCCGCCGGCCGCGAGCGTCGCGCACGCCTTGGCGTCGGCAGCGTTCTTCACGGCCACCATCGGGGTGTACGCGATGGAGTCCCCGGCGGCGGTGATGCCACCGGTCTGCTTCGCCCTGCCCGCGCTGATCTGGACCTCGTCGCCCTGCGCGGCCTGCGTGATGCGGCCCCAGGCCGCCTTGCAGGTCTCGCTGTAGCGCACCTCGACGACGGTCGTGCCGACGGTCGCGGTCCGGGCCGTGGTGACCAGGTCGCCACTGCATCCCATGTTCTCCGCGTCCTTGCCGGTGCAGCTGTCGCCGCTGCACTTCACACCGGGCGGCAGGTCCGGGTTGCTGCTGGCGGTGGGCCTGGGCGACTCGGCACTGCCCTTGGTGTCGTCGCCGCCGCCCCCGCCGGTCAGGTAGAACGCGCCGGCGATCACCACGAGCACGCCCACGACACCGGCGACGAACGTCCCGGTCCGCCGCTTGCCGGCGGAACCGCCCCTCCGGCCCGGTCCCGCCGCCCGGCCGGCCCCCCCGGCGGCGCCCGGTCCGGCGTCCTGCGGCCCGCCGTACGCGCCCGCGCCCACGGCCGGCGTCCGGGCGGTGCCGCCGGGCGCTCCGGCCGCGTGCCCGGAGGTGCGTCCACCGGCGCCCGGCCCGGTCGGCGACGGGCCCTTGTACCCGGCGATGCCCCAGGAGTTGACCTCGGTGCGGTCCTGACGCGGGCCGGCGCCGGTGGAGTCCTGCACCTCGGGCGCCGTCGGCTGCGACGGCACGCTCGGGACGACGCCGGCCGGGCCCGCGACGCCCGGCGTGACGGTGGCGCTGCCGCTCCGGCGGGACGGCTTGCCGCCCCCGGATCTGCCGTCCTCCTTGGATCCGGCCGCGGCGGCGCCGAAGTCCTGGCCGCCGAACTCCCCGAGCGCGGCGCGCGCCTGGGAGATCCGGATGGCCTCCATCGTCATGTCGTGCCGCATCTCCGAGCGGCTCCAGGCGCGCTCGGCGAGCTCCCACATGGTGGTGAGGTGCACCGGGTTGGTTCCGGTGACCTCGGCCAGGGCCACAATCGCGCCCTTGGGCGCGAGCAGCCGGCCGTTCAGATACCGCTCCCACGACGTCTTGCTGTAGCCCGTGCGGTCCGCCACCGAGGCGATGCTCAGACCGCTGCGGTCCACGAGCCTGCGCAGCTGGCTGGTGAACTCCCTGATCTGCGGATCGAGCTCGTCCGGCAAGGCCTTCCAACGAGGCATTGCTTCCCCCCTCTTCCCCCGGGTAGTGCTGTTCTTTCCCGCGCTGTTCGCCCCGCGCGTGGCGGCCTCGGCCGATCCCCGTTGTGGCTACCCACAGGGATGCGCCCGGTCAGGATCTCAGTTCCCCGACGGGGGGCGCACAGGAGCGTGGTGCCCGCGCGCGATACACCCTGGACCGTCCCGATTGTCCACGCCAACCCCCGTGTCGCACCACTTCGTGCCCCATCGAGGCCGGACGTACCGGAACCGTCACTTCCGTGCCACAGCGTACTGACAGGCGTTGAACAGGCCGTTCGCGGTGCACGAGGGTGATCGCGGCGGCGGCCCGTCCTTCCTCGGGGGAGGGGACGGGCCGGCGTCCGGTCATTCGCTGGTGACCGTGAAGTGCAGGGTGTCCTTCAGGAACGGGATCTGCAGCAGCGGATGCGGCTGGGCCATGAGCGCCAGCAGGACGATCACGGTGCCCAGCACGCCGTACGTGACGATGTCCGTGAAGCGGGAGCGGACCGCGAGCATGCCGACGTCCGGGAGCAGCCAGCGCATCACGCCGCCGCCCAGCAGGGCGACCCCGATCAGCAGTGTCCCGATCCGGAACTGGTCGAACGCGGTCAGCAGCAGCCCGAGCCCGGTGAGCACCAGCACCGCGAGCACGGGCCACTGACGGGCCGGCGCGGGCGCGTCGCGGGACGCGGCCCGGCCACCGCCCTCGGGCCGGGCCGTGTCCCGGGTGAACAGCGGGAACCGCCGGGTGACCCGCCGCGGCCGCCCTTCGGCGTCGGGGGCACTGACGGGGTCCCGCACGGTGAACTCCTCACCGTCCTCACCACCGTCACCGCCGACGCCACCGTCACCACCGCCACCACCGACACCGTCCGCCCCACCCGGGCCGTCCCGGGTGTCGCGCCGGTCGTCGTGGCCGCCGGGCCGGTCGTGGCCCGCGACGCCGTCCCGGCCGTGCGGGCCGGCCCTGCCGTGCTCGGCGCCGCGCGGGCCGTCGGCGTCCCGCGGCCCGGCAGCGGTGCCGGCGCCGTCCCCGGCCGGGCCGGTGCCGGACGCGTCCGTCTCCTCCGGGCCGGGAGCGGCGCTCGGCGCGCTCGCTGCGTTGCGGTCAGCCGGCACTGCGCTCCGCCGCCTCGACCACGTTGACGAGCAGCTGGGCGCGGGTCATCGGGCCGACCCCGCCGGGGTTCGGGGAGATGAAGCCGGCGACCTCGGCGACGTCGGGGTGGACGTCGCCCACGATCTTGCCCTCGGCGCTGCGCGAGACACCGACGTCGAGGACGGCCGCGCCCGGCTTGACGTCCTCGGCGCGGATCAGGTGGGCGGAACCGGCCGCGGCCACGATGATGTCCGCGCGCTTCAGGTGCGCCGACAGGTCGCGCGTGCCGGTGTGGCACTGGGTCACGGTCGCGTTCTCGCTGCGGCGGGTCAGCAGCAGCGGCATCGGCCGGCCGATGGTCACGCCGCGCCCGACGACCACGACCTCGGCGCCCTTGATCTCCACGCCGTACTGCCGCAGCAGCGTCAGCACGCCGTTCGGCGTGCAGGGCAGCGGCGCCGGCTCGTTCAGCACGAGGCGGCCGAGGTTCATCGGGTGCAGACCGTCGGCGTCCTTGTCCGGGTCCATCAGCTCCAGGATGCGGTTCTCGTCGATGCCCCGGGGCAGCGGCAGTTGCACGATGTACCCGGTGCACGCCGGGTTCTCGTTCAGCTCGCGCACGACCGCCTCGATCTCCTCCTGGGTGGCGGTGGCGGGCAGCTGCCGCTGGATGGAGGCGATGCCGACCTGCGCGCAGTCACGGTGCTTGCCGGCGACGTACTTCTGGCTGCCGGGGTCGTCCCCGACGAGGATCGTGCCGAGGCCGGGCGTGACGCCCTTCTCCTTCAGCGCCGCCACGCGGGCGGTCAGATCGGACTTGATCGCGGCTGCGGTGGCCTTGCCATCGAGAATCTGGGCGGTCATGGCCCCATCCTCGCGGATGACCCCGCCGCGGTTCCAATCCGCCCGCAATCCGGGCACCGCGGGTGCGCTCCGCCCGTATCCGCCCATGATCAGTGATGTTGCACTTGCACAACACATCGGGAATGCGGCTGGACAAGCCGGTCAGCGGTGCAGAACGATGACCTGACAAGTGCCGCGGGCAGTTCAACGGGGGGACGGTCGCAATCTGAAGTGCTCTCCTCCGTACGGACGTCACGCGTCGTCCCCGCACTCGGAACAACGGAGGAAAGTCCGCCATGAGCTTCGGCGACCCGAACAACCCCTACGGCCAGCCCCAGGGGCAGCAGCCGCAGCAGCAGGGCTACGGCTACCCGCAGCAGCAGGGACAGGCGCCCGGCTACGGCTACCCGCAGGCCCCTCCGGTCTCCCCCTACGGCGGTGGCCCCGCCGCCCCGACCACGATGCCCGGCTCGGTGAGCGCGGCCCGCGTGATGCTCTGGGTGATCGTCGGCCTGCAGGTCCTCGGTGTGGCCCTCTTCGCCTTCTCGGCCATCGCGCTCAACGCCGCGAAGGACGACGAGTCCCTCAAGGACAACACCGCCTTCCAGGACCTGGTCGGTGACTCGACCGGCGTGATCTGGGGCTACGTGGTGTTCGGCCTGGCCTGGCTGGTGTTCGCGGCCGTGCTGGCGACGAAGTTCAAGAACGGCGGCAACGGCGCCCGGATCACCATCCTGGTCTTCGCCATCATCACGGCCGTGCTCGGCATCTACCCGTTCGTCATCGTGGGCCTGGTGCACACGATCCTGGCCGTCCTGGTGGCGGTGTTCGTCGGCAACGCGGCCGGCAAGGCCTGGTTCAACCGCCCCCGCTACTGAGCGGACCCGGTCGACCGGACCACTTCACGCCAATCACACCCAAGGGCCGTGTCTCACCCGTACGAGGGGGGCACGGCCCTGGTGCGTCGCCCTAGTCTGACGGTGGTAGCTGTTCAGGCACGGGGAGAGCACCTTGTACAGCATCATCGTGGTACCTCCGCCGACCACGGAGGACGAGCGAGACCGCCGCCCCACCCGATACGCGCCCGGCCGCCGCCCCCTCGCGGGCCGGTCCGCGCCCGACAACGTCGCCCGCCTCTTCCGCTCCTCGGAGCCCTCCCGGCCCTCTCACCCCGCGCGCGAGGCCGGACCGGCCGCCCCGCCGGGCGAGGTGACCCGGTGACGGAGCCCTACGCCGTACCCGTGCCGAAGGGGTACCGGGTCGGCGTCTGGGAAGTGCGCGAGCCCCTGGCGACCGGCGCCTTCGGCAGCGTGTACGCGGCCCGCCGCGTCGGCGACGCCGCCGCACTGCCGCCGACGGCCGCCCTGAAGTTCCTGCCCACCGGTACGGCGACACCCCGTCGGCTGGCCCACCTGCGGGAGCTGATCGAGCGTGAGGTCGAGCTGTACCGGCGGCTGCGGCGCCCGCGGCTGCTGCGGATGTACCAGACGCTGACCGTCGACGACCCGGACCACCCGGAGCTGGACGGCGCCACCGTGCTGGTCCTGGAGCGGGCCGCGGGCTCGCTGTCCGCCCTGCTCGCCGCCACGCCCCGGCCCGCGGCCGGTCCCGCCCTGCTCGCGCAGGTCTGCGAGGGCCTGGCCCAGCTGCACGGCGCCGGCTGGGTGCACGGCGACCTGAAGCCGGCCAACGTCCTGCTGATGGAGGACGGTTCGGTGCGGCTCGGCGACTTCAACATGGCCGCCGAGCTGGAGGGCACCCACGCCTACGGCCCGGCCTTCTCCACACCGGACTACACACCGCCCGAGCTGCTGTGGACCGAGATCGGCGAACGCGGCCGCCGGATCCGCCCGTCGGCCGACGTCTGGGCCTTCGGCGTCCTCGCCCACCTGGTCCTGACCGATTCCTTCCCCCTGCCCGGCGCCACCCCGGCGGCCCGCCGCGACGCGGCCGCGGCCTACGCCCGCGGCACCGACGAGCTGCGCCTGTCGCCCCGGCTCAGCGACGACTGGCGGCAGATCGTCTCCGCCTGCCTGACCCGCACCCACGAGGACCGCGTCACCGCCGGGGCACTGCTGCGCCGCGTCACGGCGGCCGCCGGCACCGGGCACCGCCCCTTCCGCCCGCCCCGCCTCCGTCCGGCCCGCCTCCGTCCGCCCCGCCGCCGCCCGCGCCGTGCGTCCGTCGTCGCGGCCGCGGCCGCCGCCGTGACCGCCGTCGCCGCCCTGGCCTACGGCGTCGTCGTCCGGGGCGACGGCACGCGCGGCGGCGGCAGCGGCCCGGGAGCGGCGAACGTCTCCGCCGCCGCGTACGGGGCCTTGGAACTGCGCACCGACCGCGGCATCCCGCCCGCCTACCGGCTGCTGATCGTCGAGACGGCGCACGACTGCGCCCAGAAGGACGTCACCCCGGTGCTGATCGCCGCCATGCTGAAGGTGGAGAGCGACTTCGACCCGGACCTCTCCGACCCCGCCAACGACGAGTACGGCATCGCCCGCTGGACCCCGCGCGTCCTGCGCTGGTGGATGAACGAGGACGGCACGCCCGGGGAGACCGTCCCCCAGCCCCCCTTCCCGCCGGCCGAGTCCATCCCCGCGATGGGCCGCTACCTGTGCTGGATCGCGCCGCGCCTGCACGAGGAACTGCCGGGCGACCGCCGGGTCCTGATCGCCGCCTCCTACCGCAGGTCGTACCGGACGGTCAACAAGGCGGGCGGCGTGCCCCCGGACGTGCGCGACTACGCCGAGCGCGTCGCCCACTACCTCAAGGAGTACGCCCCGCCGGGCCGGCGGTGAGGCCGGTCCCCGCACGACGGGGCCCCGCCGGTGGCGCACCGGCGGGGCCTTCACGCTGTCACGGGGTCAGGGGAAGAGTCACGGGGTCAGTGGAAGAAGTGCCGCGTGCCCGTGAAGTACATCGTGACGCCCGCCTTCCGGGCGGCCTCCACGACCAGCTCGTCACGGACCGAACCGCCGGGCTGGACGACCGCCTTCACACCGGCCCCGGTGAGGATCTCCAGGCCGTCCGGGAAGGGGAAGAAGGCGTCGGAGGCCGCGTAGGAACCGGCCGCGCGCTCGGCGCCCGCCCGCTCGACGGCCAGCTTCGCGGAGTCGACGCGGTTGACCTGCCCCATGCCGACGCCGACCGAGGCGCCGTCCTTGGCGAGCAGGATCGCGTTGGACTTCACCGCCCGGCAGGCCTTCCAGGCGAAGGCCAGCTCGGCCAGCTCGGCCTCGCCGAGCGCCTCGCCGGTCGCCAGCGTCCAGTTCGCCGGGTCGTCGCCGTCGGCCTGGAGCCGGTCGGTGACCTGGAGCAGCGCGCCGCCGTCGATGGGCTTGACCTCGACGGGGGCGGCCGGGCCCTCGGGGCAGCGCAGCACGCGGATGTTCTTCTTCTTGGTGAGGGCCTCCAGGGCGCCGTCCTCGTAGTCCGGCGCGACGATGACCTCGGTGAAGATCTCCGCGACCTGCTCTGCCATCTCCCTGCTGACCGGGCGGTTGACCGCGATCACGCCGCCGAACGCCGACAGCGGGTCGCAGGCGTGGGCCTTGCGGTGCGCCTCGGCGACGTCCGCGCCGATCGCGATGCCGCAGGGGTTGGCGTGCTTGATGATCGCCACGCAGGGCTCGGCGTGGTCGTACGCGGCACGGCGGGCGGCGTCCGTGTCCGTGTAGTTGTTGTACGACATCTCCTTGCCGTGCAGCTGCTCGGCCTGGGCGAGACCGCCCGTGCCGGAGACGTAGAGCGCGGCCGGCTGGTGCGGGTTCTCGCCGTAGCGCAGGGTGTGCTCGCGCTCCCAGGTGGCGCCGAGGAAGTCGGGGAACCGCGACTCGTCGGCCGGCGCGTAGGAGGAGGCGAACCAGGAGGCGACGGCCACGTCGTAGGCGGCGGTGTGCTGGAACGCCTCGGCGGCGAGCCGCTTGCGGGTGGCCAGGTCGAAGCCGCCGTTCTGCACGGCGGACAGGACGTCGGCGTAGCGGGCCGGGCTGGTGACCACCGCGACCGAGGGGTGGTTCTTGGCGGCGGCGCGGACCATCGAGGGTCCGCCGATGTCGATCTGCTCGACGCACTCGTCGGGGGAGGCGCCGGAGGCGACCGTCTCGCGGAACGGGTAGAGGTTGACCACGACGAGGTCGAACGGCTCGACGCCCAGCTCGGCGAGCTGCTCGCGGTGGCTGTCCAGGCGCAGGTCGGCGAGGATGCCGGCGTGCACGCGGGGGTGCAGCGTCTTCACGCGGCCGTCCAGGCACTCGGGGAAGCCGGTCAGCTCCTCGACCTTGGTGACGGGGACGCCGGCAGCGGCGATCTTCGCGGCGGTGGAGCCGGTGGAGACGAGCTCGACCCCGGCCTCGTGGAGCCCGCGCGCGAGGTCCTCCAGCCCGGTCTTGTCGTAGACGCTGACGAGCGCCCGGCGAAGGGGCCGCTTGTTGCTCTCGGCGGTCACTGGATAACTACCTTTCGTCCCTCAATGCGATAGCCGTTGCGGGCGAGCCGCCCCACGACCTCGACGAGCAGCCTTCGCTCGACTTCCTTGATGCGCTCGTGCAGAGCGCTCTCGTCGTCCTCGTCCCGGACCTCCACCACGCCCTGCGCGATGATCGGTCCGGTGTCGACGCCGTCGTCGACGAAGTGGACGGTGCAGCCGGTGACCTTCGCGCCGTACGCGAGCGCGTCCCGTACGCCGTGGGCCCCCGGGAAACTGGGCAGCAGGGCGGGGTGGGTGTTGACGAACCGCCCGCCGAACCGGGCGAGGAACTCCTTGCCGACGATCTTCATGAAGCCGGCGGAGACGACGAGGTCGGGCTCGAAGGCGGCGACGGCCTCGGCGAGCGCGGCGTCCCACTCCTCGCGGCTGCCGTAATCCTTCACCCGGCACACGAAGGTCGGCAGCCCGGCGCGCTCGGCGCGGGCCAGTCCCTCGATGCCCGTGCGGTCGGCGCCGACGGCGACGATCTCGGCCCCGTACTCCTCGGCGCCGGTGGCGGCGATCTCGTCGAGCAGCGCCTGCAGGTTGGTGCCGGAGCCGGAGACGAGCACGACGAGGCGCTTGGCGCGCGGGGCCACGGGCTTGGCGGCCACGGTGGTGGGCCTTTCTCGGGGGAGCGTCTGTCCGGACGGCCCGTCCCGTGGGCTTGTGCCTTCATACGAATGCTTCGGGCCCCCGGATACGGGGAAGCCTACGAACCGGCCGACCGTCAGCAACGATACCGGCACACCGGACGGCCCCCTCGGGACGGGGGCATGGCCGGAAGGTAGCGTCTGGGCGGGGCCGGTTCGGGAACGCCGTCCGGGCGCGGAGCGTTCAGGAGGTGACGGACCCGGATCCGACACCGCCCGTCCCGCCCAGCCAGTCCTACTCACCAACGGGAAGACGCTCACTTGATGCCGGACCGCAGCCTGCGACTCCTCACGTTCCCCCAGCTGTCGCCGCAGGGAGGGGAGCGCGGCGCCGTGCTGCTGCGGGAGCGCCCCGGCTCACCGCCCGAAGCGCCGTCGGACGGCGGCGACCGGGGCGGGCGGGGCCGCGGATCCCAGGAGGACAACCCCTTCGCCCCGCCGCCCGAGGGCACGCCGGAGCGGCCCTGGCAGCCGCGGCGCCCCTCCGGTGACGAGGCGCGGGACGGCGGCGAGCGTGACCGTTCGCCGTGGGGCAGTCAGTGGAGCGACCGGCAGCCCGGCCGCTCCCCCGGTGGCTTCGGCGAGCGCCCCCGCGGCGGCCCCGAGGGCCCGGGCGGCCCCCAGGGCGGCGGCCCGAACCTGCGCTGGGACCCGACGGACCCGGCCCAGCGCCGCGCGCGCTACGCCCTGCTGTCGGGCATGTGGGCGTTCTTCTTCGCCCTGTTCAGCTGGCCGTACGTGGCCCTGCTGCTCGGCGCGCTGGCCCTGTACTGGGCCATCAGCTCCCTGCGCGCCACGCCCCGCAGGCCCGACCCGGACTCCCCGGCCGCCGGGCAGCAGGGCCGTCCGCAGACGACGGCGGCGGTGAGCGGCCTGGTGACGGCGTCCCTGGCCATCGCCCTGGTCGCCGCGACCTTCGCGGCACAGCTGGTCTACCGCGACTACTACACGTGCACGAACGACGCCCTGACCAACGAGGCCAAGCAGTCCTGCTCCGAGCTCCTGCCGGAGGAACTGCGCGGAGTGCTGGGCACGGACGGCTGACACGCCTCCGCCCGGGCCGGGACCCCGGGGGTGTCCGCCTCCGGGTGCGGAAAGCGGGGCCTGCGGCCTCTCCGGGATCCCCACGCAGGGGGCGGAAGCCGGGACCGCGGTCTCTCAGGGGATCCCCAACGCAGGGGGCGGAGGCCGCAGGCGGCCAAGCCGGGACCGCGGCCTCTCCGGGAACCCCTACCGCAGGGGGCGGGAAGCCGGGACCTCTCAGGGGGTCTCCGGCCCGGGGTGCGGGGCGCCGTAGGGCTCGGAGGCGGTGCCGCGGTCCCGTGGGCCGGGGCTCGTGATGTCGCCTCCGGCCGCTTCGGCGGGGTCCGCCGCGTCCGGGTGTCTGTCCGCCGGGAGACCCTGGCGCTCGGCGGGGGTTCCGGTCCCCCGTGCGGCGCCCGGCTCCTCACCGCTCGTCTGCCTGCCGCCCCCGAGGTCCTGGACGGTCCGGGGTGGGTCCGTCCGGAGGCCGTCGAGACCACCGGGGGTTCCGGCGGCCCAGGCCGTTCCCCAGTCCTCGTCCGCCGGGAAGGCGTCCGGCCCGCTGGCAGCCCCGGCCGACCACATGGCGCCCAGGCCCTCGTCGTCGTACCACCCGGCTCCGGTGCCGTCGGCGGACGCTTCCGCGGCTCCCCCGGCACTGCCCGCGCCGACGCGGCGCGTGAACCGGCCTCCGCCCCTGCCCGGCCGCTTCCACAGCCGCCCGCCCCGGCGGCCCTGGGCGTCCTCGGCCGTGTCGTCCCGCTGCCGGCCGATCCTCGGCTCGTCCTCGCGCGGCGGCCGGCACCGACGGGACCGTACGGCCAGCGCCGTCGGGACCGCCACCAGCGCCAGCCACGCCAGTGCCGCCGCGCCGACCTGCCACCACACCGGGCCGAAGCGCGCCAGCACCGACACCCCGAGCGGGCCGCCCGCCAGCGCGGCGAGCCCCGCCAGCACGGCAGCGCACAGCACGGCCGCGAGACCGGCCGCGCGGGCGGTGCGCCCCGCCGACCAGACGACGGCCGGCCGGCCACCCGGGCGCGTGCCGCCCCGCTCCGCGGCCGCCGCCGCCTTCGCCACCCACCGGCCCACCATCACCCCGGCGACCAACGGCACCGCCCCGGCCGCCCAGTGCACCGGGGTCCCCGCCCCCGCCTGGGGCACCGCCGCCAGCAGTGGGAACGGCGGCAGGGACGGCGCCGGCGCGGAGGACAAGGGGCCCACGGCATGCCCGGCGCCCAGGGCGAACCCGGGCCCGAGGGCGTACGCGGCGCCCCACACCGCCGCGTTCGGCACCAGGGCCGCGCACAGCAGCAGCACCGCGAACCGCCCCGACCAGCCCTCGGTCAGCCGGAACAACGACGACTGGGCCGCGGCCCCGTGCCCGGCCAGGGACACCGCCGCCAGCAGCGCCCCGCCGCCGAGCAGCACGGTCAGCCCGGCCGCGGCGGCCCGGGCGGCGACTCCCGGGCGTCCGTCCGGGGCGAGCACCAGCGGCCGCACTCCGCCGGGCAGCACCCCGAGCAGCCGCCGCAGCGGCCCGTTCGGGCGGCCGTGGGCCGACCACACGCCCAGCCCCGCCGCCAGGACGGCCACCACCGGCACGCACACCCCCGCCGACACCCACGACGGCCGCAGCACACCACCGGCGGCGTACAGGGCGGCGGGAGCGGCGACGGCGAGGTAGCCGAGGACGACACCCGCCCAGGCCGTGCGGGCCGGAACCAGCGGAGGTTCCGCACCCACCTCGACGACGCCGTACTCGTCCTCCGCCTCGTCCCCTCCCCCGGCCCCGCCGTCCGTGGCGTCGCGCGCCGCGCGGTGCAGCAGATACACGGGCAGGACGAGCAGCAGCAGTGGCGGGACGCCCATCGGTGCGGCGGCGCCGGAGAGCGTGTCGACCCGGACCAGCTCGGCTCCGTGGGCCAGCAGCCACAGGGCCGCCGCGACGTGCAGCGCGCCGCCCGGTCCGCTGTCGGGGTACGGGGAGCTGATCCACAGCAGCGTCACGAGCACGGCGAACGACGCGAGCCCCAGGCCTGCCGCGACCGCACCACCCATCAGGCCGCCGACCAGTCCGGGCGAACGGTCGCGCATCCGGGTGAGCAGGGGCGGCGAGGGGCGGCGGCGAGCGGTCATCTCGATCACGCCCGCCATGCTCCCAACGACACGCGCTTTCCCGTCGTAACAGGCGAACCGCCGCTGTGTCGCTCAATATACGTTTATGTACTTTCCTGCACGGAGGGGCCTGCTGTGACCCAGAGCCCTGCCCTGCCGCTCCCCCCGCCGAAGGAGCGCCGACGCCTGCGGGAGGCCGCCTCGCTGACGCGGGCTCAACTGGCCTCCCGGGTGGGCGTGACCAGCGAGACGGTGCGCGGATGGGAGACCGGCCGCTCGACGCCGCGCGGCCGGAAGGGGGAGAAGTACGCGAGGGTGCTGAACTCGCTGTGCGCGGAGCGGGAGGTGACGCACCCTCAGACGGCTCCGGAATCGCCCGCCGGGCAGGCGGAGCCAGCGGCTCACGCCACTCGGGCGGCCCAGCAGGGCGGGCGCGGCCGGGCCTCCGCCGCGGGCCGCAAGTCCCGCGGCCCCGCGCCCGAGCGACCGCCCTCACCGGCCCCCGACCGGGGTCACTCGTCCCTTCCCGACCATGAGCACCACGCGGTCCACGACCGGGGTCGCGCCAGGGTGCACGACCGGCGCCGGGGCCCGGTTCACGACCAGGGCCGCCATGTGCCGGTTGCGGACGGGGGTGGTGTGCCGGTCCTCGACCGCGGTGATGTGCCGGTTCTCGACCGGGGGCGCGTGCGGATGCGTGGCGAGGGCGGCGTGCCGGTGCGTGGCGAGGGCGGCGTGCCGGTTCTGGACGGTGGCCGGGGTGCGCCGGTTGTCGACCGGGGTCGTAGCGTGCCGGTACTGGACGGTGACCGGGGCGTGCCCGTTCTCCGTCGGCGTTCCGCCGCCGCGCGTCCGGCGCGGACGTACCTGCCGGGCGACACCACCGCCGCGCTCAGCCCCGACCAGGCCTTCGACGCGTTGTACGCCTTCTGCGCCCCCGCCCTGGTCCGGCAGACCTACCTGCTGACCGGGGGCCGTGAGCTGGCCCGGGAGTCGGTCGAACGGGCGTTCCAGATCGCGTGGCAGCGGTGGCCGGAGGTGGCCCGGGACCGTGACCCGGCCAGCTGGGTGCGCTCGGTCGCGTACGAGTGCGCGCTCTCCCCCTGGCAGCGGCTCCGCCCCCGCTACCGGCACGCCGAGCCGCCGCCCTCGGACGCACTCGACCGGGCGCTGCTGGACACCCTGCTCAAGCTCCCGCCGTCGTACCGCCGCACGCTCCTGCTCCACGACGGCGTGGGGCTCGGCCTGCCGGAGACGGCGGCGGAGACGGAGGCGAGCACCCGCGCGGCCGTGAACCGGCTGGTGCACGCGCGGGAGGCGGTCGCCGAACGGCTGCCGGAACTGGCGGACCCGGAGACGCTGCACTGGCGGCTGGTCGAACTGGCCTCCACCGAGCGGCTGCGGGCCGCGAAACCCGAGGTCGTGCGGAGGAGCGGGGAACGCCGGGCCCGCTTCTGGACCCGGGCGGCCATCGCCTTCACCGTCGCCCTGATCGGCACCACGGCCCTCACCGTCCGTACGGCCCCCACGCACTACGAGCCGCCCGTGCCCCGGGGCGAGACCGTCCAGGGCGTCCCGCCCCCGGTCGCACCCGGGCCGCTGTCCGAGTCGGAGCGCGAGCTGCGGGCGAAGCTGCGCGAGCAGTCCCAGAAGGGACCGGAGCGGTTGCTGCCCCAACCGCGGTGACGGAACGGCGGTGACGGAACGATGGATGGGACGATGGTGACGGAACGGCGGTGGGCCCGCCCCCGTGCCGGGAGCGGGCCCACTGTGGCCGAAGGCCGGGGTGGTGTCAGCCGGCGAGGATCTCGCGCGCCAGCTTGGCCGTCTCGGTCGGTGTCTTGCCGACCTTGACGCCGGCGGCCTCGAGGGCCTCCTTCTTCGCGGCGGCCGTGCCGGAGGAGCCGGAGACGATGGCGCCGGCGTGGCCCATGGTCTTGCCCTCGGGCGCGGTGAAGCCCGCGACGTAGCCGACGACCGGCTTCTTCACGTTCTCCTTGATGAAGGCCGCGGCACGCTCCTCGGCGTCGCCGCCGATCTCACCGATCATGACGATCAGGTCGGTGTCGGGGTCGGCCTCGAACGCGGCCAGGGCGTCGATGTGCGTGGTGCCGATGACCGGGTCGCCACCGATGCCGACGGCGGAGGAGAAGCCGATGTCCCGCAGCTCGTACATCATCTGGTACGTCAGCGTGCCGGACTTCGAGACCAGGCCGATGCGGCCCGGCTTGGTGATGTCGCCCGGGATGATGCCGGCGTTGGACTGGCCCGGGGTGATGAGACCGGGGCAGTTCGGGCCGATGATCCGGGTCTTGTTGCCCTTGGACACGGCGTAGGCGTAGAACGCGGCCGAGTCGTGGACGGCGATGCCCTCGGTGATGACGACCGCGAGCGGGATCTCGGCGTCGATGGCCTCGACGACGGCGGCCTTGGCGAAGGCCGGCGGGACGAAGAGGACGGACACGTTGGCGCCCGTCTTCTCGATCGCCTCGGCGACGGTGCCGAAGACCGGGATCTCGGTGCCGTCGACGTCGACGGTCGTGCCGGCCTTGCGCGGGTTCACGCCACCGACGATGTTCGTGCCGTCGGCCAGCATGAGCTTGGTGTGCTTCATGCCCGTGGCACCGGTCATGCCCTGGACGATGACCTTGCTGTCCTTGTTGAGGAAGATAGCCATGGCTGTGTAGTCCCTCGTCCCTTACTTCGCAGCAGCCGCGAGCTCGGCGGCCTTGTCGGCCGCGCCGTCCATGGTGTCCACGCGCTGGACCAGCGGGTGGTTGGCGTCGGAGAGGATCTTGCGACCCAGCTCGGCGTTGTTGCCGTCCAGACGGACGACGAGCGGCTTGGTGACGTCCTCACCCTTGTCCTTGAGCAGCTGCAGCGCCTGGACGATGCCGTTGGCGACCTCGTCGCACGCGGTGATGCCACCGAAGACGTTGACGAACACGGACTTGACGTCCGGGTCGCCGAGGATGATCTCCAGGCCGTTGGCCATGACGGCGGCGGAGGCGCCGCCACCGATGTCGAGGAAGTTGGCGGGCTTGACGCCACCGTGCTTCTCACCGGCGTAGGCGACGACGTCGAGGGTGCTCATGACGAGACCCGCGCCGTTGCCGATGATGCCGACCTCGCCGTCGAGCTTGACGTAGTTGAGGTTCTTGGCCTTGGCGGCGGCCTCGAGCGGGTTGGCCGCGTCCTTGTCCTGGAGGGCCTCGTGCTCCGGCTGGCGGAACTCGGCGTTCTCGTCCAGGGAGACCTTGCCGTCCAGGGCGATGACGTCACCGGAGGCGACCTTGGCCAGCGGGTTGACCTCGACCAGGAGGGCGTCCTCCTTGATGAAGGTGTCCCACAGCTTGACCAGGACGTTGACGACCTTGTCGGCGACCTCGGCCGGGAACTTGGCGGCCGCGACGATCTCGCGCGCCTTCTCCTCGGTCACGCCCTCGTTGGCGTCGATCGGCGTCTTGGCGACGGCCTCCGGGCGGGTGGCCGCCACCTCCTCGATCTCCACGCCGCCCTCGACGGACGCGATGGAGAGGAAGGTGCGGTTGGCACGGTCCAGGAGGAAGGAGACGTAGTACTCCTCGACGATCTCCGGGGCCGTCTCGGCGATCATCACCTTGTGGACCGTGTGGCCCTTGATGTCCATGCCGAGGATGTTGGTCGCGTGCTCGACCGCCTCGTCGGGGGTGGCGGCGAGCTTGACGCCGCCGGCCTTGCCACGGCCGCCGACCTTCACCTGGGCCTTGACGACGGACTTGCCACCGAGGCGCTCGGTGGCTGCGCGGGCCGCCTCAGGCGTGTCGATGACTTCACCGGCCAGCACCGGTACATCGTGCTTGGCGAAGAGGTCCCTCGCCTGGTACTCGAACAGGTCCACGCGCTTCCGTCCCTATCAGTGATCTCGCGGTTCGTTGTCTGCGTGGGCGTGCCGCGAGGGCAACGTGACGTCCGCCGTCTGTCACAAGGGAGGCGCACACGGTGTCCGAGCGCGCGGCATGTCCGTCTCGCAGGTTATCGCTGCTTCCGGGGGGCCTCTAAATCGAGGGTCACACCTGAGCGGTGATACCTGTCACATGATGCCGCGCTCTCTGGCACGGCGTGCCGGGGGTGAGGGGCCTCACCGGGCTGGGGTTGGCCCGGTGAGGCCCGCTGGACACCTCCGGGGAGCACGGAGGGCCTGTACGGGCCCATGGCTCCCCGGGGTGCGGGACGGCCGTTCCCCGCCCCGACGGGGCCCGGCCGCCCCTGCCCACGAGACCTCGGTCCCCGGGAGTCGACGGCTTTCGACCGGCGGGGAGATGTCTCGTGAGGGTCTTCGGGGCGCGGGGGTGTGGTGCTCGGACGCGCTGCCTGTGAGTGATCACCCGGCCTCCCGGCCCTGCGGCACGCTGTGGCCACAGAGCCACGCGGCGCACGGGACGCGGCACGCGGCGCACGGCACGCGGGCCATGCGCAGCCGAACCGGGAAGCGAACGGCCGGAGAGGGAGGGCGCGTGCGTAGGCCTGGCGGACTAGCCGGGGAAGAGTGGGACGTCCCGGTGGCTGTCCCGCGTACCGGGCGCCTCACCGCGCGCCGCGGTACCGGGCACGAGCCGCGACGGGGCCCGATGGCTCGAGGTGACGGCATGCGCGTCGGCGTGCCGCGGCGTGCCGTTGTCGGCCGAGGCCCGCTTGCCGGGCGCGCCGTCTGGCCGCTCGGCGGGGACTTCGTCGGGCGGCAGGTGCCCGGTGCGCGCGGGCGGGGCGGCGTGGTCACCGGGGTGCGCGAGGTGCGCGGAGTGCGCGGCATACCCGGAACGCCCGGCGTGAGGGCGGCTCGCGAGGGCTGTCCGGACGGCCCGGCGGTCGTCGGCACGGGGCGACTCCGCGGTGGCCGCCCGCCCGACGGATGCGGGTACGTCGTCCGACGGCACCGACGCCCCGCCCGGCTGCGGAGATGCCGTGACCGGCTGCGGATCCGCCGTGACCGGCGCGGGGAGGAGCCGGCCGGGCAGGACCAGGTCAGGGGGGAACTCGGGGAGGCCCGGAGGAGGCTCGGGAGAGCCAGGTGCTCCCGGGAGCGTGATGTCATCACCTGACGGACCGGGCAGGTCCGGCAGCGGTACGCCGGGCAGGTCCGGCAGCGGTACGCCGGGCAGCTCGGGCGGCGGCGCTCCGGGCAGTCCCGGAGCGCCCGGCAGGTCGGGCAGACCCGGCAGCGACGACGAGCCGGGGAGAGTGGGCAGCGTCGGCAGGGCTGGCGGCCCGGGCAGCCTCGGTGCGACCGGCAGCTCGGGCAGTCCCGGTACGGCCGGCAGCTCGGGCAGTCCCGGTGCGACCGGCAGCTCGGGCAGTCCCGGTGCGACCGGCTGCTCGGGCGACGTCGGAACGAGCGGCAGTTCGGGCGACGTCGGTAGCACCGGCGGCTCAGAACGCGACGGAGGCACTGGCGTCTCCGGGCCCACCGGCGCGTGGTCGGCCAGCGGCTCGTACACCGGCGCGTTGTCCACTTGCGGCCCGTTCAGCGGCGCGTTGTTCACCGGTGCCTTGTTCACCGGTGCCTTGTTCACCGGTGCCTTGTTCACCGGTGCCTTGTTCACCGGTGCCTTGGACGACATCGACGACGCGGACGAGTCCGGGCGCTCCGGCTGCTCCCCCACAACCCTCAACCCCTGCGCGCCCTCACCCCCGGACACGAGCCGGGGCCGGGTCCCCCGCCCCGCCACCACCACCGCGGCGGGCGCGTGCGCGTCCTGCCGGGTCAGGGTCCTCTGCTCGCCGGTGGCCCGCCCGGCCACGCCGTCCGTCGCATCGGCCCGCTCCCCGCACAGCAGCCCGGTCATCAGCAATCCGCCCACCAGCAGCGCCACTTGCAGCGCACGCCGTCCCGCCGCCGTGCGCAGCACGCGCGACGCGGCACCGGACAGGGCTGCTGACCAGGTCAACGGGAGAGTTCCTCTGTGCGACGGGACACGCTCGGAACGCGTCACACATCACGGGCGACGAGTCGGCACGACGCGGTTCCGCCCGATACGGCGCGACGCAGCGCCGAGCAGGCGCCGATCCTCGCACAGGAGTACGGAGGTCCCGCAAGCCCTTGCCGATCGACGCACCGTCAGGTCCGCTTCACCGCGTGGCCCAACAGCCGCTCAAGCCGGTGGGATGCCCCCCGGTCAACCGGCCCGGTCAACCCGTTCAGTCGGCCCCGCCGATCCCGTCGGCCTGCCCCAGCAGGTCGGTCCAGCCGGTCGACGATGCGCCCTCAGTCGGTCTCCGGTATCGGCAGCGGCCGCTTCTCGATCGCCGCCGCCATCACCTCCGGGAACAGGTCGGGCGTGCAGGCGAACGCCGGCGCCCCCAACGCCGCGAGCGCGGCGGCGTGTTCCCGGTCGTAGGCCGGTGCTCCCTCGTCCGAGAGCGCCAGCAGCGTCACGAACTGCACCCCCGACGCCTTCATCGCCGAGACCCGCTTGAGCATCTCGTTGCGGATGCCCCCTTCGTAGAGGTCACTGATCAGTACGACCACCGTCTCCGCGGGCCGGGTGATCTGCGACTGGCAGTAGGCGAGGGCCCGGTTGATGTCGGTGCCGCCGCCCAGCTGCGTGCCGAACAGGACGTCCACCGGGTCGTCGAGCTGGTCCGTGAGGTCGACGACCGCCGTGTCGAAGACGACGAGTCGCGTGGAGATCGTCCGCATCGAGGCGAGCACCGCCCCGAACACCGACGCGTACACGACCGATGCCGCCATGGATCCCGACTGGTCGATACAGAGGATGACCTCCTTCTTCGTCGACTGGGTCGCCCGCCCGTAGCCGATGAGCCGCTCCGGCACGATGGTCCGGTACTCGGGCAGGTAGTGCTTGAGGTTGGCGGCGATCGTGCGGTTCCAGTCGATGTCGTGGTGGCGCGGCCGGCTGATCCGGGCGCTGCGGTCGAGCGCGCCGGTCAGGGTGGCCCGGGTGCGCGTGGCGAGCCTCTTCTCCAGGTCCTCGACGACCTTGCGCACGACGGCGCGTGCCGTCTCCTTCGTGGTCTCGGGCATCGCCTTGTTGAGGGACAGCAGCGTGCCGACCAGGTGCACGTCGGCCTCCACGGCCTCGAGCATCTCCGGCTCCAGCAGGAGCGTGGCCAGTCCGAGCCGGTCGATGGCGTCGCGTTGCATGACCTGCACGACCGAGGAGGGGAAGTACGTGCGGATGTCGCCGAGCCAGCGCGCCACGGACGGTGCCGACGCGCCGAGCCCCGCCGAGCGGTCGCGGCCGCCCTGTCTCGCGCCGTCCTTCTTGCCGTAGAGCGCGGTGAGGGCGCCGTCCATCGCCGCGTCCTGCCCGGACAGCGTGCATCCGGTGCCGTCCGCCGCGTCTCCGCCGAGCACGAGCCGCCACCGCCGCAGCCGCTCCTGCGCCGGGTCCGTCGTCTCGGCCGTCATCCGTGTCCTCCCCCGCGTGACCGTTCCCACAGCGGGATCACTCGCGCGGTCGTCCGGGGCGGCCCTTCCGCCCCGGATCCCGTCCGGACGGTGTCCCGCTCCGCCGCTCCGGGCGCCTGCGCCCGCAGTCCTCCGGTCGTCATCCCTCCACCCCCACCAGGTCGTTCCGCATGTCTCTGTCGTCGAGGCCGAGCAGCAGCCGCACGACCGGCAGCACCGCGTCCGCGCGCGCCGTGTCGAGCTCCGCCGCGAAGCCGGGGGTTGCCGAGCCCGCGGCCGCCGCGCCGCCCCCCGCGGCCGGTCCGCGCCGGACCAGTTCGCCGAGGGTCCGGCGCACCCCCGGTTCGTACGCCGAGAACGTCCGCCGCAGCAGGGGCAGCACGTCCGTGAAGGCGTCCGCCGGGACGCCGGTCAGCCACGCGTCGACCAGCCCGAGCAGCCGTTCGTCGTGCACCAGGAGCATGCCGCCGCCGGAGCCTCCGCCGACGAAGCCCTCGATCCACGCGGCCGCGTCCGCCGGCGGTGTGCCCGGCGACAGGACGAGTCCCATGAGCCGCGCGGCCTCGTCCTGCGCCAGCTCCCCGTCGTCCAGCAGCAGCCGCACGGCCCGCCCCCGGATCACCCCCGGCACGGTGTCCCGCCCGGACAGCACCCGCAGCACCGACTGCCAGCGTGCTCTGAGGTGACCGCGTCCCGCTGCCGGGGTGTCGCCCAGGAGCCCGACGGCCCCGTGCACCGCGTCCACATGGCGCCGCATCTCCTCCGCGGCGTCGGCGTCGAGCGCGGCGCAGGCGGGGGGCAGGCCGACGAAGACCCGCTCGGCCAGCCCCGCGGCGACCTCGCCGAGGGCCCCGGTGTCGGTGCCGCGGACGTCGCCGTAACGCAGGGAGCGGACGAGGGCGGGCAGCGCCTGGGCGAGGTGGCCGACGTCCGCGTCGAGGGCCGCCCGGTCGGCGAGGATCCGCATCACCGTCGGCAGCGCGCCGGGCAGTTCGGCCAGCAGGCAGCGCTCGGCGAGCGCGGTGACGTCGGCGAGACCGTCCGCGGTGGCGGCGTCCGCCTCGGCCCTGGCGGTCGCGGCGGACAGCACGGTCGTCCCCCACACGCCTGCCTCGGCGACCCGCACGGCCAGCTCGGGCTCCCAGCGCAGCCGCCACGTCTCCCGGAACGTGCCCGTGCTGCCCCGCGAGGCGGCCGGTTCGCCCCACGCGATGCCGAGCAGGCGCAGGCGGTGCAGCAGTCTGCTGCGTTCGGCGTCGTTCTCCTTGCGCAGGTCGAGCTCCAGTTCCCGCTCCAGCGCCTCCGGTTTCAGCCGCAGCCGGCGCTGCAGCCGGGTGAGGTCCCGCTGCAACGGCACCGCCGGGGCCGTCGGCGGCACCTCCCCCAGCACGTCGCCCACGACCAGCCGGTCGTGCACCAGGGACAGCGGCACGTCCGAGCCCTCGCACATCACCGCCCGCACCGCGTCGGTCGCCTCGCTCAGGCCCGGCAGCGGACGGCCGCGCAGCGCGGCGAGCGTCTCGGCCAGCCGCACCGCCTCGATGACGTGCGCGGAGGAGACGATGCGGTCCTCGGCGCGCAGCAGCCCCGCCACCTTGGTCATCCACCGCTCGACCGGCCGGTCCGGGGCGCTGAACAGGTGGCCGTACCAGCCCGGCGAGTCGATGCCCGCCCCGTATCCGCTGACCCGGGACAGCCTGCGGTGGGTCCAGGGGACCCAGGTCATGTCCGTCTTGACCCTGGGCAGGCCCTTGAGCAGGGCCCTGTCGGCGGCGACGGTGGTCTTCTGCCGCAGGGCGGGCACGTGCCAGGCGCCGCAGACCACGGCCACGCCGGCGTCGAACTCCCGCTGCGCGGCCCGCAGCTGGAGCCGCATGTACGCCTCCCGGACCAGGTCCCGGTCGTGGCCGCCGCTGCCGTAGGTCTCCCGCAGGGCGGTCATGGCCTCCTCCAGCGCGGTGAACGGCGCGAGCGCGCCCCCCCGCCCGGCGCCCCGGTGCTCGACGACGTCCTCCCACCAGCGCTCCGGGTCGTCGTATCCGGCCGTGTCGGCGAGTACGCCGAGGGGATCGATCCGCACGGCGTCCGGGCCGGGGGCGGGGCCCGCGCCCGGCTCGCCGTCGCCCTGCGCCCTCCCGGCGTCCGGCGAGGGCTCCCCCTCCGCGCTCCCCTCGTCGTCCCGCTGCCCCCGGGCCAGCGTGTGCGTGGCCGGCAGGTCGATGAAGCGGGCCGGGACGCCGTGCTCCAGGGCCCAGCGGAGGGCGACCCACTCCGGGGAGAACTCGGCCAGCGGCCAGAACGCCGAGCGGCCCGGTTCGTCCACGGCGTGGGCGAGCAGGGCGACCGGCGGCCGCATCTCCTCGTCGGCGGCGAGCGGGATCAGGGAGTCCGCCTCGGGCGGTCCTTCGATCAGCACCACCCCCGGCCCGGCCTGCTCCAGCGCCGCGCGCACGGCCCGCGCCGATCCCGGCCCGTGGTGCCGCACCCCGAGCAGCACCGGGGACGCCCCGGCCCCCCGGCCCGCACGCCCTTCCACACCCGTCACGTGCTTCCCCCCGATCCCCTCTCCGGCCCCGCGGGCGGTCCCCACCCGGTGTCACTCACACGCTCACCTCGCGGCAGGCCCGGTAGAAGTCCTTCCAGCCGTCCCGCTCGCGGACGACCGTCTCCAGGTACTCCTGCCAGATGACGCGGTCGGCCGCCGGGTCGCGGACCACCGCGCCGAGGATGCCCGCGGCGACGTCGCTCGGCCGCAGCACTCCGTCGCCGAAGTGGGCGGCCAGGGCGAGGCCGTTGGTGACGACGGAGATCGCCTCGGCCGTGGACAGCGTGCCGCTGGGCGACTTGA
Source organism: Streptomyces sp. NPDC044921 (assembly GCF_056432865.1). NCBI lineage: Bacteria > Bacillati > Actinomycetota > Actinomycetes > Kitasatosporales > Streptomycetaceae > Streptomyces > Streptomyces sp. NPDC044921. The sequence continues at coordinate 118,152 of NZ_JBWKIF010000013.1, forward strand.
GCTTCGTGCGGCCGTCGGTGGTCACCCCGTCGCGCAGCTCCCGGAAGACCGTGACGACCCGGCGGATCTCGTCGAGCCCGTCGGGCGCGGCCGGCAGGTCCAGGGACCGGCCGATCTGGTCGACGCGGCGGGAGACGATGCCGACCTCGGCCTCGGGGGTCTCCGGCAGCGGCAGCACCACCGTGTTGAAGCGGCGGCGCAGGGCGCTGGAGAGGTCGTTGACGCCGCGGTCGCGGTCGTTGGCCGTGGCGATCAGGTTGAAGCCGCGGACCGCCTGCACCTCCTGGCCCAGCTCCGGTATCGGCAGCGTCTTCTCCGACAGGATGGTGATGAGCGTGTCCTGCACGTCGGCCGGGATGCGCGTCAGCTCCTCGACGCGCGCCGTCATGCCCTCGGCCATGGCCCGCATGACCGGGCTGGGCACGAGGGCGTCGCGGCTCGGGCCGTGGGCGAGCAGCTGCGCGTAGTTCCAGCCGTAGCGGATGGCCTCCTCCGGCGTGCCGGCGGTGCCCTGCACCAGCAGCGTGGAGTCGCCGCTGACCGCCGCGGCCAGGTGTTCGGACACCCAGGTCTTCGCCGTGCCGGGCACGCCGAGCAGGAGCAGGGCGCGGTCGGTGGCGAGGGTGGTGACGGCGACCTCGACGATGCGGCGCGGACCGACGTACTTCGGCGTGATCACCGTGCCGTCCGGCAGGGTGCCCCCGAGCAGGTACGTCGCGACGGCCCAGGGCGACAGCTTCCAGCGGGCCGGGCGCGGGTGGTCGTCCTGCGCGGCGAGCGCGGCGAGTTCATGGGCGAAGGCGTCCTCGGCGTGCGGCCGCAACGCCTCGGACGGCTCTGCCTGCCCGGCTTCCACGGGCGTCGGTTCAACGGACACAGACATGGCTGAGGCCCCCTCCAGCTCGGCCGGTTCGGATCTGCCGCCAACGGTGCACCACACCACTGACAATCGGCCCTGACCTGCGCAAACGTCGTGCCGGGATCGCGCGCTGACCCGATTGTCAGTGGTGGGATCTACCTTCGATGGCATGACTCAGCAGGGGGTGCGCTGGACGGCGGACCAGGTGCTGGCCTTGGCGCCTGACGCCGCGTCACGCAAAGCGGGAGGCAGGCTCGGCGCGGCGGGGCCGTGGTCCGAGGCGGGCAGTTCCGACGAGGGGACGGTGTGGGGGCTGTGCAAGGGCAGCGGGAGCAAGCCGTATCAGACGGTCGTCGACGTGGCGGACCCCTCCGGGCCCGCGTACAAGTGCAGTTGCCCGAGCCGCAAGTTCCCGTGCAAGCACGCGCTGGGACTGCTGCTGCTCTGGGCGGGCGGCGACGCGGCGGTGCCGCGGGGGGAGGCGCCCGAGTGGGCCGGGCAGTGGATAGCGGGGCGGCGCGGACGCGCGGAGGAGAAGCGGAGCGGGCAGGGCGCGGGGCCGCCGGCCGCATCGGCTGATCCGGATGCGGCGCGGCGCCGGGCGGAGCGCCGGGCCGAGCGGGTCACGGCGGGCGCGGTGGAGCTGGAGCAGCGGCTGGCGGACCTGTTGCGCGGCGGCCTGGCGACGGCGGAGCGGTCGGGGTACGGCCTCTGGGAGGAGACGGCGGCCCGCATGGTCGACGCCCAGGCGCCGGGCCTCGCCGCCCGGGTCCGGGAGCTCGGGGCCATCCCGGCCACGGGACCCGGCTGGCCGGTGCGGCTGCTGGAGGAGTGCGCGCTGCTGCATCTGCTCGGCCAGGGCTGGCTGCGCCGCGAGCGGCTCCCGGACGGTCTCGCCGCCACGGTCCGCTCCCGCATGGGCCTGCCGGCCTCCGCGGACGGCGAGCCGGTACGGGACCGCTGGCTGGTGCTGGCCCAGTACGACACGTCGGACACGCGCCTGACAACCCGCCGGATATGGCTGTACGGCGCCGACTCGCACCGCACGGCACTGCTCCTCTCCTACGGCGCCGCCGGCCGAGCCCCGGAGCTGGCGCTGCCCGTGGGGCTGTCCCTGGAGGCCGAGGTGGCCCCCTACCCGGGCGCCGGGCAGCTGCGGGTGGCGCTGGGCGAGCAGTTCGCCCCTCCGGCACCGGCGGCGACACGCCCGCCGGGGGTCACGACCTCCGAGGCGGCCGCCCGGTACGGCGACGCCCTGCGCGACGACCCGTGGCTGGAGTCCGTCCCGGTGACGCTGGGCCGGGTCGTGCCGGCCCCGGACGGGGACTCCTGGCAGCTGGCGGACGCCGACGCGGACGCGGCGCTTCCGCTGACCCCGGTCGCGCGGTCGCGGCCCGGTCTGTGGCGGCTCGTCGCCCTGTCGGGCGGCGCCCCGGTCACGGTGTTCGGCGAGTGCGGCCACGAGGGCTTCACGCCGTTGACGGCCTGGCCCGAGGGCCCGGGCGACGCCGTGTCCCTGTGCTGACCGGACGGCGGCAGCCCGCCTCCTGAGACATCGGCCGGACCCACCCTTCTCACAGATCCACGCATTTTCCAGGCATCACGGGACAACCGGTAAGGGCGAGCCTTCAACCAACTCCGGGCGCCCCACGGAAAGGAAGCTCATGACCAGGACCTCCGCTCCTGTGGACGCGCCCGCCCCGGGCGCCTGGGAGGGGCTCGTCACCACGGCACTGCTGGGCACGGACCGGCGCACCCCGCCGGGCACCGCCCCGGGGCGGGACGCCCCGGTGGCCCTGCTGGACGCGGCGGCCGTGCAGACCGTACGGCGGCGGGCCGGTCTGCGTCCGGCGCGGGCCGCGCAGCGTCCGCGGCGGGCCCCGGAGGACCGGCGTCCGCCGCTGCCCGCCGCTGCCGCCCGCAGACTCGCGATGCTGCTGGCCGACCGGCCCGGCCCGTCCGGCGGGGGCCGCCGCGGCGCCGCGCCCGACCTGATGGAGCTGCTGCCCCAGTGGCTGGCCGCGGCGAACGCCCGGGGGTTCGCCCCGCCCGCCCAGGTGCTGCCGGCGCTGCTGGACGCGGCCCGGGGGCGGACGGACCTGCGCCCGGCGGCGCTGGAGTTCGCGGGACCGCGGGCCTTGTGGCTGGCCCGGCTGAACCCGGACTGGCGGTTCGCCCTGCGTTCGGCCGAGGGTGGCGCGGCGGCCCTGACGCGTACCGAGGACGACGACCGGACACGGCAGTTGTGGCAGGAGGGCCTGTTCGCCGAGCGGGTCGCCCTGCTGTCCGCCCTGCGCTCGCGCGACCCGGCCGCCGCACGCGAGCTGCTCGCCACGACCTGGGCGACGGAACGGGCCGAGGACCGGCTGATGTTCCTCGACTCCCTGCGCACGGGCCTGGGCCCGGACGACGAGCCGTTCCTGGAACAGGCCCTGGCCGACCGCAGCCGCAACGTCCGGGCGACGGCGGCGGAACTGCTGTCGGCCCTGCCCGGCTCGGCGCTCGCCGCGCGGATGGCGGTCCGGGCGGCGGCGTGCGTGGCCATCGACCACACGCGGACCAGCCGGACCACGGGTACGCCCGCCCTCCCCACGATCGTCGTCGAGGCCCCGCACGAGTGCGACCCGGACATGGAGCGCGACGGCGTCGTGCCGAAGGCCCCGGCGGGGCGGGGCGAGAGGTCCTGGTGGTTCGGCCAGCTGGTGGAGGCGGCGCCGCTCGGGACGTGGTCACGGCGGCTGGGCGGCCGGACGCCCCGGGAGATCGTGGCGCTGCCGGTGGCGGACGACTGGCAGGGCGAACTGCACGCGGCGTGGTGCCGGGCGGCGGTGCGCCAGCGGGACGCGGAGTGGTCGCGCGCGCTGCTCGGCGAACCCTCCGCACCGGAGGCGGGCGGCCCGGGCGCGGTGTCCCTGGCCGAACGGGCCAGGCTGCTCGCCACGCTCGACGCCGCCGAACGGGCCGGGTGGGTGGCCGGCTTCATCGCGACGCACGGCCTGTCCGAAGCCTTTCAGCTGCTCGGCGTGTGCGCGGTGCCGTGGGCCCCGCCGCTCGGCCGTGCGGTGGTGGACGCGCTCAACATCGCGCGGGACGCGGGGAGTTATCCATGGAGTTTCAGCGGAGTCATGGGGCTGGCCGAGCGCTGCCTGGACCCGTCCGAGTCCGGCCGTCTCGACGCCCTGCTGGCCGTACCGGACGAGCCGGAGGACGCGTCCCCGGGAGCGGGCGGCTACTGGGCGGAGGCCTTCCAGCGCCTGGTCACGACCTTGCGGCTGCGCGCGGCGATGATCGAGGAGCTGGGCCCGCCGGAGAACGGCACCGCGCCCTAGACCGGTACGGCGCTCCGGGCCGCCGCCCGGCCGGCCCGGACCGCGACGGCGACGCGGGCCACGCCGGCACCGCCCCCGGGAGCCACCCGGGCGGAGGCCGGGCAGGCGACAGCAGGCTCAGGTGCGAGAGCGACCCGGGCCGCCTCCGCACCGCCCCGAGCCGCGGCCCTCACCTCGCCCCGGTTCCCGTCGGCTCAGCCCCCGGAGGCAGCGGGCTGGCGCACGTTCGCCTTGACCCAGTCCACGATGGACTGCGTCGTCGCACCGGGCGTGAAGATCTCCGCGACGCCCTTCTCCTTCAGCGGGGCGATGTCCGCCTCGGGGATGATCCCGCCGCCGAAGACCAGGATGTCCGCCGCGTCCCGCTCCCGGAGCAGGTCGATGACCGCCGCGAAGAGCGTGTTGTGCGCCCCGGAGAGGATGGACAGGCCGATCGCGTCGGCGTCCTCCTGGATCGCCGTGTCGACGATCTGCTCCGGAGTCTGGTGGAGGCCGGTGTAGATGACCTCCATACCGGCGTCGCGCAGGGCCCGCGCGATCACCTTGGCCCCGCGATCGTGGCCGTCGAGCCCCGGCTTGGCCACCACCACGCGGATCGGACCGGCTGCCACACCCATCACTGCCTCCATGAAGCGACTGCATCCATCGGTACGGACAAGTACCGCACACATCCGGCACGCCGTACACGTCACCGTGCCCCGGACGCGCCCCGAACCGCCCGGGGAAGTGAACGAACGTTATCTCCAGCATCCCGCAACCGGCAGTTTCGCGGTGCCGACCGAGGGGGAAATCACACGGTGGGACAAGCGCAAGGGGAGCCGCGAGCAGGCCGCCGCACCGCCGGGCCACCCACCACTCACAGCGGCGGTACGTCACTTCGGCGACGGCACGCAGGACAAGCACAGCACGCAGGACACGCACGGCGCACCAGCGGGAAGCCAGGTCAGCGCATCGGCCGTGGCCCTCGCCGCACCACCGGCGTCACACCCGCCGCACGCCGCGCTCACTCCCCGCAGCTCAAGCTGCTCGCGCGGTCGTCGTCGGCCGTCTTCGCCGCTGCTTTCCACGAGTGCACACGGGGGGCGACGCCGTCCTGCCGCGTGCCGACAGGAGGTCGGCCATGAAGGTCACCGGGGCTGCTCCGCCCCTTCTTCCGCTCTGCCGGCGCCTGCTGCCGAACCGGCTGGCGGGACTCTCCATGGCGCTCCTGAAGGCCACCGCCCTGGAGATGGCGATCCTGGCCGGGCACCTCCTGCTCTATCCGTCCGGCATCGCACAGGAGCGGCGCGCCCCCGCCCCGGCCCTGCCCGCCGACGGCGCGGCCCAGCTGCCGACGGAGGCCAAGCCCCCGGTCGTCCTGCTGCACGGCTTCATCGACAACCGCTCGGTCTTCGTCCTGTTGCGCCGCAGCCTCGCCCAGCACGGCAGGCAGCAGATCGAGTCCCTCAACTACTCGCCGCTGACCTGCGACATACGGGCCGCGGCCGAGCTGCTCGGCCGGCACATCGAGGAGATCTGCGCACGCACCGGCGCCGAGCGGGTCGACGTCGTCGGGCACAGCCTCGGCGGCCTGATAGCCCGTTACTACGTGCAGCGGCTCGGCGGCGACACGCGCGTGCGGACCCTGGTCACCCTCGGCACGCCGCACTCGGGCACCCGGGTGGCGCCCCTGGCCAACGCGCACCCCATCGTGCGCCAGATGCGCCCCGGCTCGCCGGTGCTCGAGGAGCTCACCCGGCCCGCCCCCGGCTGCCGTACGCACTTCGTGAGCTTCTGGAGCGACCTCGACCATGTGATGGATCCGCTGGAGTCGGCCTGCATCGACCACCCGGATCTGGCGGCGCAGAACATACGCGTCACCGGCATCGGCCATCTCGCCCTGCCCGTACACCCCGCCGTCGCCAATGGGATACGGCAGGTTCTCGACACGGCCCGCCCGGGTGAACCGTCCACCGGCCAGGCGGAAGGCCTCACGGTGGCCTGAACCGGTCCGCCCGGCGACCGCCGCACCACCCGGTCGGGCGACAGTCGGCCCGTGGCCGTCACACCGGGCGCGCGGACTCGTCATACAGATGACACACAGCTCCGCATCACCCGACAGCCTCGAACAAACCTCGAACACAGGGCCAAGCCTGCGCCCGCAGTCCGCCAAAACACGGCCGAATGCCCGTTTCCTGCGCACGCGAAACCTGCCGAAGATTGTCGTGCCCGCGTACCGCCGGGTACAGTCGCCGCACTGCTCTGGCAGCCCCTGTTGTCGAGGCGAAAGAGAAGTTGGTGAACGACCGTCACCCGTCGGGGACCATGACCCCGGCTCCGGCTTCCGACGCCGCCTCGGCGCCCTACGCGTCGTACGGCACCCAGGAAGCCCAGTACGGCGACTTCACCACGTACGGCGACTACGCCGCCACCGGTTTTGACGCCACCGGCACGGACGGCGCCGGTATGGACGCCACCGGCCACACCACGGCGAGCTTCGCCACCGACCCGCTCTTCGGCGACATGCCGGGCGACGGCCACGGGACGGGCGCGTACGACACCGGCCACTGGCCCACGGGGACGCACGAGAACCCGCACTACGACGCGTACGCGGCCCAGCACCACGCCGCCTACGACACCGGCGTCTACGACACGGCCTCCTGGAACACCGAGCAGCAGCCGCTCTCCGCCATCCCGCCGCAGGCCGCGTCCCCCGACGCCACCGGCCAGTGGGAGTCCGGCGCCTGGCTCCAGCCGGACCAGTCGGGCAACCCGGCCGACCGGACCCAGCAGTGGGAATGGGGCACGCAGGCTTTCGACACGGGCGCCTTCGACGCCACGCAGTGGAACTCCGACGGCACGCCCGCACCCGCCCCGGACGCCTACGAGCAGCACGGCGAAACCTTCGAGCAGCACGAGACGGCCCCCTTCGAGCAGCACGAGACCGCGACGTTCGAGCAGGTCTCCTACGACGAGTCCGCCGGGGCCGGGTACCACGACCCCGCCACGGACGCCCACGAACCGGCCGCCACCGGCGAACTGCCCACCGTCACCTCGCTCCTGGACGACCAGGAAGAGGTCGCGCCCCCCGCTTCCCGGGCGGCCTCGCGCGCCGGTTCCCGCTCCCGCCGCCGTACGCCGCCCAGGCGCTCGGCGCTGATGACCATCGCGGTGCCCTCGGCGTGCGTGATGGGTGTGGCGGGGATCGCGGCCGCCTCCGTGGGCAGCCTCACCGAGGACAGCGCCGCGGAGGCGCACACCACCGCGGCGGACGCGCAGCCGGTCCAGCCGGCCGCGGCCAACAACAAGCTCGACACCCAGTTGCAGAGCCTCGCCGCCGGCGCCGACGACTTCGCCGACCGGGCCAGCCGCACGCAGGAGCGCATCGACCTCAAGGCCCAGCAGGCCGCCGAACGCAAGCGGGCGGCGGAGGAAGCGGCCCGCAAGGAGCGGCTGCGGCCCAAGTTCGCCCTGCCGGTCGCGCAGCACGGACTGAGCGCCTACTACGGCCAGTCGGGCATCAACTGGATGTCCCTGCACACCGGCATCGACTTCCCCGTCTCGTACGGCACGACGGTGATGGCCGCGACCGACGGCACCGTGCGCACGCAGTGGAACAGCGCGTACGGCAACATGATGATCGTGACCGCGAAGGACGGCACGGAGACGTGGTACTGCCACCTCTCCACGTACACCGTCCCCTCGGGAACGACCGTGAAGGCCGGGGACCCGATCGCGCGCTCCGGCAACTCCGGCAACTCGACCGGCCCGCACCTGCACTTCGAGGTGCGCCCCGCGGGCGGCTCGGCCATCGACCCGCTCTCGTGGCTCCGCAGCCACGGCGTCGACCCGACGTAACACCCGGCCCCTCGCCGCAGGACCGGGCGGAGGGCCGGAAGGCCTGGTGGCCCCCGCCGGGCGGACCGGCCGGGGCCCTTCCCCTGCCGGCTCACCGGGCTACAGCTTCTCCACCGGCGCGTACCGCAGCAGCAGGCGCTTCGGCTTCGTGTCGCCGAAGTCGATCGTCGCCTCGGCGTTGGCGCCCGTGCCCTTCACCGCCACGACCGTGCCGAGACCGAACTGGTCGTGCGTGACGCGGTCCCCGACCGCCAGCGACACCACCGGCTTCTCGGACGTACGGCGGGTGGCGAAGCCGGACGCGCCCGAGGCGGACGAGCGCGAGCGGGACGACGACAGCGAGGCCGCCACGGCGGAGACGGGGCCGGAGGACGCGGGGGCGGTCGCTCCGGTGCGCTTCCACTCCACGTGGGCGGGCGGGATCTCCTCCAGGAACCGGGAGGGCGGGTTGTACGAGGGCTGGCCCCAGGCGCTGCGCAGGGTGGACCGCGTCAGGTACAGCCGCTCCCGCGCGCGGGTGATGCCGACGTACGCCAGGCGCCGCTCCTCCTCCAGCTCCTTGGTCTGGCCGAGGGCGCGCATGTGCGGGAAGACGCCGTCCTCCATGCCGGTGAGGAAGACCACCGGGAACTCCAGGCCCTTGGCGGTGTGCAGCGTCATGAGGGTGATGACGCCGTCGCCGTCCTCCTCGTCGGGGATCTGGTCGGAGTCGGCGACCAGCGCGACCTGTTCGAGGAAGTCGGCCAGGGTGCCCCGCTCGTCCTCGCCGCGCTCCTGCTCGAACTCCATGGCGACGGCGGCGAGCTCCTGGAGGTTCTCGATCCGGGTCTCGTCCTGCGGGTCGGTGGAGGCCTGCAGTTCGGCGAGGTAGCCGGTGCGCTCCAGCACCGCCTCCAGCACCGTGGCCGGTCCGGCGCCGGACTCGACGATCGTGCGGAGGTCCTCCATCAGCGTGTTGAACCGCTTGACCGCGTTGGTGGAGCGCGCGGCCATGCCGTAGGCCTCGTCGACGCGCTTGAGCGCCTGCGGGAAGCTGATCTTCTCGCGCTGCGCGAGGGCGTCGATCATCGCCTCGGCACGGTCGCCGATGCCCCGCTTGGGCACGTTGAGGATCCGCCGCAGCGGCACCGAGTCCTCGGGGTTGGCCAGGACGCGCAGGTAGGCCAGGACGTCCCGGACCTCCTTGCGCTCGTAGAAGCGGACGCCGCCGACGACCTTGTAGGGCAGGCCGACGCGGATGAAGACCTCTTCGAAGACGCGGGACTGGGCGTTGGTGCGGTAGAAGACCGCGACGTCGCCCGCCTTCGCCTCGCCGGCGTCCGTGAGGCGGTCTATCTCGTCGGCGACGAACTGGGCCTCGTCGTGCTCGGTGTCGGCGACGTAGCCGGTGATCAGCGCGCCGGAGCCGGCGTTGGTCCACAGGTTCTTGGGGCGGCGGGACTCGTTGCGCTCGATGACGGCGTTGGCGGCGCTGAGGATCGTCTGCGTGGAGCGGTAGTTCTGCTCCAGCAGGATCGTCGTCGCGTCCGGGTAGTCCTCCTCGAACTGGAGGATGTTGCGGATCGTCGCGCCGCGGAAGGCGTAGATCGACTGGTCGGCGTCGCCCACGACGCACAGCTCGGCGGGCGGGACCACGGCCTCGGGCGGGACGTCGACGGGGTGTCCGGCGGTGCCGACCAGCTCGCGGACCAGGGCGTACTGGGCGTGGTTGGTGTCCTGGTACTCGTCGACCAGGACGTGCCGGAAGCGGCGGCGGTAGTGCTCGGCGACGTCCGGGAAGGCGCGCAGCAGGTTGACCGTCGTCATGATCAGGTCGTCGAAGTCCAGGGCGTTCGCCTCGCGCAGCCGCGACTGGTAGAGCGCGTAGGCCTGGGCGAGGGTCTTCTCGAAGCCGTCGGTGGCCTGCGCGGCGAAGTCCTCCTCGTCGATCAGCTCGTTCTTCAGGTTGCTGATCTTGGCGCTGAAGGACTTCGGCGGGAAGCGCTTGGGGTCGAGGTCGAGGTCGCGGCAGACCAGGGCCATCAGGCGCTTGGAGTCGGCGGCGTCGTAGATCGAGAAGGAGGAGGTGAAGCCGAGCTTCTTGCTCTCGCGCCGGAGGATGCGCACGCACGCGCTGTGGAACGTCATGACCCACATGGCGTTGGCGCGCGGGCCGACGAGCTGCTCGACGCGCTCCTTCATCTCCCCGGCGGCCTTGTTCGTGAAGGTGATCGCGAGGATCTGGCCCGGGTGGACGCCCCGCTCGGCGAGCAGGTGGGCGATGCGGTGCGTCAGCACGCGGGTCTTGCCGGAGCCGGCGCCGGCCACGATGAGCAGCGGGGAGCCGGAGTGGACGACCGCGGCGCGCTGGTTGTCGTTCAGCCCCTCCAGGAGGGCGGCCGTGTCCACGACCGGGCGCGGGGCGCCGTCCCGGTAGTGGGCGTCCCGGTCCGGCGGCACGTCGAACTTCCCGCCGAACAGATCGTCCGGGATCGGCTCCGGACCGTGATCGTCCTCGGGTGGCGGCGGGGGCTCGTCCGCGGGGCCCCGCTGGGCCTGGAGGCTCGCCAGGAAGCTGTCGTCAAAGAGGCTGCTCATCGCTCTCCGAGTCTAGGGCGCCCCACTGACAGCCCGCCGCTGCCCTGAGCACATCGGCGGGCGGAGGGCCCTCCCCGGCCGGTCACCGACCCGCCGGTCGCCCGGTGGAGTGGCGCGATCACCACCCGCGACACACGCTCCGTTCCCGGATGAATCGCCATGAAAGCACCCCATTCCCTCACGCTCTGCGATGCTCTTGCGAAAGGTCACGAAAATGTATCGGGCATATCACCCATCAACCTTCACAGGTGCCACACACGTTGGCTACGGTGCGACCGGGCCGCATGACCCCCACCGGCGAACGTCGCCGGGCCGCGCGGCCTCCGCCGAGTCCGGTGTGCCGCAGCGGCAGCCGGAGCCGGGGACCCACCGAGACCTGGGGTGAATCGGCCCGACTCCCGTCCCGGGACGGCCGTAGGGCAACCCTTCCGAACCACCCGCCCGAACCCGACAGCTAACCCGGTAGGCGGAACCTTGGAAGGAGTCGCCTCCCTTGGCGTCGCACCGTAAGTCGCGTCCTTCGGGTACGCGCGTGGCAGGCATACGGACCCCCGCCCTCGCGACGGCGGCCCTCACGTCCGTGGCCCTGCTGTCCCAGTCGGCCGACGCCGCCCCCGAGGCCGACGGCACGCCCAGCCTGGAGGAGGTCGAGAAGAAGGTCGACGACCTGTACCGCCAGGCCGAGTCGGCGACCGACAAGTACAACGCGGCCAAGGAGAAGACCGCGAAGCAGCGCAAGCGCGTCGGCGCCCTGCTCGACGGCGTCGCCCAGCGCACCGAGAAGCCCGGCGAGGCGCGTCAGAAGCTGGGTTCCGTCGCCGCCGCCCAGTACCGCACCGGCGCGGCCGCCCCGGACACCGCCACGTTCCTGCTCGCGGACACCCCGCAGGACCACGTCGGCCAGTCCCAGCTGATGGACCGGATGACCGGCCGCCAGAAGGCGGCGGTCGACGACCACGTCACCCAGCGGTCCGCGACGACGCCGAAGCGGCAGGAGGCCACCGAGACCCGGCGCGCGCTCACCGAGTCGCAGAGCGACCTGAAGACGGCCAAGGCCACCGTCCAGCGGAAGCTCGCCGACGCCCGCGACCTGCTGTCGCGGCTGACCGCCGAGGAGAAGGCACGGCTCGCGGCGACCGAGCAGGAGAGGCAGCGGGACGCCGCCCGCGAGGCCGCCGAGCAGGCCGCCCAGGAGAAGGCCCGGCAGGAGGCCGCCCAGCGGCAGGAGAGCAGCACCCCGTTGCCGGGCACCACCTCCACGGCCCCGGCCGACTCCTCGTACACCACCACGGCGGACAAGGCGCTCGCCTTCGCCCGCGCCCAGATCGGCAAGCCGTACGTGTGGGGCGCCGTCGGCCCCGGCTCCTACGACTGCTCCGGCCTCACCCAGGCCGCGTGGAAGGCCGCCGGGGTGACCCTGCCCCGCACCACCTACGACCAGGCCGACGCCGGCACCACGGTCCCCCTGGCCCACGCCCAACCCGGTGACCTGGTGTTCTTCCACGACGACGTCACCCACGTCGGCATCTACACCGGCAACGGCATGATGATCCACGCCCCCAAGCCGGGCACCTACGTGCGCGAGGAGCCGGTCCACTACGACGGCGAGTCGGCGATCCACAGCGTGGTCCGGCCGGCCTGACCGAGGGTCCCGTACGTTTGTGAGGGGCACGCGCGCGTGCCCCTCTCGTAACCCGGGCACCGCTGCCTAGCATCGGCGCTGTGTCCGGACCCTCCCCGTATGCCACCTTGCTGGCGACCTACGCGCTGACCACCGGCACCCTGTCGGCCGGTCTCGACTCGGCGGGGTACGAGGTCCTCTCCCTCATCGCGCTCCTCCCGGCCGGCGCGGCCTGGCTGGGGACGCCGGCGTACGTCGTACTGCGGCTGCCGCCGGCGGCGTGGCGGGCGCAGGTACCGGTCGCGCTCACCTTCACGGCGGCGACCGCGATGATCGGCGCCGGTCTCTGCGCGGCCGGCTGGCAGCGGTCGGCCGCGGCGCTGCTCGCGCTCGCGGCGCTGCTCTGGACGCTGCTGCTCGTCGCGGGGGACCCGGGCCGCGGCGGGACCGTGTTCCTGCGCTGCGTGGCCACCCAGGGGCTGGCCGTGCTCGGCGCCACGCTCGCCGCGGCCGAGTCGGCGGCCTGGCCGGCCCACGCGGCCCTGGTGCTGTTCTGGCTCGGGTTGGTCCTGTACTGCTCCGCCCTGTTCCGCTTCGCCCCTCGCGAGGTGACCGACGGGCCCGGGGACCACTGGCTCGCGGGCGGCGCGCTCGCCGTCTCGGCACTGGCCGGGGCGCGGCTGCTGAGCGCCGACAGCGGCCGCCTCCACCTGTGGAACCACGACGCCCACGCCGTCCTCGGCAGGGTCACGGTCGCCCTGCTGGTGCTCACCGGGGTGTGCTGGGTCGCCCTGCTCACCGCCGAGCTGATGTGGCCCCGGCACGGCTACGACGTGCGCCGCTGGACCGGTGTGTTCGGCGCGGCCGTGACGGCCGCGGCCGCCTCGGCCGTCGCCGCCGCCCTGGACGCGCCCTGGCTCGACGCCGTCGGGGAGGCGCTGCTGTGGGCGGCGGTGGCCCTGTGGCTGGCGTGCACCGCCTGGACGGCCGCCGCGGCCCGCGCCGGGTCGCGGTCCGCCGGGGTCAGGTCCAGAGCACGGCGATGAAGACGTTGGCCGTGGTCAGCAGCCCGACGAGACCGAACAGGCCCTTGTCCACCTTGTCCTCGTCGCGCTTGACGTAGACCAGGCCGAGGATCACGATCAGCAGGGCGAGCTTCACGCCGATCTTGATGTTGTTCACGGACTGGTCGTCGGCCTGGTTGAGACCGACCAGGACCACCCCGGTGACCAGCATCGTCAGGGCGCCGTGCAGCATCGCGGGGGTGTAGCGGGCGGTGCCCTGGCCCATCGCCTTCAGCTGTGTGAGGAAGCCGCCCAGCAGCGCGGCGATGCCGACGATGTGCAGACCGACGAAGAGGTGGATGAGTACGTCCATGAGGCCGGAGCCTAATCAGCGTCCCACGGCCCTCGGACACCGGCCCATCGACGCATATATGCGGCCCCATAGCACCCGATCCCCGTCACTCACCCAGGAAATCGACGTATCGGTCATCACGCTGAGTTGAGTGGACGGCACCGGAAGGGCGGCACGGTCGCATACGGTCACCGCCGGTCCTCTCAGGACACTTCCGCGCACCGGCCCCCGGCCCCGCTCGCCGAGGTTTAGCGTCCTCCACCAGGTGACCGGCTCCCCACCGCCGCCCGGGCCAGGGGCGGCAGTCGGACACCACCGCCGAGAAGGTCCGGCGGCGGCCCGCTTCCCCTGTGCGGGCCGCCGCCGGACGCGCGCAGGCCGCTGTCCGCTCCCCGACGGCCGTACGCACCCACCGGCGGTCCAGGAAAGGACGTGGCCTGAAGAGTGGCAGCGCACCGCAAGCCCCGACAGCGCTCGACAGGTGGCGGCACGGCCCGCACGGCCGCCACCATCGCCCTCGCGGGCGCGGCGACGGCGACGGGCTTCGACGGGACCGGACACGCCGAACCGCAGCTCACCCCCGGCCAGGTCAAGGCCGAGGTGGACAAGCTGTACCGGCAGGCGGAGGTCGCCACCGAGAAGTACAACGGCGCCAAGGAGAAGGCCGAGGCGGCCGGGCAACGGCTGCGGGCCCTCCAGGACCAGGCGGCCCGCAAGGAGGAACGACTCGCCACCGCCCGCGAGGCCCTCGGCACGGTCGCCGCCGCCCAGTACCGCGGCGGCGGCTTGGACCCCGCCGTGCAGCTCGCCCTGTCCGACGACCCCGACCGCTACCTGGAGAACGCCGAGTTCGTCGAGCGGGCCGGGAACCGGCAGAGGTCCGCCGTCGCGGGCGTGCGCAAGCAGCTCCGGGAGATCGAGCAGCTGCGCGGCGCCGCCCACATCGAGCTGGCCTCCCTGAAGTCGCGGCAGACGGAGCTGAAGCGGCACAAGAGGACCGTCACCGGCAAGCTGGGCTCGGCACGGCAGCTGCTCTCCCGGCTCACGGCCGAGGAGCGCACCCGGCTCGGCGCGTCCCCCCGCGCCTCACGCACCTCCGGACCGCGGGAGACCCTGGCGGCACCCGGGCCGGCCGCCTCGCAGGCGCCCAACTCCCGTGCGGCCGCGGCCGTCTCCTACGCCTACCAGAAGCTCGGCAGCCCCTACGTCTGGGGCGCGACCGGGCCGAACGCCTTCGACTGCTCGGGCCTCGTCCAGGCCGCGTACCGCTCCGCCGGCGTGTCCCTGCCCCGCACGACCTACTCCCAGATCGACGCGGGCCGCCGCGTCTCCCGCTCCGAACTCCTCCCCGGCGACCTGGTGTTCTTCTACGCCGGCATCAGCCACGTCGGCATCTACGTGGGCAACGGCCGCATGATCCACGCCCCGAACCCCTCGGCGCCGGTCCGGGTCGCCCCGCTCGACGAGATGCCGTACGCGGGTGCCACCCGGGTGGTGTGACCCCGTCGGCCGGGCGCGGGCGGGCGTCACACAAGGCGGCGGGCCGTCGCCCAGCGCGTCAGCTCGTGCCGGTTGGACAGCTGCAGCTTGCGCAGCACCGCCGAGACGTGCGACTCGACCGTCTTCACGGAGATGAACAGCTGCTTGGCGATCTCCTTGTACGCGTATCCCCGGGCGATCAGCCGCAGCACCTCGCGCTCGCGCTGGGTGAGGCGGTCTAGGTCCTCGTCGACCGGCGGCGCGTCCGTGGAGGCGAAGGCGTCCAGGACGAACCCGGCCAGCCGCGGCGAGAAGACCGCGTCGCCCTCCTGGACGCGGAAGATGGAGTCCACGAGGTCCGTGCCGGTGATCGTCTTGGTGACGTACCCGCGGGCCCCGCCGCGGATCACGCCGATCACGTCCTCCGCCGCGTCCGACACGGACAGCGCGAGGAAGCGGACCGGCCGCTCGGTGTCGCCCATCAACGGGGCGCAGCGGCGCAGCACTTCCACCCCGCCGCCGCCCGGGAGGTGCACGTCGAGGAGGACCACCTCGGGCCGGGTCGCGGTGATGACCGTGACCGCCTGGTCGACGTCCGCCGCCTCGCCGACGACCTCGACGCCGGTCTGCTCGGTCTGCCCGATCTCGGCCTGGACACCCGTGCGGAACATGCGGTGGTCGTCGACGAGGACCACGCGCACGCGACGCCCGCCCGACTCCGCGGGCCCGGGCACCTCCGCCGCTGCCGCCGTACCGTTCGCCTCGGTCGGGTCGCTCATGACGTCTTCTCCGCCCTCTCCATCTCCAGCTCGACCTCCGTGCCGCCGTCCGGCACCGCGCGCAGCCGCGCCGTACCGCCGTTGCGCTCCATGCGGCCGATGATCGATTCTCTGACACCCATCCGGTCGGCGGGTATCGAGTCGAGGTCGAAGCCGGGCCCGCGGTCCCGGACGGACACGAAGACCGTCTTCCCCTCGACCTCGGCGTAGACCTGTACGGCCCCTCCCTCGCCACCGTACTTGGCGGCGTTCACCATCGCTTCGCGCGCGGCCTGCATCTGCGCGGCGATCCGCTCGTCGAGCGGGCAGTCCCCCACCACCACGACCTCGATGGGGACGCCGTGCTTGTCCTCCACCTCGGCCGCGTTGCGCCGGACCGCGTCGGCGAGGGTCGTGGGCTCGTCGGCCTCGTCCTTGCCCGTGCCCTCGGGCTTGTAGAGCCAGGTGCGCAGGTCGCGCTCCTGGGCGCGCGCGAGGCGCCGCACCTCGCCCGCGTTCTCCGCGTTGCGCTGGATCAGGGTGAGCGTGTGCAGCACCGAGTCGTGCACGTGGGCGGCGACCTCCGCGCGCTCCTGGGCGCGGATGCGCATCAGCCGCTCCTCGGAGAGGTCCTGGGTCATGCGCACGAGATACGGACCGGCCAGCAGCGTGATCCCCACGAGGACGGCCAGGGCCGCCTGCAGCACCGAGCCGAGGTGGGCGGCGGAGCCCTGCAGGACGAAAATGCCGGAGACGCCGGCCGTCACCAGCAGCACGCCGCCCACCGAGCGCAGCAGCGTGACCGTGCGCCGGCGGCGGCCGACCTCGGCCCAGCGGGCGCGGCGGGCGTTGTCCGCCTGCCGCCAGACCAGGGCGACGCCCGCGCCGACGAGGACCATCGGCCAGAGGTAGGCGCGGGCCCCGCCGCCGAGGTTCACGTTGCCCACGAAGACCATGGCCACGACGACCATGAGCAGCAGGGCCACGATCTGGCCCTTGTCGGGGCGGCGCGTGACGAGCTTGCGCCGTCCGTCGGACGAGGTCTCCGTGGTGACCAGCGAGGGCGGCTTCTGGGCGTCGACCCCGCCGACGCCGAGCGGCACGAAGAACCAGAACGCGGCGTACAGCAGCGCACCGAGGCCGTCGGCCATGAACAGGCCGACGAAGACGAGCCGTACCCAGATCACGGGCAGCCCGAGATGCCCGGCGAGCCCCCGCGCCACGCCTCCCAGCCAGCGTCCGTCGCTGCTGCGGTAGAGCTTGCGCGGCGGCCGCGGCTCGGCGAGTGGCGCTGCTGCGGCTTCCGACATGCCATTGATGGTCACACGTGCGGGAGGCCGGAGCATCAGGGTCGGCCCCGGAGACTCCCCTGATCCACGGACCCGGCCCGTCGAACGCTTCCCGGGCCGCCTCTCAGGGCCGATATCAGGGTCCGGCCAGGGTCGTTCCGACTGCCGCGGCGGCGCCGCGCCCGTCACCATGGACCCATGACCGATCACGAGCACGCCGCGGCGGGTCCGGGACCCGGCTCCGGCCCGCGTCCCGCACCGGGCGCCGGGCCGCAGGGTGCCGCGCCCGCCGCGGGCTCCTCCGCGCCCCCGCGCGCACCCGGTCGGGCGGGCGCGGAGGAGCGGGCGGAGGATCAGGGAGGGTCTTCCGGCCCGTCCGCGGAAGCCGCCCCTCCCGGGCCGCCCCACCCGTTGCGACGCGACCGCCGCCACAGGATGCTGGCGGGGGTCTGCGCCGGGCTCGGGCGGCAGTGCGACATGGACCCGGTCATCTTCCGCATCACCCTCGCGGTGCTCTCCGCCACCGGCGGCATCGGCCTCATCTTCTACGGCTTCGCCTGGCTGTTCGTCCCGTACGACGACGAGGACGAGAACGAGGTGCGCAAGCTGCTCACCGGCCGCGTCGACGGCCAGGCCCTGGCGGCCGTGCTGTTCGCGCTGGTCGGCTGCGGGGTGTTCCTGACGATGCTGCGCAACGGCGGTGTGCTGACCTTCGCCGTCGTCCTCTCCCTCCTCCTCTCGGGCGCCGGGTACTGGTCCCGCCGGCGCGGCGCCCCCAGCCCCGATCCGCTGGCCGCGCAGGCGGCCGCCGACGCCCCGCCGGAGCCGCAGGCGCCGCCGGTCCTGGCCACCTACCCCTCGTGGTGGCGCGACCCCATCGTCAAGGACGGCACGCACATCGGGGGCACGGGCTACCTCTGGGGCCCGCGCGACACCCGCGACCTCGACGTGGCGGCGGCCGTCAACATCAGCCTCGGCGTCCGGCCCGGCGCCCGCGAGGACATACCGGCCCCGCACTCCCGGCCGCCCGAGCCGCGCGGGCCCCGCTGGATCGGGGGCTGGGTCTTCCTGCTGGCCCTGCTCGCGGGCGCGCTGGGCACGAGCCGGACCTGGGACACCCACCCGCTCGGCACGAGCCTGCAGACCGGCCTGGCCTGCGCCCTGGCGGTCTTCGGGCTGGGCATCGCGGTCAGCGCCTTCCTGGGCCGGACGGGGGCGGGCTCGATCCTCCTGGCGGTCATCACGGCCGGTCTGCTCACCGCCTCGGCGGCCGTGCCCGAGGACATCGGCACCCAGTGGAACCGCACGACCTGGCAGCCCACGGCGGTGGCGGACGTACGGCAGCGGTACGACCTGGGGACCGGCGTCGGCACATTGGACCTGACCCGGCTGAACCTGGCCGCGGACGCCACCGTGACCACCCGTGCCGACGTCGGCGTGGGCCGGCTGAGGGTGCTGGTGCCCGAGGACGTGACCGTGCGGCTGAGCGTCGACGTGGGCATGGGCGACCTCCAGCTGCCGGGCGACGACAAGAAGGACGTGGACGTGCAGCCGGGCCGGCACAAGGAGATGACCCTCTCCCCCGCCCGGGGCGTCAAGGAGTCCGGCACCGTCGACCTGGACCTCCACGTCGGCCTGGGACAGGCGGAGGTGACCCGTGCCGCGTCATGAGATCCAGCCCGGAAGGCTGATCACCGGCGCCGTCCTGACCCTGGTCGGCGTCCTGTACGCCGGGGACGCCGGGGGCGCCTGGCGGATCCCGTGGTTCGTGGCGATCCCCCTGGTCACCGGCGGCCTGTGCCTGGCGGGCGCGGTGGCGTTCGTGACGGGCCGCGCGCGCCGGCGCCGGTCGGCCCGTGCCGCCGCCGACGGCCCGGACACGGCGAGCTGACGGCGCTTGGGCCTGTCTGGCAACAGGCCCTAGCGGTACTCACCCCGGCGCTGCCGTCGCCGTGCCCGCAGGGCCGCGTCCACGGACCACAGGGGTGCGCCCGCCAGGACGAGCGGGATCCAGGCCATGAGGTAGGCGAGGTCGTTGCCGTAGTAGTACGGGTCCGAGGCCCAGCTCACGGTGAGCCACAGGCTCAGGGAGATGAGCGCACCGCCGAGTGCGGCCAGACGGGCCAGGAGGCCGAGCAGGGTGCCGACGCCGACGGCCAGCTCGCCGAGGGCGATGGCGTAACCGAAGCCGACGGGGTTCTTCAGGGAGAGGTCGACCAGGGCCGGGAGGGCGGAGGAGTCCCGGACGGCACGCATCATGTCGCCGATCGAACCGGAACCGGCCTCGTTCATGAAGGCGCTGTCGGTGAGTTTGTCCAACCCCGCGTAGACGAAGGTGACGCCGAGGAAGATCCGCAGGGGGAGCAGGGCGTACCGGACGGCGGTGTCCCGCCAGTCTCCGCCGCCGTCGGGGTAGGGGGTGTGCGTGTCCGTTCTCATACCGTGCGTCATCGCTGCGTAGCCGCCTCTCGCCCACCGGTGCCGAGACCCCCTCAACAGACCATACGTACGACGATCAGACCCGGCTCAATCCTGCGGGTGCGGCTTTTCCGCAGCCGTGGGCGCGTCGACGCCGGTCACTCGGTCACAGGGGGCCGTCGCGCCACCGCTATTCCGTCACCTCCACCGCGTACCGGTTCGTCTCGACCCCCGCCGCCGTGACGACCTGCACCTCCACCCGCCCCGGCTCCACCTCCGCCGGGACCGGCACGGTCAGCAGCGTGTCCGTGGGGTTCCGGAAGCCCCCGGGCACGGGCACCAGCGGCACATGGACGTGCACCGCGCCCACCCGCACGACCATCCGCGCCAGCCGGTCCGCCCCCTGCGCCCCCGGCGGGACGAACCCCGCGCCCCGGATCTCGATGTCGTCACCCGTCCGGATCGGCGCGTCCAGGTCCCCCGCCTCCCGGGCCCGGACCACGGAGAGGATGACCGGCCGGCCGCCCTCCGCGTACTTCCCGGCCAGATACGTCGCCGCCGACACCAGCACCACCAGCGCCAGCCCCCACGGCAGATCCGGCAGCTGGTCCGGCCGCCTGGCCAGCCGTACCGCCCCGAAGAGCAGCGCGACCCCGCTGATCACGACGTACTGGATGTCCGCGAAGGTGCCCCGCCCTGCGTCGTCGGTCAGCAGGTCGGCCGCGCGGGGCCGGTCGGCGCGGACCTTCTGCAGCCGCTGCCCCAGCACCCGCAGCCCGACCACCCGCCGCACGAGCACGGCGATCCCGCACACCACGGCGAGCACGGTCACGACGCCGGCGCCCCGGGCGAGTTCCAGCCCGGAGATCAGCGCGTCCCGCTCGCGGTGCCGGGAGGCGGCCGCGAGCCGCCCGGCCAGCACGAGCACCGCGTAGGCCACGAAGACCACCCACACCGCGGCGACCGTACGGGACGTCGACAGCCGGTTGTCCTCACCGATCAGGGGCGCCAGCGCACCGCCCTTCTCCCGGTGGAACCACGAGGCCGCGGTCAGCGCGCCGGCGACCACCAGCGCCGCGGCCAGCCCGGCCGTACGCGCCGACGTCCAGCCCGCCCCGACCGCGGTGAGGGCCTGCCCGAGCAGCAGCAGGACGACGCCCGCCCAGACCGCGCCCACGGTGCGGCGCCACAGGCCGGCCAGCCAGGCCTGGCCCTCGGCCCGACCCCGCTCGGCGACGAGTGCCGCGGACTGCGCCAGTTCCTCCGACACCCACTGCCGGGAGGCCGAGGCGGAGTGGGCGACCGCGGCCGGCAGCCCGTGCCCGGCCGCGAACTCGTCGCGCCTGCGCAGGAACGCGGCGACGGCCCGCCGATGCCCTTCCCGGGCCCCGTGCGGACAGTCCCCGCAGGCGCACCCGCCCCCGTGACCGCCCCCGTCGTCGCGGCCACTCGTGTGACCACCGGCGTGCCCCGCCGGGTACCCGCCGGGGTACCCGCCCCGGTACCCGCTCGCGGACCCGCCGTCCCGCGCACGCGCGGACGCGCCCGGGTACGCACCCGCGGAGGTACTCGGGTACGCGGCCGCGGACCCGCCTGTGTAGCCACTCGCGGGTCCACCCGCATGCCCGCCCGCGCCCGCGGATCCGCCCGCGTCCCCGCCGCCCTGCCCCGCCTCGCGCACCGTCACGCCCGACGCCCGCCTTCCCGCGACCCAACCACCGCCGGTCTTCCGGACCCCGGAAACACCGCTGTGCAACTCCCGTGCGACGACGACGAATTGTGCCCTATACCACCCGGTCCGCGTCCGCCCCGTCCGGTCAACACGGGTGAAGTTCGGCGTGCCGTGTTGACCCGGCTGCGAGAATTCCCTCATGGCCGAGATCAACCAGCGTGACGGCTCCTGGGCCTTCGACGGCGGCACGATCCGGATCACCCCCGGTCTGCACCGCTCCGTGCCGCTGTTCCGGCAGACGTACGGCGAGATCGCCGTGCCGCTGGAGGCCGTGGCAGGTGTCGTCCTGGAGCCCGAACGCAAGCGCGGGCGGCTCCGGTTGCAGCTCCGGGAGGGCGCCGACCCGCTGCTCCAGGCGACCGGCGGGCGGCTGCCGGACGCGGCCGACCCGTACCGGCTGGCGGTGGACGCCGACCGGACGGGGGTCGCCGAGTACCTCGCCGAGGAGATCCGCCGCGCGCTGCTCCTGGACCGGGTACCGAAGGAACCGGCGAAGGCCTATCTGCTGCCGGGCCCGCCCGTTCCGGTGTCGGTGCGCTCCTCGGACGGCACGGTCTCCTTCGACGGCACCCAGGTGCGGATCGACTGGTCCGACACCTCCGAGCGCGTCAAGCGCGCCACCGGCCCCCGGGTCATCGGCCTGGAGGAGCTGGTCCGGGTCGAGTGGCTGCCGAACACCAGCGAGGAGGACGGCTTCCTGCGCTTCGTGACCCGCGAGACGGTGTTCTCGAAACTGCCGCCGGAGAAGGACCCGTACGCCCTGGACCTGTGGGGCAGCAAGCGCCGCGACCTGCTGACCGCGCTGGTCGCGACGGCGGTCACGGCCCGGCTGCCGCACCCGTCCACCCGCCCGGCCGCCGGTGACGACGAGCCCGGCGCGCACCCCGCGTCCCCCCGTTCGCTGCCGTCGGCCGGCTCCGACCACCACGACGTACTGCTGCGCCGCCTGCGCGAGTTGGGGGAGCTGCACCGCGACGGGGTCCTGACGGACGAGGAGTTCGCGATGACCAAGGCGGCGGTGCTGCGCGGCTTCTGACGATCCCGGCCCGATTCGGCCCGGCCTACCCCAGCAGATCCGGCTCGCTGCGGGTGATGTCCCGCCACATGGGCTGGTAGTTGATCCAGGCCACCAGGTCGCCGCCGAGCTGTTCGCGGGTGGCCACGGCCATGCGGTGGTCGATGCGGACCGGCCGCCCGGCCGCCTGCGCGGTCAGCTGCACCTGGCAGGACCGCTCCATCGTCACGAACCACCAGGCGGCCGCGTCGACCGAGTCGCCGACGGTCAGCAGCCCGTGGTTGCGCAGCACCAGCGCCTTGCGGGAGCCGAGCACGCCCGCGATGCGCCGGCCCTCCTCGGCGTCGACGGCGACACCGGTGTAGGTGTCGTAGAGGGCGTGGTCCTCGTAGAAGGCGCAGCTCTCCTGGGTGATCGGCTCCAGGAGTTCACCGAGGGCCGCCAGGGCCCGGCCGTGCACCGAGTGGCAGTGGGCGACGGCGACCACGTCGGGGCGGGCGGCGTGGACCTGGGCGTGCACCGTGAAGGCCGCCTGGTTGACGTGGTACTGCCCCTCGACGACCTGGCCGTCCTGGTTGGCGAGCACCAGGTCGCTCACCGTGACGTGCCGGAAGGGCAGGCCGAAGGGGTTGACCCAGAAACAGTCGCTGTACTCCGGGTCGCGGGCGGTGATGTGCCCGGAGACGCCGTCCTCGTAGCCGAGCCGGCCGAAGATCCTGATGGCGCCCGCGAGGCGTTCCTTGCGGTGCCGGCGCTCGTCCTCGACCGACTCGTGCATCGGCGGCATCGCGAACCGCAGCCGGTCGGTGGGCAGCGGCAGGGGCGGGGTGGGCCCGTGCATAGGTCCTCCAGCGTCGCTCTCGTAGGGGCGGAAGTTACCGCCGGTGTGGCCGGGAAAACAGAACCGTTCCGTAAAGATGGCCCGAGCGCCCCCCTGAGCACCCCGCACCCACCCGCGTGCCCCCGGGCTCCCCCACCCCACGAATAGCCGACAGAGGATGTCGGAATTGGGCGCCACACTCTCCGTATGACGACGAACTGGGCGGCATTCACCACCGCCGAACCGGATCTGGCCGGCACGGTCGAGAAGCGCTTCGGCGCGTACACGCACCACATCCTCGCCACGCTCCGCAAGGACGGCTCGCCCCGCACCAGCGGCCTGGAGGTGCGGTTCCTCGACGGCGAGCTGTGGCTCGGCATGATGGCGGGTTCGCTCAAGGCGCGGGACCTGCGCCGCGACCCGCGCTTCGCGCTCCAGGCGAACCCCGGGGAGGGCACGGGGATGGGCGGCGGCGACGTCCGCATCAGCGGCCGGGCGATCGAGGTCGACGACGTCGCGACGAAGGCCGGATACGTCGAAGAGGTGGAACCGCCGGAGCCGTTCCACCTCTTCCGCACCGAGCTGACGGAGGTCGTGCGGACCTACGTCGAGGACGACACGTACCTCGTCGTCCAGGTCTGGACGCCCGGCGCACCCCTGCGCACGGTCAAGCGCACCTAGGAGTCACCCACGGGGGGACGCCGGGGTCACTCCCACTCGATGGTGCCCGGCGGCTTCGAGGTCACGTCGAGGACGACGCGGTTGACGTCGCGGACCTCGTTGGTGATGCGGGTGGAGATGCGCGCGAGGACGTCGTACGGCAGGCGTGACCAGTCGGCCGTCATGGCGTCCTCGGAGGAGACGGGGCGCAGGACGATCGGGTGGCCGTAGGTGCGGCCGTCGCCCTGGACGCCGACGGAGCGGACGTCCGCGAGCAGGACCACCGGGCACTGCCAGATGTCCCGGTCGAGGCCGGCCGCGGTGAGCTCCTCGCGGGCGATGGCGTCGGCCTCGCGCAGCAGGTCCAGGCGCTCCTTGGTGACCTCGCCGACGATGCGGATGCCGAGGCCGGGGCCGGGGAACGGCTGGCGCTGGACGATCTCCTCCGGCAGGCCGAGCTCCTGGCCGACCATGCGGACCTCGTCCTTGAACAGCTTGCGCAGCGGCTCGATCAGCTTGAACTCGAGGTCCTCGGGCAGGCCGCCCACGTTGTGGTGGGACTTGATGTTGGCGGTGCCCGTGCCGCCGCCGGACTCGACGACGTCCGGGTAGAGCGTGCCCTGGACGAGGAACTCCACGGCCGGGCCCTCGTCGGCGATGATCTCGGCCTGGGCCTGCTCGAAGACGCGGATGAACTCGCGGCCGATGATCTTCCGCTTCTCCTCGGGGTCGGAGACCCCGGCGAGCGCCTTGAGGAACCGCTCCTCGGCGTCCACGACCTTCAGCTGCACGCCGGTCGCGGCCACGAAGTCCTTCTCGACCTGCTCGGTCTCGCCCTTGCGCATCAGGCCGTGGTCGACGTACACGCAGGTCAGCTGGGAGCCGATGGCCTTCTGCACCAGGGCGGCGGCGACGGCGGAGTCCACGCCGCCGGACAGGCCGCAGATGGCGCGCTTGTCGCCGACCTGCTCGCGGATCGCGGCGACCTGCTCCTCGATCACGTTGCCCGTGGTCCAGGACGGGCTCAGGCCCGCGCCCCGGTAGAGGAAGTGCTCCAGCACCTGCTGCCCGTGCGTGGAGTGCATCACCTCGGGGTGGTACTGGACGCCGTAGAGCTTCTTCTCGTCGTTCTCGAAGGCGGCCACGGGCACGACGTCCGTGGAGGCCGTGACGGAGAAGCCCTCCGGGGCGGCGGAGCAGGCGTCGCCGTGGGACATCCAGACGGCCTGCTCGGCGGGGGTGCCCTCGAAGAGGGTGGAGGACACCTTGGCGACGTGCAGGTCGGTGCGGCCGTACTCGCGGGCTCCGGTGTTGTCGACGGTGCCGCCGAGGGTCTGCGCCATGAGCTGAAAGCCGTAGCACATGCCGAAGACGGGGACGCCGGCCTCGAAGAGCGCGCGGTCGAGGCGGGGGGCGCCCTCCTCGTAGACCGACGAGGGGCCGCCGGACAGGATGATCGCCCGGGGGTTCTTGGCGAGGATCTCCTGGACCGGCATGGTGCTCGGCACGATCTCGCTGTAGACCCGCGCCTCGCGGACGCGACGGGCGATGAGCTGGGCGTACTGCGCGCCGAAGTCGACGACCAGGACGGTGTCGGCGGCGTTGGCAGCGGGAGACGCTGATGACACGAGGTGCCTTCCGGCGGTGGGGCGGGGGTCTTGTGCCACCCGATTCTACCGAGGTGCTCGTGCGCGGCGTCCCGGCCGCGGGGCCGTCCGGGCTCCGGGCCCGGCGTCTCACCATGCGAACCCGTTTGGAGGCCCCCGCTCCCGGGGGCATACTGGCCCCCATGCACACGCACGCGACCTTCGTCTTTACCTATGGCATCCGGCCCGCCGGCTGCCATGGTCGTGCTGCTTGAGCATCTGACAAGCGACTTCCCAGGCGCCCCGGGCCGACAAGGCCCGGGGCGTCTGCCGTCGCCGGGGCCTTGCCGGACCGGGGCACCCCTTGACGACGAGGAGCCCTTCATGAACGCCACGGACGTGACCGGTGCCCGCACCGCCGAGGCCGCCGACGTGATCACCGGCGCCCGCGAGCGGATCGACGCGCTCGACGACCGGATCATCGGGCTGATCCAGGAACGGGCGGCCGTCTCCGCCGTCATCCAGCAGGCGCGGATCGCCTCCGGCGGCCGGCGCGTGAACCTCTCGCGCGAGATGGAGGTCCTCGGCCACTACCGGGAGGCCCTGGGCAAGCCGGGTACGACGCTCGCGCTGACCCTGCTGGAGCTGTGCCGGGGCAGGATCTGACCGGCCCGGGGAATCGGCGTTCGCGGGACAGACGTGCGCATCCTCCTCACCCGTACGGCGCGTGACCGCCCCCGGGCCGTCTCGTTGGTCCCGGTGTCCGTGCCAGCCAGGCGCGGGCCCGAGAGAACCACGCGTGGCTCGCTGGGGCGATGAGACGCACGGATCGTGCCGTGCGTCGTGGGACCTCGCTCCAGGGAAGTGACCGGACGGCAGGGGACAGCAGCCCGGTCACCCAAGAGAACGGTCGGCTCCGGGGACGCCCGGGGCCGACCGGCGGACCGTGCAAGAATGCACAATGCTGGGCCGAACGGTTGCGGGCGCCGCGTTCATCCAGCACGATTCGTACACAGCCCCAAGTCCCCTCGCGGGCACCCGCATTGCCCCATTGCCAGAGGTACACACCAGCGGCGCGACCCCCCGGCGCCGCTTCCAGGCACCGGCGCTGCCCTGACGTCGGTGCTGACGAGAAGGAGGGCCCCGCGGCTCCACCCCGCGGGGCCCTTCGCTCTGTGCCGGCCGTCCCGCCCGGTCAGGTGCGGGTCACCGTCCCGCATTCGCCGCCCCCGTCGACGCCGCGGCCGCGGTCGCAGGGGTCGATCGTCGGGCCGGTGGCACCGTCCCGGTCGTCGCCCGACGGGAAACGCGGGTGCGGACAGCCGTCGTGGACGTCGCAGGCGGAGTTGCCGATCTCCTCGTCGTACTCCTCGACGCTGAGCCGGCCGGGGGTGACCCGGTAGCGGGTGGGGCCGGGGAGCTCGACGTCGCCGTCCGCTCGCCCGGGGAGGATTGGGGGTGTGACGCAGCCCACATAAGAATCCTGTGAAGGTCGGCACAACCATTCACAGGTTTCACGGATCAAACCCGGCGAACCATGGGCCACACCCGCGCCCCACACGCGGAGGCCTCCCCCAACGTTCGTACCGCAGCCCGCGGTACGCCGGACTTTCCGAGGTCTTCATGAAGCTTCGCCGCGCCATGGCAGCAGCGGCCGCCACGGCGGTCATAGCCCCGGTGGCACTGCTCGCGGCACCGGCCGCGTACGCGACCGACGAAACCACGCCCACGCCGAGCGCGTCGGTGAGCGAGTCCGCTCCCGAGACGTCCGCCTCGCCGTCGGCGACCGAGACCACCCCGGAGACGTCGCCGTCCCCGAGCACGTCCGTGAGCGAGTCGGCTCCGGAGACGTCGGGCTCGCCGAGCGCGTCCGCGACCGAGTCCTCCCCGTCCTCCCCGTCGCCCTCGACGTCGGAGCCCGAGGAGTCGGAGTCCCCCGACCCCGAGCCCTCGATCTGCGAGGACACCAAGGTCGACGTCAGCATCACCGGCCTGCCCGGCAAGATCGCGGCGGGCAGCGGCTGGCACAAGTTCTCGCTGAACGTGCTGAACAACTCCGACTCCACGCTCAACGACCTCGACTTCTTCGCCGGGGCCTCCCCCGACGAGTACGGCGAGGAGCTGTTCTCCAGCAAGCAGGTCCAGCTCCAGGCCTGGGACCCCCAGGACAAGATCTGGGTCGACCTCAACGAGGGCGGCTACGCGGTCGGTTACGTCGGCTACACGGACGAGCTGAAGCCCGAGTACGAGGTCAACATCCCGCTGCGCCTGAACGTCAGCAAGTCCGCCCCGGTCGGCGCCGGCTTCTCGCTCGGCGCGACCATCTACGGCGACAACGACGCCGAGTGCACCGGCTTCGGTGACGTGTCGTACAAGTTCCAGATCGTCGCCGCCGGTACCGACACCGACGGCACCAAGCCGCAGGAAGGCGGCAAGGCGCCCGTCACCGACGAGAAGCCCAGCGGCGACACCCCGGAGGTCACCGGCAGCCTCGCCGAGACCGGCTCCAGCTCCGCCCTGCCGATGATCAGCCTCGTCGGCGGTGCCGCGGTCGTCGCCGGTGCCGGCGCGATCTTCGTGGTCCGTCGCCGCAAGGCCGGCGCGGAGGCGTAAGCCACAGCGGCCCGCGGGCCGTCGCACCAGAAAGAAGAGGGACCTGCGCTCGGAGGGGGGCGCAGGTCCCTCTTCTGTGTGCCGGGACGCGGGGGGGCCGGCCCGGTCACTTCTTGGGCGGTACGGCCGGCATCCCCAGGAAGGGCAGCCGCAGCGCGCCGAACGCGTCCGCCGGGACCGCCGGGGACTTCGGCTCGACCGGCTTGAGCCGCTCGTAGGCGCTGCCCTGCTGCGGGCGCGGGTCGGGCTCGCCCTTGTTGGGCCAGAAGGACATGGCGCGTTCGGCCTGGGCGGTGATGGTCAGGGACGGGTTGACGCCCAGGTTGGCGGAGACCGCGGCGCCGTCCACGACGGAGATGCCGGGGTGGCCGTAGAGGCGGTGGTACGGGTCGATCACGCCGGTCTCGCGGGAGTCGCCGATGGAGCAGCCGCCGAGGAAGTGGGCCGTGAGCGGGGTGCCCATCAGTTCGCCCACGTTGGAGCCGGCGAAGCCGTTGATCTCGGCGGCGAGTGCCGAGGCGCCCTCCGTGGCCGCCTTGATCTGCTTGGGGTTGGGGGCGCCGTGGCCCTGCCGTGCGGTGAGCAGGCCGCGGCCGACACCCGACGGCTTCAGGTACGTCGTCAGGGAGTTGTCCAGCGACTGCATCACCAGGCCGATGATGGTCCGCTCCGACCAGCGGCGGTTGGACAGGGAGCGCAGCACGAGCACCGGGTGGCGGGCCGCGTGGGCGAGGAAGCCCAGCACCCGGGAGGTGCCCGAGTTCCGTCCGGCGTAGGGGACCTGGAGGATGGACAGGCTGCCCATCGAGTTGGAGCCCCGGCCGTAGCGGACCGGCTCGATGTGGGTGTTCTCGTCGGGGTGGATCGAGGACGTGATGGCCACGCCGCGGGTGAAGTCCGCCCTGGGCGCGCCGTGGGCCTTGCGGTACCGCCGGTCGTCGGTCTGGGCGCCGACCAGGGCCTCGGAGTTGGTGCGGGTCAGCTCGCCCAGCCTGTCCGAGATGTACGGCAGCTGGCCTCCGGCCTTCATGCGGTGCAGGAGGGTCTGCGTGCCGTAGGTGCCGGCCGCGAGGACGACCCGGCGGGCCGTGTAGGTGCGGCCCCTGGACCTGCGGCGGTCGTCGGTGGGCAGGGTGGCGACCGCGTAGCCGCCGCGCGAGTCGTCGGTGACCGAGACGACCGTGGTCAGCGGGTGGACGACCGCGCCCGCCTTCTCGGCGAGGTGCAGGTAGTTCTCGTTGAGGGTGTTCTTCGCGCCGTGGCGGCAGCCGGTCATGCACTCGCCGCACTCCGCGCAGGCCTTGCGGGACGGGCCCGCGCCGCCGAAGTACGGGTCGGGCACCTCCTCGCCCGGCTTCGCCTTCACCGAGCCGTCGGCGTCCCTGCCGTCGCCGAAGAAGACCCCGACGGGGGCGAGGTGGAAGGTGTCGCCGCAGCCCATCCGCTCCGCCGCGGCCTTCAGGTGCACGTCGGAGGGGGTCATGGTCGGGTTGGTGCGGACGCCCAGCATGCGCCGGGCCTGGTCGTAGTACGGCGCGAGCTCGTCCTGCCAGTCGGTGATGTCACGCCACTGGGGGTCCTCGAAGAACGGCTTCGGCGGGACGTACAGGGTGTTGGCGTAGTTGAGGGAGCCCCCGCCGACGCCCGCGCCCGCCAGGACCATGACGTTGCCCAGCAGATGGATGCGCTGGATGCCGTACATGCCGAGCTTGGGGGCCCAGAGGTAGTTCTTCAGGTCCCAGGAGTTCCTGGGGAGGGTCTCGCGGGTGAAGCGGCGGCCGGCCTCCAGGACGCCCACGCGGTAGCCCTTCTCGGTGAGGCGCAGGGCGGTTACCGAGCCGCCGAAGCCGGAGCCGACCACGATGACGTCGTAGTCGTATGCGTCCTGATGAGGCACGTGTTCTCCTCGCTGAGTCTCGCGTGCGGGCCGTCAGTGGTCGAAGGCGCGGTTCCCCGCGCCCCCGGGCAGGGGGGCGGTCACCGGAACCGCAGCGCCTTCATCAGGCGCAGGCTCCGGCTCATGAACCGGGCGTACTGCTCGTCGTCCATGCCCAGGGACGGGGCCATGGGGAGGACCCGCTGGTGGGCGACCGTCTGGGCCTCCGTGTACTTGAGGATGCCCTCGGAGCCGTGGCGGCGGCCGAGGCCCGAGTCCTTCATGCCGCCCATGGGGGACTGGACGCTGCCGTAGGCGGGTGCGTAGCCCTCGTTGATGTTGACCGTGCCGGTGCGCAGGCGGGCGGCGACCTCCTGGCCTCGGCGGCCGTTCCCCGTCCACACCGAGGAGTTGAGGCCGTACGGCGTGGCGTTGGCGCGCTCGATCGCCTCGTCCTCACTGGCGAAGCGGTAGACCGAGACGACCGGGCCGAAGGTCTCCTCCGTGCAGACGGACATGTCCGTGCCGACCCCGTCGAGGATCGTGGGCTCGAAGAAGTAGGGGCCGATGTCCGGGCGGGCCACGCCTCCGGCCACGACCCTCGCGCCCTTGGCGACGGCCTCCTCCACGTGCCGCGTGACGGTCTCCAGCTGGCGCTCGCCCACCAGGGAGCCCATGTCGGCGCCGTAGGCGAGGGACGTGCCGAGGCGCATCGCCCTGGTCCGCGCGGCGAAGCGCTCCAGGAAGGCGTCCGCGACGGACTCGTGGACGAAGAGCCGCTCGATGGAGATGCAGAGCTGGCCGGCGGAGGAGAAGCAGGCGCGCACGGCACCGGCCGCGGCCTTGTCGACGTCGGCGTCCTCCAGGACCAGCATGGCGTTCTTGCCGCCGAGTTCGAGGGAGACGCCGACCAGCCGGGCGGCGGCGCCCTGGGCGACCTCGCGGCCGGTGCGGGTGGAGCCGGTGAAGGAGACGTAGTCGGCGTGGCGCACGACCTCGGGGCCGACGACCGGGCCCTCGCCGAGGACGACCTGGAAGGCGTCGGCGGGCAGACCGGCCTCGATGAGCAGGTCCCGGGCCCACAGGGCGGTCAGGCAGGTCTCCGTGTCGGGCTTCATGACGACCGCGTTGCCCGCGGCGAAGGCCGGGAGGGCGTCGCCGACGGAGAGTTCGAGGGGGTAGTTCCAGGGCGCGATCTGGCCCACCACACCGCGCGGATGGCGCAGTTCGACGACCTTCGTCAGGGCCGGCACGGCACCGGCGTGCCGCTTGGGGCGCAGGTAGGCCGGGGCCTTGCGGCCGTAGTGCCGGGCGGCGACCGCGACGGCCTGGACCTCCTCGTGGGCGTGCAGACGCGCCTTGCCGGTCTCCAGCTGGATCAGGTCGAGCACCTCGGCCTGGCGCTCCAGCAACAGGTCGTGGAAGCGCAGCAGGACCGCGGCGCGCTGCCGTACGGGCGTCCGCTCCCACACCGGCTGGGCGGCGCGGGCCAGTTCGAAGGCCTCGGCCACGTCCTCGGGCGTCGCCTCCGGGAGGTCGGCCAGCTTCTCACCGGTGAACGGCGTGTGGTTGGCCGTCCGGCCGGAGCCGACCACGCCCTTGGTCAGCTGGGCGACCAGCTCGGGGGTCACCACGTCGGCGGCGGTGCGGGCGCCCTCCGGGGCGGGGGCGAGGGGGTTGGTACCGGTCTGTGCCGAGCCGGTCTCTGCCGTCTTCTCCACGGCCTGCGCGTCCGTCATGACGCGCAGGGTATGCCGCGACGCAGGCTTTGGGTACCCGTCGGTAATACGGCTTCACCGACTGCACACACGGCGCCAGTGACTGCTGGCAACAAACCGCCTGATCAGGGCGTTGGCCGGTGACGCCGGGGTGCTTCAGCGCTTTACGATCCCGAGACGGTCCCGGGCGCCCCGGAACAGGGCGGCGCCCTCCCGCTCCTCGGGCGAGCCCGCGGGCATGTCGACGCGCAGCTCGTACATGCGGTCGTCGTCGGTGCGGACCAGCACCCGCAGGGCGCGCCTGCGGTACTCGCCCCGGTGGTACGTCGTGTCGGCGAGGGCGGCGGCGTGGCCCTGGACGGTGGTACGGGTGCGGCGCGTCTCCCCGCCGGCCCCGGGCGCCTTCCCGGCCTGCCGCATCGGGGAGGCCGGAGCCCGCTCCCAGAACAGGAGACGGACCTGGATCGTGCCGCCCCGGTCGTCGCCGTAGCGCACCGCGCGGGGGTGGCCGGTGCCGCCGCCGGTCCGGTCCAGGGGACGGAAGCCGCGCGGGAGGTGGAGGACGGCCGCCATGTCCGGCTCGGGGTGCGGAAGCCACGCGTCGGTGGTGTCCGCGGCGTGTTCGGCGGTCTCGGCGGTGCCGGGGTCGGCGGTGCGGGGGTCGGCGAGGTGGGTGGCCGCCCCCACGCCACCGGCGAGCAGCACGCTGAGAAGGGCGAGGGGGCCGGGGCGCAGGAGGATGTGACGCTTGGAGGACGCGGGCGCCGTCTCCCCGGGGAGGGTGGCTTTCTTGGCTCCCTCGGGGGAGGGCGGTGCGGTTCCCTGCCGGGAGGGCGGTGCCGCTTCCTGCTCGGAGGGCGGTGCTGCCGCGTGCCGTGCGGGCGGTGCCGCTTCCTGCGGTACGGGCCGTGTCACTCCCTGCGGCAGGGGTGGGGTCACTTCCTGCCGTACGGGCGGTATCGCCTCCTGCCGCACGGCTGGTATTGCTTCCTGCCCTACGGGCGGTATCACTCCCCGCCGTACGGGCGGTGTCACCTGGCGCTTCAGGGGCCCTACGGCTCCCTGCCGTTGAGGCCGTATCGCCTCCGCTGCCGCGGGCGGTACGGGGCTCTGCCCCGCTGCCGCCCGGGACGTCTGCCCCGCTGCCGTCACGGGCTCCTGCCGTACCGCCGGTGCGGACTCCTGCCATACCGTCGTCGCGGACCCCTGACGTACCGCCGTCACGGGCTCCAGCCGCGCTGCCCGGTCGGCCTCGGGGAACGGCCGCGCACGCCCGGCCCCATCGTGAGCCGTCTCCCCCGCGCTCGGTCCCGCCATCGCCTCCAGTTCCCTCGCGACCTCCTCGGCGCCCGGCCGCGCGTCGGGGTCCGGCGCCAGCAGGCGTCCGAGCAGCGGTCCGAGCGGGCCGGACCGCCGCGGCCGGGGCGGCTCGGCGGCGAGGACGGCGGCGGACGCGTCCTCGGGGGTGGCCCGCGGGAACGGGGACGAGCCCTCCACGGCGGCGTACAGCAGCGCGCCCAGGGACCACAGGTCGGACGCGGGCCCGGCGATGCGGCCCGACAACCGCTCGGGGGCGACGAACGCGGGCGGGCCGACGGGCTCCCCGGGGGCCGGGGGCGCCTCCTCGCCCTGGGCGGCGATGCCGAAGTCGGTCAGGACGACCCGGCCGCCCTCGGCGAGGAGCACGTTGGACGGCTTCAGGTCCCGGTGCACGATGCCCACGGCGTGCGCGGCGCGCAGGGCGCCGAGGAGGGCGAGGCCGACACGGGCGGCTTCGGGCGGGTCGACCGGACCGCGCCGGAGCGTCTCGTGCAGGGACTCGCCGGGCACCAACTCCATGACGATCCACGGGAGTCCGTCGAGCAGCTCGGTCGCGTCGAGCTCGTCGGGGCCCTGCGGGCCCGGGCGCTCGCCCGGCTGCTCGGCCTCCACGACGACGTCGAGGATGGTGACGGCGGCGGGATGGTCGACCCGGGCGGCGGCACGGGCCTCGCGGTGCAGCCGGTGGGCCGCCCGCCGGTGGCCCCCGTCCTCCGGGTCGCCCGGCAACCGGGGCTGCTTGACGGCGACTTCACGCTGGTCGAGCTCGTCGTGGGCCCGCCAGACCGTACCGGAGCCGCCGGAGCCGATACGCTCCACCAGCCGGTACCGCCCGCCCACCAGCCGGCCCTGGGCGGCGTCCGGCCCGCCCCCGTCGTTGCTCATGCCCCATCAGTACCCTGCGGGACGCGGGTATGTCGACGCGGGACGGGCCGAGGCCGGTTCAGGTTCCCTCGATGTCCGGATTGCGGACCGCCGTGCGCGGCGCCTCGAACCCCGCTCGCCGGCGTCCGGGAGCCCGTGACTCCCGGCCGCGGCTCCGTGCCCTCAAGGCGCTTCGGGGCTGTGCGGCCGGCTCGTGGTCGGGGTGGGAACGGGGGGGCTCGGGGACGAGGGCCGGGCCGTGGGCGTACCGGGGGCCGAGGGGGCCGGACTCGTGGGCGGGGTGACGCCGTCACCGTTGTTCTGGTCCCGGAGCAGGGCCGCGGCGGACACCCCGGCGCCCGCCACCGCCGCGACCAGCAGCGCGGCCACGAAGACACGCCGGGCGGGCTGCCGCATGAGGGGTTCCTCCCGCTGGTGCGGGCCCAGCACGCCCACCGGCGGCCCGGACGGTCGCGGATCGGCGGCCCCGCGCGGCTGTCCGCGCCGTGTGTCCCGCTCCGACCGGGGGTGCCCGGGTGGTGTCGCGTACCCGGGCGCCGGACCGTGTCCGAGGGGTGGCGCCGACGGCGTACGGCCCGTCGCGCGGAAGGCGCGCAGCATCCGCTCCGCCCGGTCGGCGTCCAGCCGCCGGTCCGGGTCCCGTTCCAGCAGGCCCTGCACGACGGGCAGGAGCGGCCCGGCCTGCGGGGGCGGCTGGATGTCGCCGACGACGACCGCGTGCAGGATGCCGCCCAGCGAGTCGCGGTGGAACGGCGACTCCCCGCTGAGGGCCGCGCACAGCAGCGCGCCCAGTGACCACAGGTCGGACTCGGGCCCGGTCCTGACACCGGACATGCGCTCGGGCGCGGTGTACTCGGGCGAGCCGACGAAGGAGCCGTTCTCGGTGAGTGTGGGGGCGCCCTGGACCTGGGCGATGCCGAAGTCGGTGAGGACGACCCGGTCGGTGCCCTCCTCCAGCAGCACGTTCTCGGGCTTGAGGTCCCGGTGCAGGACCCCGGCCGCGTGCGCGGCGCGCAACGCGCCGAGCAGGTCGATGCCGATGCGCGCCGCCTCGGCGGGGTCCACCGGACCCCGGCCCGCGAGCCGGTCGGCGAGCGAGCCGCCCTCGATCAACTCCATGACGATGTAAGGGCGTTCGTCGTCCTCGACGACGTCGTGGACGACGATGATGTGCGGGTGGCTCAACTGGGCAACGGCCCGGGCCTCGCGCAGCGTACGGTCCCGCTGGCGGCGTGCCTCCGCCGCCGAGAGTGTCTCGTCGTAGGGGAGTTCCTTGACGGCCACGCCCCGGCCGAGCAGTTGGTCCGTCGCCCGCCAGACCACGCCCATGCCCCCGCGCCCGAGCCTCTCCTCGAGCCGGTAACGGCCCGCGATGACACGCATGTTGTGCCCCTCGGTCCCCATACGGCCATCATGCCCCACCGGACGGAACCGCTCCGGGGCGGTGAAACCGGGGTGGCCGAAACAGACGTCCCCGGGTCAGGGGCCGCACCCGGTCAGGAGGTCTTCTCCTGCCACCCCTGCAACAGCGCGGTGAACTGCTTGCGCGCCTGCGCCCAGTCCGCCGCGGGCGCCGACATGTAGAGCGCGTACTCGGTGCCGTCGCGGGCGACGTACGTCTCCTCGATGGCGCGGCGCGGGCCGGGGAACGGGGTGTCCTTCGCCCGTGCGGTCCAGGTGTACTCCCACAGGGCGCCGTTCCGGTCACGGTAGACGTTGCGCTCCAGCGCGACCCGCCGGTAGTCGGCCAGCCCCTTCAACTGCTCCTCCAGGTCGAGCTGGTGGGCGTACGGGTCGGCGAAGTCGGGGGAGGTGTCGACGGCGATCCTGACGAACTGCCGTCCGCCGTCCGGCGTGTAGTCGATCTGCCGGAGCTCGCCCTGCGGGCCGAAGGGCTTGCGCTTCCAGCCCTTGGGCAGGTAGAGGCTGAAACCCGCGGGGTCGTCGCGGCGGGTCCAGCCGTCCGGCACCGAACTCCCCGGCTCGGCCGAGCCACCCTCGGCACCGGACACGACGCCCGGCTGCCGCCGGCTGTCGTCCCACCGCTGCAGCACCACGGCCGTGCCCCCGCCGATGACGGCCGCGAGCGCGACGACGAGGGCGAGGGTGCGCAACCGGCGCCGCCGCCCCGCCCCGGACGCCCGGCCCGGGCCCGACGGCCGCCCTCCGCCGTGCACCTGCCCCACACCGGACTGCTGTCCACCGCCGTACGTCTGGTCCGCCCCGGACTGCTGACCACCGCCGAACGTCCGCCCCGCCCCGGACCGCTGACCACCGCCGTACGTCTGAACCGCGCCGGGCTGCCGTCTCCCGCCGTACGTCTGTGCCGCGCCGTAGGTCTGCGCCGCGCCATAGGGCTGCGCCCCGTCGTGCGCGTGTCCGGCACCGGGCTCCTGCGGCCCGCCGGGCGGCTGTCCGGTACCGGTCCGCCGGTGCGGGCCGTACGGGTGCGGGCCGTCGGCCGTCGACGCGCCCGCCCGGCCGCGCGGGGTGGGGCCGGTGGTCGACGCGCCGGCGGCAAGGCCACCGGACGTCGCTGTTCCGGTCGCCGGGGCACCGGCCGGCGGCGGCAGCGGCGTCCGGGCGTGCGAGCCCGAGCCGGCCGGGCCGGTACCGTTCGCACCGGTGTCCTCCGGTCGGGTGCCGAGGGCGTCCTGACCGGCCGTGCCCGCACCGCCCTGGTCCTCCCGGTACGGCCGCGTGCCCCCGAACCGCGTCGGCACGTACGCCTGCGCCCCGTTCGGCCGGCGCCCCTCCGCCGCCTCGGCGAGCATCTGCTCCGCCTCGGACGGGGCGGGCCGGGCGGCGGGGTCCTTGCGCAGCAGCGCGGTGATGACCGGCGCGAGCGGACCGGCGTACCGGGCCTCGTCGGCCTCCTCCTCGACCACGGCCTGCATGGTCGTCAGGGGTGTGGTGCGGCGGAACGGCGAGCGCCCTTCGACCGCCGTGTAGAGCGTGGCGCCGAGCGCCCACAGGTCGGAGGACGGGCCCGGGTCGTGGCCGCGCACCCGCTCGGGTGCCAGGTAGTCGACCGAGCCGACGACCTCGCCGGTGCGGGTGATGGTCGTGTCACCCTCGATCTGGGCGATGCCGAAGTCGGTGAGCAGAACCCTTCCGTCACGGCCGAGCAGGACGTTGCCCGGCTTGATGTCGCGGTGCAGGACACCGGCGGTGTGCGCGGCGCGCAGGGCCCGCAGCACCCACAGACCGATGCGCGCGGCCTCGCGCGGCTCGACGCGGCCCTCCTCCTTGACCGCGTCGGCCAGTGAGCGGCCCTCGACCAGCTCCATCACGATCCACGGCCGTCCGTCGTGCTCCAGCACGTCGTGCACGGTGACGACGGCGGAGTGGTTGATCCGCGCGGCGGCCCTGGCCTCGGCCCGGGTGCGGGCCAGCAGGATGGCCTGCTCGCTCTCGGAGACGTAGAGGGCGGCCGTCAACTCCTTGATGGCCACCGCACGGTGCAGCACCTCGTCGTGCGCACGCCACACCCGGCCCATCCCGCCGCTGCCGATGGCGTCGGCCAGCCGGTAGCGGCCCGCGACGAGCCGGCCCTGCATCTGATTCACGTTGCCCCGCAATGGTCTTGACAGGGTCAGCGTAAGGACCCGCCCTTCCCCAGGGAACAAGTGGGGTGCCACGGTGACCGCACTGTGACGGTTGTCGCCCGCCGGGGCGGGAGGAGACCGGAGGTGGGACTACGGCGTACCGGGGCGTACGGAGGGCCGCCCGCCGCTCATCCCGTCACGCGGTAGGTTGCCGCCGCCTGT
Source organism: Streptomyces sp. NPDC044921 (assembly GCF_056432865.1). Classification (NCBI taxonomy): domain Bacteria; kingdom Bacillati; phylum Actinomycetota; class Actinomycetes; order Kitasatosporales; family Streptomycetaceae; genus Streptomyces; species Streptomyces sp. NPDC044921. The sequence goes on from NZ_JBWKIF010000013.1 coordinate 155,670, forward strand.
TCGTACAGCCGTGTCACCTCGTCCCGGTCGGCCTCCGGGCCGCGCACCTGGAGCACGTGGTAACGCCCCTCGACCAGCATCGCGAGGTTGCGCACGTACAGCTCGCCCCCGTCGTCGCCGGTCCAGGTGAACTGCCCCTCCGCCATCTTCCGTCCGCCCACCTCGATCGTCTTCAGCCCGGTGGAGGTGGCCCAGCTGGAGTCGCGGTACGGCTGCAACTCCCGCTCCCGTTCCCGCTGGTAGGCCATCGGGTCACTGCCGTACTCCGACGCCTTGTCCCGGCCCGGTACGACGATGAGCTCGAAGTCGCCCTTGGCGTAGACGACCTGGCCGTCGCCGCCCCGCGGGGTGCGGTCCCAGCCCTGGGCGACGGCGACCTGGAAACCGGCCGGGTCCTTGCGCAGCGTGAAGCCGTCGGCGACGTCGGGACCGGTGGTCTGCGTCTCGGAGGAACCGGCCGACGTGGACGGGCTCTCCTCCGGCGCGGGTGAGGCCCGCTCGGGCCTCGGCTCGCCGTCGGCGTCCGGCTCGGGCATCTGGCCGACCTCGCCGGCGACACCGGTGCGGTCCGTGCCCTGCCCGTCGCCGGTGTCCGACTTGGGCATGAAGAGCATGGCGTAGGCGATCGCCGCGGCCATCGCGAGCAGCACCAGCACGAGCAGGGTGCGGCCCAGGCGGTGCGGCGAGCCGGACTGCCTGGCCCGCTTGTGCCGCCCGTGGTGCGCGGGCAGCCCGGCGCGCCGCCTGCGCACGAGCTCGCCCCGGCGGCGCACGACGGGCAGCCTGCCGGCGTCGGCCGGGGGCGCGGGGACCACGTGCAGCCCGGCCTCCGGCTCCGGTGCCGAGCGCACCAGCGAGCGCAGCCAGCCGCGCAGCTCCTCGAAGTCGAGGCGCTCGGTGGGGTCCTGGCGCAGCAGCGACTCCACGACCGGCCGCAGCGGCCCGCACTCCTCGGCGTACGCGGGCGGTTCCGCGCACACCATCTGCACCAGCTCGGCCGTCGACTCCTCCGGGTAGGGCGCGTGGCCCTGCACGGCGCGGAACAGCAGCGCGCCCAGCGCCCACAGGTCGGTGGCCGGGCCGATGGGCGCGGCCAGCTGCCAGTTCTCGTGGACGGGTCCGGCCTGCTCCGGTGCCCAGCGTTCGGTGACGGGCCCGACGACCGCCATCCGCGCCTGCCGCGCCCGCTCGGCTGCCAGGGCGGTGGCCGGGCCGCGCCGGGGTGCGGGGCTGTGGGCGACCAGGTCGTCCCACCGGGCGGGCTCGGAGGGGTCCGGGGACGGCGGGAGAGCCGTCTGCTCCTGGCCCCGCGGCGCGGGGGCGCCGCCGGTTCCGCCGCGGGGTGCGGCGCCGTGCCAGGCGGTGGTGCGGGGCTTGCCCGCCACGCCGTAGGGGTCGGCTATCCGCCCCGGCGGGGGCGCGTCGGGCGGCGTGCCCTGCCCGGGGACGTACGGGGAGTGCGCCGGGCCGTCGCCGCGGGAACCCGGGCCGCCGCCGGGGGCGGGCCGGGCGCCGGGCAGCGCCCGGGTGTTCTGCTGGGCCTCCTGGACCCGTGCGGCGGCCCGCGCGCCCGCCCGGTAGGCCGCGATGGCCCCGGCGCGCGCGGCCCGCGGGTCGCTGTCGTCCGGGCTCCGCCGCGCCGGCACGGCCGGGCCGCCGCCCGCCGCCTCCAGCCCGGCCGCCGGCAGTCCTCTGGCCTCCCGCGCCTCTATGGCGGCCCGCCGCGCCGCCTCGGGATCGCCCGAGGCACCGATGCCCCCCGGCCCACCAGGGCCGCCGGCACCGCCCCGCCCACCGGGGCCGGCGAAACCCCCGGGGCCGCCGTGGCGGCCAGGGCCACCCGCGCCGTTGAGCAGCCCGGTCCGGGAGCTACCGTCCTCCGGGCCCTGCCCCGGCCCGGACTCCTCGAAGGCCGGAGGCGGCACCGGGTCGTACCCGCACAGCGCTTCCTCCGCCGCTCCCACCGCGAGACCGGTCAGCATCACCCGGCCGTCGTCGCAGACGAGCACCGTCCGGGCGGTGACGTTCCGGTGCACCCAGCCGTGGGCGTGCAGGACGCGCAGTGCCATGAGCACGTCGGAGGCCACCTCGGCCGCCCGGTAGGGCGTCAGCGGCTTCTCGGCCAGCAGCGCCGCCAGCGGACGCGCGGCCACCAGCTCACTGACGATCCACAGCGAACCGCCCTCGGCGAACACGTCGAAGACCTGGTCGAGCCGGGGATGGTCGGGGATGGCGGCCGCCGCCTGCGCGGCCTCGACCGCGCGCCGCACCACCGGATCCGCGGGCCGCCGCCCGCCCGCGCGCCCTCCGGGCCGCCGCGCTCCCCCGTCACGTGCCGTAAAACCGTCGGGCAGCCCTTCCGCGTCCAGGACCTCCGCCTCGACCACCTCGGGCAACGGGATCTGCCGGACCAGCACTTCCTGTCCGCTGTAGGTGTCGAAGGCCCGGGTCTCGGTGAGTTCGTACTCGTCGGACGGCGGCAGCGGCAGGCGGTAGCGGTCGGCGAGAACCCGTCCCGCATAGTCGTCCACGTTGCCTCCCCCGTCGGCCCGGCCGGTCACATCCGTTCGCCCCACGGTCCGTTCCGGCTGCGCACGGTCCGCAAACATTTACGATACGTGCCGCAGGCAACCCGCAATGCGGGGATGCCAGATCTGCCTCCCCAAACCCGGGGCCGCTCATGCTCAGGACTTGGGTTCGAAGGTCTTCGTCAGCGTCCGCCAGGTCTCCTTGCGCAGCTCGCCGTCCCAGTCGGCCGCCTTCGCCGTGTACATCAGCGCGTACCCCTGCCGGTCGTCGACGACGAAACCGCGGTCGATCGTCCGGTACTTGGTGCCGCCGTCCGTGTAGGTGAACTCCCAGTCGGCGGTGTTCCAGCCGCGGTAGTCCACCTTCTCTATCCGGATCCTCTTGTACTGCGCGCGCTGCATGTAGCGCTCCTGGCTCTCCCAGTCCGCCACCGGGTCGCCCTTGGGTGTGGACGTCCAGGCGATGAGCAGCTTCTGCCCGCCGGGGCCGGTGAACCGGTCACCGGCCGCACCCGTGGACTGGTACTTCCAGCCCTTCGGCAGACCGATCGAGTACCCCTGGTTCCCCTGGTGCGTCGACTCGGCCGCGGTGCCGTCCCCGTCGGAGGATCCGCTCCCGGCCGAGGCGCCGGAGCCGCCGCTCGGGGTGCTGTTCGAGGCCGGCCCGGACGGGGCCGGGCTCTCCGCGCCGTCCGTGCGCGTGCCGTCGCTCTCGTCGCCCCTGGTGTCGGCGCCGCCCGGCGCGGTGGCCGCGGTCTTGCCGCCGCCCTCGCCCGCGCCCTGCGAGCCCTTGTCGTCCCCGCCGAGCGTGAGGGCGAGCACGGTACCGATCACGGCGAGCGCCACGACCACCGCGATGATGACCAGCGTGCGCCGCGGCACCACGTCGGTGAGCGGCGCCCGGGGCGCGGGACGCGGCGGCAGGTCCGGCGGCGGCACCACGGGCCACCCCGAACTCCGGCCCGCGGAACCCGTCTTCGTCTCCTTCTCACCGGACCCGGCGGCGGACTTCGAGGTCGGCGCCGGACCCGGCACCGGACTCGACGACGACCCGGCGGTGGCGCCCGCGGTCGTGCCGGCGGTACCGGCCCGCTCCGCACGGCCGTCCGGGCCGGGAGCGGCCTCGGCGGTCCCGGACTTGGCCGCGGCGGCGGCCGATCCCGTCGCGGCCTTGCGCACGGAGCGCAGGGCTCCGCGCAGCCGCTCCCCCGCCTCCTCGCCCCGCTTGCCGCCGGAGCCGGCCGGGCTCCCCTTGCCCGAGGACCTGTCCGACTGCGCGGGCAACGGCACGGCCTTCGTCGCGTCCAGCGGCTCGGCCTCCGCCTTGGCGGGCGCCTTGATGACCGCGTTCAGCATCGCCCGGGCGCCCGCGTCGTCGAGCCGCTGGGCGGGGTCCTTGGTGAGCAGACCGTGGATGACGTCCTTCAGCGGACCGGCGTTCTTCGGCTCCTCGAGCGGCTCGGTCATCACGGCCGTCAGCGTCGCTATGGCCGAGCCCTTGTCGTACGGCGGCGCGCCTTCCACCGCCGCGTACAGCAGCCCGCCGAGCGACCACAGGTCGGCCGCCGGACCGGGCTTGTGCCCGCGCGCCCGTTCCGGGGAGATGTAGGAGGGCGCGCCGACGAGCATGCCGGTCGAGGTGATGGACGGGTCGCCCTCGACCTGGGCGATGCCGAAGTCGGTGAGCACGACCCGGCCGTCCTCGGCGATCAGCACGTTGGACGGCTTCACGTCGCGGTGCAGGATGCCCTCGCGGTGCGCGGACCGCAGCACGTCCAGGACGGCGAGCCCGACCTCCGCGGCGCGCTTCGGTTCGAGGAGGCCGTCCTCCCGGATGACCTCGGCGAGCGACTTGCCCTCGACGAGCTCCATGACGATCCAGGGCCGGTCGTCCTCCTGGACCACGTCGTACACCGTCACGGCGCTGTTGTTGCGGATCCGCGCGATCGCCTTGGCCTCGCGCAGCGTCCGTGTGATCAGCCGCCGCTTCTCGTCCTCGTCGATGTTCGACGGGAACCGCAGTTCCTTGACGGCGACCGTCCGTCCCAGGGTCTCGTCCTGGGCCCGCCAGACCGTGCCCATGCCCCCGCGGCCCAGCACCTTGCCCAGCCGGTAACGCCCCGCGAGGAGACGCTCCTTGCTGTCCTGACGAGTGTCCTGACGAGATGTGCCCGCCCGCTCCGCCTCCGACATGCGTCCCCTCATACAACCCGCCCTGACAGAGCCTCCATTGTCCCTCACCCGACAAGTGCCCAGTGCCCAGGGGCCCCCTGGCGAGGCGGCGCACCGGCCCACCCCACCGGAACCCGGCTGCGCCCCGCCCGGCACCGCCCTGCATGATGGGGCCCCCGGCCCCGCCGTCGAGGGCCTCTCCGGCCCCGGTGCCCGGGTACCCCACGCCTCGACGCCCTCACCGGCGTCCGCGAGGTTCGACCACACCGCACCCCAACCGCCCACGCCCCGACGCCCCGACGCCCCGACGAGGGAGGTGCCCGCATGCCGTCGCTGCGGACGTTGCTGGCCCTGCCGCTGTCCGTGGCCCTGCTCGGACTGCCGCCCGCCGACTCCTCGGCCCTGTCGGTGCCGCCCGCGGACGCCGTACTGCCGTCGCTGGTGACCCGGGGCCGGGCGCCCGCCGCCGCCCTGCTGGCCCGGGAGGGGGCCACCACCCGCTATGCCGGGGCCGGGCACGGCATCTCACGGTGGGACCACTTCCGCGCCGGCAGCGTCACGAAGACGTTCATCGCGACGGTCGTGCTGCAACTGGCCGACGAACACCGGCTGTCGCTGTCCGACACGGTGGAGCAGCACCTGCCCGGTCTGGTGCCGGGCGCGGGCAACGACGGCCGCGCGCTGACCCTGCGTTCCCTGCTCACCCACACCAGCGGCCTGTACGACTTCACCGCGGTCACCGACGGAGCCGTGCCCCTCACACCCGATCAGGCCGTACGCATAGCCCTCACCCACCCTCCGGCCGAACGCGGCCGCTTCTCCTACTCGAACACCAACTACGTGCTGCTCGGCATGGTCGTCGAGCAGGTCACCGGCGCCTCGTACGCCACCGAGACGGAGCGCCGCATCCTCACTCCCCTGGGTCTGACGGGCACCTCCTTCCCCGGATCCCGCTCCTCACTGCCCTCCCCGCACGGCCGCTCCTACGCCGCCGACGGAACCGACGTCACCGATCTCGACCCGCGGGCGGCCGGAGCCGCGGGCGAGATCGTGACCACGCTGGCCGACCTGGACCGCTTCTACGCGGCCCTGCTCGGCGGCCGGCTGCTGTCCCCGCAGCGGCTGCGCGAGATGCTCGACACCCGTGCCGCACACGGCGCGTACGGCATGGGGCTGTATCCGAGAGGCTGCCGTGCGGCACGACGGTGTGGGGGCACAACGGGCACATATCCGGCAGCTACGTGCGCAGCGCGGCCACCGTCGACGGCCGGCGTGTCCTCACCTTCCGCGTGAACACGGACGCGATAGCCGATCCCGGTCTCGAACCCGCGGTGCTCGCGGCCGAGTTCTGCCCCCGCACCTGGTGAAACGACCGGGCACCGAACGGAGATCCCGCCCTCCGACACTCGTTCGGGTGATGTGCGACGGACGGACGCACACCGGGACGGGCCGCCTACAACGGCACGATGTCCGGCGCCCCCAGCCGCGCCGCGTCCGCCGTCAGGTCGTCCGGCTGCCGCTGCGACTCCCGCTCGGCCTCCACCCGCTTCTCGTAGTGCTGCACCTCGCGCTCGATCTGGTCCTTGTCCCAGCCGAGGACCGGGGCCATCAGCTCGGCGGCGTCCCGCGCGCTGCGCGTGCCCCGGTCGAAGGTCTCGATCGAGATGCGCGTGCGCCGCGTCAGCACGTCGTCCAGATGGCGCGCCCCCTCGTGCGAGGCCGCGTAGACGATCTCGGCACGCAGGTAGTCGTCGGCCGCCGGCAGCGGCTCTCCGAGCGACGGGTCCTCGGCGATGAGCGCGAGGAGTTCCTCCGTCATCGCCCCGTACCGGTTCAGCAGGTGTTCCACGCGCACCACGTGCAGGCCGGTGCGGGCGGCGATCCGCGCCCGCGCGTTCCACAGCGCCCGGTAGCCCTCGGCACCCAGCAGGGGCACCTCCTCGGTGACGCACTCGGCGACCCGCATGTCCAGTCCGTGCACCGCCGCGTCCACCGCGTCCTTGGCCATGACCCGGTACGTCGTGTACTTGCCGCCCGCCACGACGACCAGCCCGGGCACCGGATGCGCCACGGTGTGCTCGCGCGAGAGCTTGCTGGTGGCGTCCGACTCGCCCGCCAGCAACGGCCGCAGGCCCGCGTAGACGCCTTGGACGTCGTCCCTGGTCAGAGGCACCGCGAGGACCGAGTTCACATGCTCCAGCAGGTAGTCGATGTCCGCGCTGGAGGCGGCCGGGTGGGCCTTGTCGAGGTCCCATTCGGTGTCCGTGGTGCCGACGATCCAGTGCCTGCCCCAGGGGATGACGAACAGCACGGACTTCTCCGTGCGCAGGATGAGACCGGTCGTGGAGTGGATCCGGTCGCGGGGCACCACCAGGTGGATGCCCTTGGACGCCCGGACGTGGAACTGCCCGCGCTCGCCGACCATGGCCTGCGTGTCGTCCGTCCACACACCGGTGGCGTTGACGACCTGCTTGGCGCGGATCTCGTACTCGCCGCCGCCCTCGACGTCCTGCACCCGCGCGCCGACGACCCGCTCGCCCTCGCGCAGGAATCCCGTCACCCGCGCGCGGTTGGCGGCCTTCGCGCCGTAGGCCACCGCCGTGCGCACCAGCGTCGCGACGTAGCGGGCGTCGTCCATCTGGGCGTCGTAGTACTGCAACGCCCCGACCAGCGCGTCCTTCTTCAAACAGGGCGCCACCCGCAGGGCGTGACCACGCGTCAGGTGCCGGTGCATCGGCAGGCCCCGGCCGTGCCCGCGCGCCATGGACATGGCGTCGTACATCGCCACGCCCGACCCGGCGTACAGCCGCTCCCAGCCCCTGTGCTGCAGCGGGTACAGGAACGGCACGGGCTTCACCAGGTGCGGGGCGAGCCGCTCCAGCAGCAGGCCGCGCTCCTTGAGGGCCTCCCTGACCAGCGCGAAGTCCAGCATCTCCAGATAGCGCAGGCCGCCGTGGATCAGCTTGCTGGACCGGCTGGAGGTGCCGGACGCCCAGTCCCGGGCTTCGACCAGGCCCGTGGACAGACCTCTGGTGACGGCGTCGAGGGCGGTGCCCGCGCCGACCACGCCTGCACCCACGACCAGCACGTCCAGCTCGCGCTCGGCCATCGCTGCGAGTGACTCGGCGCGCTGCGCCGGTCCGAGTGTCGCTGTCCTCACCGCTGCCTCCCGCTCATCGGTCGCGCCGACCGCACCCGTCGGGCGCAGCCCCGTCCGTATCCCCCTGCCCAAATTCTGACCGGCATGCCCGACTTCAGCCACCACGGACCCTCAGCCTGTGGACAACAGGCACGGAAACACTCACCGAAACTCGGCCAACCAATCCCGCATATCGGTCATATTTACTCCTAGTCTGACATTGCGCTCGCCCGTCCTGTCCACCGGGCTTGCGCACCTGTCCCACTTCGGTTATCGGGAAGGACGGCCACGCCATGCCCGCAGATCTCGCCGTCATCGGACTCGGCCCGTACGGCCTGCCCCTGGCCCAGGCCGCCGTCGCCGCAGGCATCCCCACCCTGGGCTACCGGACCGGCCCCGAGCCCGGCTCCCTCAGCCCCGCCGAACTGCGCCGGATGCTCTCGGGGGGCTTCCGGCCGGCCACCGACCCGGCCGAGCTGGGCCGGGTCCGCACGGCGGTGCTCTGCCCGCCGACCCCGCCGGGCGCGGACGGCACGCTCGACCTCGGCCAGCTGGAGACGGCCGCCCGCACCCTGGCCGCGCACCTGCGCCCGCACACCACGGTGATCCTGGAGTCACCGGTGCGCCCGGGGACGACGGAGGACTTCCTGCGCCCGCTGCTCGAAGAGGGCTCCGGCCTGCGCGCGGGCCGCGACTTCCACCTGGCGTACTCGCCCAGCCGCGTCGACCCCGGCAACCGCGACGTCACGCCCGCCACCACCCCGAAGGTCATCGGCGGCCTCACCCCGGCCTGCACCGAGTCGGCCGCGGCGTTCTACGGCAGGCTGACGGACAAGGTGGTACGCGCGCGTGGACTCAGGGAAGCGGAGACCGTGCAGCTGCTGGAGACGAACTACCGGCACGTGAACATCGCCCTGGTGAACGAGATGGCGGTCCTCTGCCACGACCTCGGCGTCGACCTGTGGGACGTCATCCGCTGCGCGGAGACCAAGCCGTTCGGCTTCCAGGCCTTCCGCCCGGGCCCGGGCGTGGGCGGCCACTCGGTCCCCCAGGACCTGACCGGCCGGGCCGGCCGCGGCCTGCGCATGGTGGAGCTGGCCCAGCAGGTCAACAGCCGCATGCCCGGTTACGTCGTCCAGCGCGCCGCCACGCTCCTCAACGAGCACGGCAAGTCGGCCCGGGGCGCGCGCGTGCTTCTGCTCGGCGTCACCTACAAGCCCGACCTCGCCGACCTCCAGGGCACCCCGGCACAGGAGATCGCCCAGCGCCTGATGGAACTGGGCGCCGCGGTCAGTTACCACGACCCGCACGTCCCCGCCTGGAGCGTCCTGGACCGCCCCGTCCCGCGCGCGGACTCCCTCTACGAGGCGGCGGCCGACGCGGACCTGACGATCCTGCTCCAGCAGCACCGCACGTACGACCTCCAGGGCCTGTCGGTGAAGGCCCAGCTCCTGCTGGACACCCGGGGAGCGGCTCCGACGGGGGCGGCGCACCGGTTGTGAAGGGGGGCGCGCGAGGTGCGGGAGCCGGGGACTGCTGGCACGCGGCACCCGGCCCGGGTACCTTACGAGAACAGACGGAGCCCACCGCAGGGGGCACTGCGGCAGGCTCCTGGATGGATCACGGAGTGTCCGCCCCTAGGTTCTTTGGGGGCGGCCGCTCACCATCCGAAAAGGGTGGAGCCCACCGCAGGGGCCACTGCGGCAGGCTCCTGGATGGATCACGGAGTGTCCGCCCCTAGTTTTCTTGGGGGCGGCCGCTCACCATCCGAAAAGCCGCAAGATCCACCTCCTCCGGCACTGCACCATCCGAAGACGGAGTCGGTCCCAGCGGGTGGGCTTGCGGTGGCGACCCATGGGCGCCCCCTTCCACGACGCCGCCCAGTGGCCCGGTGAACGGCTCGTCGGTGTCGGGCCGGGCCCCGAGGGCGGGGTCCGGACCGTGTCCTTGGAAGGGGGCACCCAGAAGAACCGGGGCGCCGATCACGGACATTAGCGGCTCACCACCGCCCCTCACCGACCCGAACGGCCCGAAGGCAACCGTGCGCCCCCTGGCGCCAACAAGCGCCCCGGCAAAGCCACTTGGGCATGCGAAAGGCCCGGCCACTCCCCTGAGCGGCCGGGCCCTTTTGCGTGCGGAGCGGGTTACCGCCGGTGCTGCGAGTCCGCCACGGTGACCTCGACCCGCTGGAACTCCTTGAGCTCGCTGTAGCCCGTCGTGGACATGGCGCGGCGGAGGGCGCCGAAGAGGTTCATCGAGCCGTCGGGCGTGTGGGACGGGCCCGTGAGGATCTCCTCCAGCGTGCCGACCGTGCCGAGGGCGACCTTCTTGCCGCGCGGCAGCTCCTCGTTCACCGCCTCCATGCCCCAGTGGTGGCCCTTGCCCGGGCCGTCGGTCGCGCGGGCCAGCGGGGAGCCCATCATCACCGCGTCCGCGCCGCAGGCGATCGCCTTGGGCAGGTCGCCGGACCAGCCGACACCGCCGTCCGCGATCACGTGCACGTACCGGCCGCCGGACTCGTCCATGTAGTCGCGGCGGGCCGCGGCGACGTCGGCGACCGCCGTCGCCATGGGGACCTGGATGCCGAGCACGTTGCGCGTGGTGTGCGCGGCGCCGCCACCGAAGCCGACCAGCACACCGGCCGCGCCGGTGCGCATCAGGTGCAGGGCGGCGGTGTACGTGGCGCAGCCGCCGACGATCACCGGGACGTCGAGCTCGTAGATGAACTGCTTCAGGTTCAGCGGCTCGTGCGAACCGGAGACGTGCTCCGCCGAGACCGTCGTACCGCGGATGACGAAGATGTCCACGCCCGCGTCCACGACCGCCTTGGAGAACTGGGCGGTGCGCTGCGGGGAGAGCGCGGCGGCGGTGACGACGCCGGAGTCGCGGACCTCCTTGATGCGCTGCCCGATCAGCTCCTCCTTGATCGGGGCCGCGTAGATCTCCTGCAGGCGACGGGTCGCGGTCTCCGCGTCGAGCCCGGTGATCTCGTCCAGCAGCGGCTGCGGGTCCTCGTACCGGGTCCACAGGCCTTCGAGGTTCAGCACGCCCAGGCCGCCGAGCTCGCCGATGCGGATGGCGGTGGCCGGGGAGACGACCGAGTCCATGGGGGCGGCCAGGAAGGGCAGCTCGAAGCGGTAGGCGTCGATCTGCCAGGCGATCGAGACCTCCTTCGGGTCCCGCGTACGGCGGCTGGGGACGACGGCGATGTCGTCGAAGGCGTACGCCCGGCGGCCGCGCTTGCCGCGCCCGATCTCGATCTCAGTCACGTTGGTGGCCTTTCCCTGATGCGTTTCAGCGTCTTCCAGTATCGCCGACGGGCACGCCGAGGGCGGCCCCGGATGCCCCGGGGCCGCCCTCGGAAGGCCTGGCCGCTACTTGCGGCTGTAGTTCGGCGCCTCGACCGTCATCTGGATGTCGTGCGGGTGGCTCTCCTTAAGACCCGCCGACGTGATGCGGACGAAGCGGCCCTTGGACTCCATCTCCTCGATGGTGGCCGCGCCCACGTAGCCCATGGTCTGACGCAGACCGCCGACGAGCTGGTGCAGCACGTTGGCCAGCGGGCCGCGGTAGGGCACCTGGCCCTCGATGCCCTCGGGCACGAGCTTGTCGTCGGAGGCGACCTCGGCCTGGAAGTAGCGGTCCTTGGAGTACGACCGGCCCTGGCCGCGGGACTGCATCGCGCCGAGCGAGCCCATGCCGCGGTACGACTTGAACTGCTTGCCGTTGATGAACTGCAGCTCGCCCGGCGACTCCTCGCAGCCCGCGAGGAGGCTGCCCAGCATCACCGTGTCGGCGCCGGCGGCCAGGGCCTTGCCGATGTCGCCGGAGTACTGCAGACCGCCGTCGCCGATCAGCGGGATGCCCGCCGGGCGGGCCGCCAGGGAGGCCTCGTAGATGGCGGTGACCTGCGGGACGCCGATGCCGGCGACCACGCGGGTGGTGCAGATGGAGCCGGGGCCGACACCGACCTTGATGCCGTCGACACCAGCGTCGATCAGCGCCTGGGCGCCGTCGCGCGTGGCGACGTTGCCGCCGATCACGTCGACGTTCACGCTCGACTTGATCTTCGACATCCAGCTGAGGGCGTTGCTGTTGTGGCCGTGCGAGGTGTCGACGACCAGGAAGTCCACACCGGCGGCGGCGAGTGCCTGGGCCCGCTCCAGGGCCTCGGGGCTGGCGCCCACGGCGGCGCCGACGATCAGCCGGCCCTCCGCGTCCTTGGCCGCGTTCGGGTACTGCTCGGCCTTGACGAAGTCCTTGACGGTGATCAGGCCCTTGAGGACGCCCGCGTCGTCGACCAGCGGCAGCTTCTCGATCTTGTGGCGGCGCAGCAGCTCCATGGCGTCGGGGCCGGAGATGCCGACCTTCCCGGTCACCAGGGGCATGGGGGTCATGACCTCGCGCACCTGACGGGTGCGGTCGGACTCGAAGGCCATGTCGCGGTTGGTGACGATGCCGAGCAGCTTGCCGTTGCCGTCGGTGACGGGGACGCCGCTGATGCGGAACTTGGCGCACAGCGCGTCGGCCTCGCCGAGGGTGGCGTCCGGGTGCACCGTGATCGGGTCGGTGACCATGCCCGACTCGGACCGCTTCACCAGGTCGACCTGGTTGACCTGGTCCTCGATGGACAGGTTGCGGTGCAGGACGCCGACGCCGCCCTGGCGGGCCATCGCGATCGCCATGCGCGACTCGGTGACCTTGTCCATGGCGGCGGACAGCAGCGGGATGTTCACCCGGACGTTGCGGGAGATGCGGGACGAGGTGTCGACCGCGTTGGGGAGCACTTCCGATGCACCCGGCAGCAGCAGCACGTCGTCGTAGGTCAGCCCGAGTGTCGCGAATTTACCGGGCACTCCGTCGACGTTGGCAGTCATGACACCTTCCCCAAATGGCCTTGATCGGTGCGGATGTCCATGCTAACGGGAAGCACGGCTGTCTCATTCCACGGTTCCGGCCCGCACGGGGCTTCGTATGTTCGTACGGCAGCGGCGCACCGCCTGTTCAACGAAGGGCCGCCGAGGGCCTACTGCTCGGCCAGCGCCCGCAGCCGGCTCAGCGCCCTGTGCTGTGCGACCCGGACGGCGCCGGGTGACATTCCCAACATCTGGCCGGTCTCCTCGGCCGTGAGACCCACCGCGATCCGCAGCAGCAGCAGTTCCCGCTGGTTCTCGGGCAGGTTGGCCAGCAGTTTCTTGGCCCATTCCGCGTCGCTGCTGAGCAGGGCGCGCTCCTCCGGTCCCAGGGAGTCGTCGGGCCGCTCGGGCATCTCGTCGGAGGGGACCGCCGTCGAGCCCGGGTGGCGCATCGCCGCGCGCTGCAGGTCGGCGACCTTGTGGGCGGCGATGGCGAAGACGAACGCCTCGAAGGGGCGCCCGGTGTCCCGGTAGCGGGGCAGCGCCAGGAGCACGGCCACGCAGACCTCCTGGGCGAGGTCCTCCACGAAGTGCCGGGCGTCGCCCGGGAGGCGGGACAGCCGGGTGCGGCAGTAGCGCAGGGCCAGGGGGTGGACGTGGGCGAGCAGGTCGTGCGTGGCCTGCTCGTCTCCGTCGACGGCGCGGTGGACGAGCGCGCCGATCGCCCCAGGGGCATGGGTCGCCTCGTCGTCGCGCATCGGTCCATGGTGCCCTGCGGCCGACGGGTCCGCGGCACCGCGCCCGTTGTTGTGCACCGAAGCGTTATGAGCAGGTGCGCCGGAACTCATCCCCTGCGCCCTCCCCTTCCGCTCGACCGACTCGTCCCCGAGGAACTCCACACCCTCAAGGATGCGGCATCCGCGGCGAAACCAGCAGCGGGCACCGGGCGGACCGCCGGTCCACCCCCGCCCACCTGGCGTTCCGCGTCCTCACCGCGACCGCTGCGGCCCGCGGGGCCGCTGCCGGGACCTGCCGTTCGGATCGTCCCGGGGACGTGGGCCCTCGCCCGCACCCGTCCCGGCTGTCGACCTCGCCCGGGCCGGGGGTGGAGACCCCCGTCGGCGCCGCCGTCGGCCGCCGGCTCCCGCCCGTGCGGGTGCGGCTCGCGCGGGGGCATCCGCGTGCCCCCGCTCTCCGGTCCGTGCCGGAGGCCGCGTGCCGGAGCCGGCCCGGTCCGAACGACAGGCCCTAGCGCACCAGGCCCCACCGGAAGCCGAGCGCCACGGCGTGGGCCCGGTCGGAGGCGCCCAGCTTCTTGAACAGGCGCCGGGCGTGCGTCTTGACCGTGTCCTCGGAGAGGAACAGCTCGCGGCCGATCTCCGCGTTGGAGCGGCCGTGGCTCATGCCTTCGAGCACCTGGATCTCACGCGCCGTGAGCGTGGGCGCCGCGCCCATCTCGGCCGAGCGCAGCCGGCGCGGGGCCAGCCGCCAGGTCGGGTCGGCCAGGGCCTGCGTCACCGTGGCGCGCAGCTCCGCGCGGGAGGCGTCCTTGTGCAGGTAGCCGCGGGCCCCGGCGGCGACCGCGAGGGCCACGCCGTCCAGGTCCTCGGCGACGGTGAGCATGATGATGCGCGCACCGGGGTCGGCGGACAGCAGCCGCCGGACCGTCTCGACGCCGCCCAGTCCGGGCATGCGTACGTCCATCAGAATCAGGTCCGAGCGGTCGGCCCCCCAGCGGCGGAGGACTTCCTCGCCGTTGGCCGCCGTCGTCACGCGCTCGACGCCGGGCACGGTCGCGACCGCGCGGCGGAGCGCCTCTCGGGCAAGCGGGGAGTCGTCGCAGACGAGGACGGAAGTCATGGCCGCCCTCCGCAGCTGATGCGCGTCACCTTGAGCCTCCAGGCTGGTACGAAATCGTCACCTGTGCGGTCGACCGTCTCGGACGCCTGCCCGAGCGCTTGTTGCTTCAACCGCCTCGCACTCTCAACGACGGTCACTCGAAAGAGTTACGGGGCCGGCTGCCATCTTCGGCACTGTACGTGAGGGCACGGACACGGTGCAGATATGCGCCGCAGACCCTCGAACTTTCATCACAACCTATGCCCCATTCAGACCTATTTCTTCCGGTTTGGTGGTGTCTGGAGCTAGATTCGCAATGAGTCATATTTTCATCTCCTTAGATCGTAGTTATACGGTCGTGGACACCGGATCCGCCAAGAACGGCTACAAGGGGTCACGTAATGGCAGATTTCTCCCGCCTTCCCGGACCGAACGCGGACCTGTGGGACTGGCAGCTGCTGGCCGCCTGTCGCGGGGTGGACAGCTCGCTCTTCTTCCATCCGGAGGGCGAACGCGGTGCGGCTCGGAGCGCTCGTGAGAACTCGGCCAAGGAGGTCTGCATGAGGTGCCCGGTGCGCGCCGAGTGCGCCGCCCACGCGCTGGCGGTGCGAGAGCCGTACGGCGTGTGGGGCGGGCTGACCGAGGACGAGCGCGAGGAGCTGATGGGGCGGGCGCGCAACCGGCTGGTGTCGGCGTCGACATCCGGCGGGCACACCGCCTCGAACAACTGAAGGAACGTTTCTGCTCGGAGGCACGCGCATGCGTGCCGTTGGTTTTTGGCGCGTGTGCCAGTCGTCTGCGGCAGTCGCCCTCGGGGGCTAGCGGCGGGCGGCCCGGGCGAGCTGGTCGAGGGTGGCCGCCACCGCGGGGACCTGGGCGAGGTCGGGCAGTGTGAGCGCGACGATCTCCCGGCGCACCGCCGGCTCCAGCGTCACGGTGCGCACGCCCCGGGGCCGTACGGACTCGACGGCCAGCTGGGGCAGCACGGCCACACCGAGGCCGGCGCCGACCAGGCCGACCACCGCCGGGTAGTCGTCGGTGGCGAAGTCGATGCGCGGGGCGAAGCCGGCCGCCGCGCAGACCTCGACCAGCTGGCCGCGGCAGCGCGGGCAGCCCGCGATCCACGACTCCTCGGCGAGTTCGCCGATGGCGACGGACTGGGCACCCGCGAGCCGGTGCCGCTCCGGCACGAGCGCGACGAGCCGGTCCGACAGCAGCGGCCGCACGACGAGGTCGTCCCACTCCTCGGCACCCGCCGCACCCTCGTAGCGGAAGGCGAGGGCCACGTCACAGTCGCCCTCGCGCAGCAGGCCGACGGAGGCGGGGGGCTCGGCCTCCTCCAGGGAGACGCGGGTGCCGGGGTGAGCCTCGCGCAGGGCGGCGAGGGCGGTGGGCACGAGCGTGGAGCTGCCGCTGGGGAAGGAGACGAGCCGGACGCGGCCCGCGCGCAGCCCCGCGATGGCGGCGACCTCCTCCTCCGCGGCGGTGAGCCCGGCGAGGATCCCGGCGGCGTGCCGCACCAGCGCCTCACCGGCCTGGGTCAGGCGCATCTCCCGCCCGGTCCGGATCAGCAGGGGGGTGCCGACGGACGTTTCCAGTGCTTTCATCTGCTGGCTGACGGCGGGCTGGGTGCAGCCCAGTTCCCGCCCCGCGGCGGAGAAGGAGCCGGTGGCCGCGACGGCGCGCAGGACGCGGAGATGACGAGCTTCGATCACCCTTCGAGGATAAGCCAGGATAAGAGAGCCTTTTGATCTCCGCCGAAAAATGCGTCGACGCTTTGGGGGCGGCTCCCCTACCGTGCGGGCATGAGGCTTCTGTCTGTGAATCTGGGCCAGGCCCGGGCGGTGCCGTACACGGACAACCCGGAGGGGGTCACGGGGATCGACAAGCGGCCGGTGGCCGGGCCGGTGCGGGTGGCGGCGCCGGGCCCCAAGGGCGTCGGCGGGAGCGGGCTCGCCGGGGACGCGGTGTGCAAGCTGGAGCACCACGGCGGTGACGACCAGGCGGTGTACGCGATGGCACGCGAGGACCTGGACGAGTGGGAGCGCGAGCTGGGCCGGACCCTGGCCGACGGCGCGTTCGGCGAGAACCTCACCACCGCGGGCCTCGACATCTCCGGCGCGCTGATCGGCGAGCGCTGGCGCGTGGGGCCCGAGGTGGTGCTGGAGGTCACCTGCGGGCGCATTCCGTGCCGCACCTTCCAGGGCCATCTGGGGGAAAAGGGCTGGGTGAAGCGGTTCACGCGGCGGGGCGCGCCCGGGGCGTACCTGCGGGTGATCGAGCCGGGCGAGATCCGGGCCGGCGACGCCGTCGAGATCGTGCACCGCCCGGGTCATGACGTGACGGTGGCCCTGCAGTTCCGGGCCCTGACCACGGAGCGGACGCTGCTGCCCCGGCTGCTGGCGGCGGGCGAGGCGCTGCACCCGGAGGCGCTGCGGGTGGCGCGGGAGTACGCCGGCCGGTCCGGGAGCTGACAGCCGCTCAGGGCGCCCGTCTCCACCGACCCTTCACCGGGCGGGGGCCCGCGGGCAAGCGGATGCACGCGGTCCGTGTCACTACCCTTCTGCCATGACAACGGCTCTGATTACGGGATCGACGGCAGGCATCGGGGCCGCGTTCGCGCGGCGACTGGCGGCCGACGGGCACAACCTGGTGCTGGTCGCGCGCGACACCAAGCGGCTGCGGGAACAGGCGACCGAGCTGCACGACCGGCACGGCATCGAGGCGGAGGTGCTCACGGCCGACCTGGCCGAGGACCAGGGCATCGAGGCGGTGGCCGACCGCCTCGGCGACCGCAGGAACCCCGTCGACCTCCTCATCAACAACGCCGGTTTCGGCAACAAGGGCCGCTACCTCGACGTCGCCATGGCCGACGAGCTGCGGATGCTGAAGGTGCACTGCGAGGCGGTGCTGCGGCTGACGTCGGCGGCGGCCGAGGCCATGCGCGAGCGGGGCCGCGGCGGCGTCGTCAACGTCGCCTCCGTGGCGGCGTTCCTGCCGCGCGGCACCTACGGGGCGTCCAAGGCGTGGGTCGTGCAGTTCACCCAGGGCGCGGCCCGCGACCTCGCCGGCAGCGGCGTACGCCTGATGGCGCTGTGCCCCGGCTTCGTCCGCACCGAGTTCCACCAGCGGGCCGGCATGGGCACGGACAACATCCCGGCCTGGATGTGGCTCGACGCGGACAAGCTGGTGGCGGCGGCCCTGCACGACCTGGCCCGCGGCAAGACGCTGTCCATTCCGGACCCGCGGTACAAGGCCCTGATGGGGGCGGCGAAGCTGGTGCCGCGGGGGGTGCTGGGGGCGGTGTCCTCCAGGACGGGGCGGAAGTACGGGCCGCAGTAGGCGCCGGACGGAAGGCACCGGTGAGCGACGGCGCCGCAGTGGGTTCCCCGCGCAGGACGGCGGGGAGGGCTGCCCGCCACTCCCCGTACCGCACAGTCGTGGATCAGCGGGGAGCGGGCTGCGCCGGGGGGACCGGGAGGGCCGGGGCCACCGCCGCCTCGGGGCCCGACGAGCCGCCTCACCAGGACGGAGGGCCGCCGGCCGAGAGGGACCGGTCCCCCCGTGCGCGCATGCGGCCCACGCGGTCGAGCCCGACGGGCACGGGGTTCCGGGGGCGAGGACAATGGTGCTGTCCGACCAGCCCCGGGGGGCCCGGAGGCGGAACCATGACCTTCGTACAGCTCATCGAATGCAGGACCAGCCGGCTCGACGAGATGAACCGGCTGATGGACCGGTGGGTCGAGCAGACCAAGGGGAAACGGACCGCGACGCACAGCGTGGTGGCGAAGGACCGGGCCGACGCCTCGCACATCGTCGAGATCGTGGAGTTCCCGTCGTACGAGGACGCGATGCGCAACTCCGGGCTTCCGGAGACCGACCGGATCTTCCAGGAGATGGTGGCGCTCTGCGACGGGACGCCGACGTTCACGGACCTCGACGTGGTGCGGGACGAGCAGCTCAACGCGGCCACCGCGCGCAGGTTCTTCGAGCTGGCGCCCGGACAGGGGGACGCGCCGGCGTTCAACGACGTGTTCGTCGAGGACTACCACGACCACGACCCGGCGAACGTGCAGGACGTCATCGGGCTGGACGCGGTGCGGCGCGAGGTGGAGGTCTGGCGGGGCGGGTTCGACTTCACGTTCACGATCGAGGACCAGGTGGCGCAGGGCGACCGGGTGTGCACCCGGTGGACGTTCCACGGGCGTCACACGGGCGAGTTCCTCGGCATTCCGCCGACCGGCGAGGACGTCACCATGACCGGGACGACCGTGCACCGGTGCACCCCGGACGGGAAGATCGCCGAGGGGTGGTGGCAGTACGACCGGCTGGGGCTGATGCAGCGGCTCGGGGCGCTCGACCCGCTGGAGCTGTGACACCGGCGTCCGGGTAACGGGCCCGTGGACGACGCGAGCCCCCGTCCCGCGTGCGGCGGGACGGGGGCTCGCGGCAGAGGTCGGTGCCTCAGTGGGCGTGGCCGTGGCCGTGGCCCGCGGCGGCCGGCTCCTCCTCTTCCTTCTTCTCGACGACCAGGGTCTCGGTCGTGAGGAGCAGGGAGGCGATGGAGGCGGCGTTCTCCAGGGCGGAGCGGGTGACCTTGACCGGGTCGATGACGCCGGCCTTGATCAGGTCGCCGTACTCGCCGGTGGCGGCGTTGTAGCCGTTGCCCTTGTCGAGCTCGGCGACCTTGGAGACGATGACGTAGCCCTCCAGGCCGGCGTTCTCGGCGATCCAGCGCAGCGGCTCGACGGCGGCCTTGCGGACCACGGAGACACCGGTGGCCTCGTCGCCGGTCTTGTCGAGGTTGCCCTCGAGGACCTTGACGGCGTGGACCAGGGCGGAGCCACCACCGGAGACGATGCCCTCCTCGACCGCGGCGCGGGTCGCGGAGATGGCGTCCTCCAGACGGTGCTTGCGCTCCTTGAGCTCGACCTCGGTGGCGGCACCCACGCGGATGACGCACACGCCGCCGGCCAGCTTCGCGAGGCGCTCCTGGAGCTTCTCGCGGTCCCAGTCGGAGTCCGTGGTCTCGATCTCGGCCTTGATCTGGGCGACGCGGCCCTGCACGTCGTCCTTGTTGCCGGCGCCGTCGACGATGGTGGTGTCGTCCTTGGTGACGGTGACGCGGCGGGCGGAGCCGAGGACGTCGAGGCCGACCTGGTCGAGCTTGAGGCCGACCTCCTCGGAGACGACCGTGGCGCCGGTGAGGACGGCCATGTCCTGCAGCATCGCCTTGCGGCGGTCGCCGAAGCCGGGGGCCTTCACCGCGACGGCGTTGAACGTGCCGCGGATCTTGTTCACGACGAGGGTGGACAGCGCCTCGCCCTCGACGTCCTCGGCGATGATCAGCAGCGGCTTGGAGGCGTTGGCCTGGATGACCTTCTCCAGCAGCGGCAGCAGGTCCGCGATGGCGGAGATCTTGCCCTGCGTGATGAGGATGTAGGGGTCGTCCAGGACGGCTTCCATGCGCTCCTGGTCCGTCACGAAGTACGGCGACAGGTAGCCCTTGTCGAAGGCCATGCCCTCGGTGAAGTCCAGCTCCAGGCCGAAGGTGTTGGACTCCTCGACGGTGATGACACCGTCCTTGCCGACCTTGTCCATCGCCTCGGCGATGAGCTCGCCGACCTGCTGGTCCTGGGCGGACAGCGCGGCGACGGCGGCGATGTCGGACTTCTCGTCGATCGGGCGGGCCGAGGCGAGCAGGTCGTCCGAGACGGCCTTGACGGCGGCGTCGATGCCCTTCTTCAGGGCGGCCGGGGAGGCACCGGCGGCGACGTTCTTCAGGCCCTCGCGCACGAGCGCCTGGGCGAGCACGGTCGCGGTGGTCGTACCGTCACCCGCGATGTCGTTGGTCTTGGTCGCCACCTCCTTGACCAGCTGGGCACCGAGGTTCTCGTACGGGTCCTCGATCTCGACCTCGCGGGCGATCGTGACACCGTCGTTGGTGATGGTGGGGGCGCCGAACTTCTTGTCGATGACGACGTTGCGGCCCTTGGGGCCGATCGTCACCTTGACCGTGTCGGCAAGCTTGTTGACGCCGCGCTCGAGGGCGCGACGGGCGTCCTCGTCGAACTTCAGGATCTTCGCCATGGGAGCGTGAGCCCTCTTCCGGAATCTGGGATAAAGGCAACTGCGCCCCGGGCGCCCGGCTTCTTAGCGATCGCGGGGGCCAGGGGCGCAGTTCAAAGCAAGGTGCTTCGGGTGAATTACTTCTCGATGATCGCGAGCACGTCGCGGGCCGAGAGGACGAGGTACTCCTCGCCGTTGTACTTCACCTCGGTGCCGCCGTACTTGCTGTAGAGCACGACGTCGCCGACGGAGACGTCGAGCGGAAGACGGTTACCGTCCTCGAAGCGGCCCGGGCCCACGGCCAGGACGACGCCCTCCTGGGGCTTCTCCTTGGCGGTGTCCGGGATGACCAGGCCAGAGGCGGTGGTCTGCTCGGCGTCGAGCGGCTGGACCACGATGCGGTCCTCGAGCGGCTTGATGGCAACCTTGGAGCTGGTGGTCGTCACGATCCGACCTCCCCCTTCGGAGATCTCACGGGGTTAACTGTCTGAGGTGGCGACCAGGTGGATCCGTCGTCGCGGGTGCCGGACCTGCCCGTCGCTGTGTTGGCACTCTCCTGCGTCGAGTGCCAGAGCCGAGACTATGACCGCGATTAGCACTCGGTCAAGCGGACTGCTAATCGCGGGCGGCGCGTCGGCCAGGCAGGTTGCCGCGCGGGGGCGTCCGGACCCTCACAGGTGGTCCTCCAGGCGTCCCACCCGCAGGCCCTTCCCGTCGATCTCCCGCAGCAACCGCAGCGTCCGGTCCGTCAGGGTCATGGACGCGTCCCCGGACGGCACCGAGACGATGTCGCCGGGGCGCAGCCCGGGCTCGCCGCGGGTGTACGCCAGACGGCCGTCGGCGCCCAGGGAGGCGCGCCACAGCACGACCGCCGCGATGCCGCAGTCGGCGGCGGCGCGCAGGGTCGTGGTGTCGTAGGTGCCGTAGGGCGGGCGGAAGAGGCGGGGGCGGACGCCGAAGCGGGCGTGGAGCTTGTGCTGCTGGCCGCAGATCTCGGCGCGCTGGCCGGCGTAGGGCAGGCCGCGCAGGGCCGGGTGGTCGAGGGTGTGGTTCTGCAGGGACGCGCCGACCGCGCGCAGCCGGGCGAAGTGGCCGTAGCCGGGCCCCACGACGCTGTCGGTGAGGAACATGCTGACCGGCAGGCGCCGTGCGCGGATCAGGCGGACGAAGCGCGGGTCGCGTTCGGCGCCGTCGTCGTAGGTGAGGAAGACGACCGGCTCGCGAGTGGGGACGTGGTCGACGACGGGCGGGAGGCGGCGGGCCGCGGGTACCGCGTCCCGGGCCCGGCCGTCGGCGGTGCCCGGCCGCTCCCCCGCCGCCCCGGCGCACCCGGTCAGCAGGACCAGCAGCACGCACAGCAGCGCGGCGGCCGGCCGCCTCACAGGTAGTCCTCCAGCCGCCCCACCGCGTATCCCTCGGCCGTGACCTTGTTCAGGAAGCGGCGGATCATGTCCGGCATCGTGCCCTTCCACTGCTCGGGGCCCCGGAAGTGGGTGAGGACGATGTCGCCCGGGCGCAGCTCGCGGTCCGCCTCGCGGTACTCCCAGTGGTCGGCGAAGACCTCCTCGTTCCAGAGCGGGACGTGGGTGATGCCGCAGGCCTTGGCGGCGCGCAGGGTCGCGCGGTTGTAGCTGCCGTAGGGCGGGCGGAAGAGGGCGGGGCGTTTGCCGAAGCGCTTTTCCATGTAGCGCTGCATGCCGCAGATCTCACGCTTCTGCGCGCGGTAGGACAGACCCGGCATGTAGCGGTGGTACAGGGTGTGGTTGTTCAGGACGACGCCCCTGGCCTGCATCTTCTTGAAGTAGCGGGGGTCGTCCTTGACCAGGTAGCCGCTGAGGAACGCGGTGTAGGGCACGTCGAGGTCGCTCATCATCCGCAGGAACGTGCGGTCCTTCTCGGCGCCGTCGTCGATGGTGAGGAAGACGACCTTGTCGCGGGTGGGGACCCGGGTGAAGACGGGCGGGAGGTTGGACTCCCGGTGGCCTGCCACCTGGAAGCCCTTGCGGGTCTTGATCCTCGGCTTGCGCTCGGGGGGCGGCGGGGCGGGCAGCGGCACCCGCTTCAGCTGCCAGCGGTGCGCGGCGGCGACCCGGGCGGCGTGCGCGGCGCGCAGCTTGGAGGCGTAGGAGTCCAGCGCGCGGGCCTCGGCCGCGTCGAGGGGCTGCTGCCCGCCCGCCGGGGTGACCCGGTCGTCGCCGCCCTGCGCACAGCCCGAGGCGATGGCGGCGAGGGCGAGCACGGCCAGGCCGATCCGTGCACCACCCGAGGCCCGGCTTTTGTCATTTTGTACGACTGCTCGCATGGTGCCGGATCCTCGCAGCCCGCCCCGGGGATCCCGCCCCGACACAACGGCCCGCGGACCGGCATCCACCGACTGGCCCACACGCCGCCCCCGGCGCGCCGTGGCCGACAATGATCCGGTGAACGACCTCGCCCTCCTCCTCACCCCCGAAGGCCGCGCCCTCCTCGACGAGGTGCGCGACACCGACCCGGCACGGGAGCTGGCCGTGGCGACCCGGCTGCGCCGCGAGCACCCGGCGCGGCTGGTGTCGGCGGCGCTCGGACAGGCGCGGCTGCGGCAGCGGGCGGTGGCGAAGTTCGGCCCCGAGGACGCCGGCCGGATGTTCTTCACGCCCGACGGGGTGGAGCAGTCGACCCGGGCGAGCGTGGCGGCCTACCGGGCCCGGCGCATGGCCGGGGCGGGCGTGACCTCGGTGGCCGACCTGTGCTGCGGCATCGGGGGTGACGCGATCGCGCTGGCCCGGGCCGGGATCCGGGTACTGGCCGTGGACCGGGACCCGCTGACGGCCGCGGCGGCCCGGGCCAACGCCGACGCGCTCGGACTCGCGGACCTGATCGAGGTCCGCGAGGCGGACGTCACCGAGGTGGACACGGCCGGCTACGACGCCGTCTTCGTCGACCCGGCGCGACGCGGCGGCCGGGGCCGGATCTTCGACCCGGAGGCCTACTCGCCGCCACTGTCCTGGGCGGTCTCGGCCGCGCTGCGGGCCCCGCACGCCGCGCTGAAGATCGCCCCGGGCGTCCCGCACGAGGCGGTCCCCGAGGAGGCCGAGGCCGAGTGGATCTCCGACGGCGGGGACGTGAAGGAGGCGGTGCTGTGGTTCGGCACCGCGCCGGGCGCCGTCCGGGCCACGCTGCTGCCGGGCCCGCGCACCCTGCTCTCCCGGGGCCTGCCCGACCCGCACGTCCGCCCGCCCGGCCGCTACCTCTACGAGCCCGACGGCGCCGTCATCCGCGCCCACCTGGTCGCCGAGGTCGCCGAGGAGGTCGGCGGCGGGCTCCTCGACGCGACCATCGCCTACGTCACGGCCGACGCCCTGCGCCCGACGCCGTACGCCACGGCCTACGAGATCACCGACCACCTCCCCTTCAACGTCAAGAAGCTGCGGGCCCTGCTGCGGGAGCGCGGGGTCGGCACGCTGACGGTGAAGAAGCGGGGCTCGGCGGTCGAGCCGGAGGAGCTGCGCAGGAAGGTCAGGCCGCAGGGGCCGCACGCGGCGACGGTGTTCCTGACCCGGGTGGCCGGAGCGCCGGCGATGCTGCTCGGGCACCCCGTCTGACGTTCAGGCCTGCTCCGCCGCCCGCCGCAGCAGCAGGTCCCGCTCCCGTTCGTTGCGGGTCAGGGACGCCGCCCGCTCGAACTCCGCCCGGGCCTGGTCCCGCCGGCCGAGGCGGGCGAGGAGGTCGCCGCGCACGCTGGGCAGCAGGTGGTAGTCGCGCAGCGCGGGATCGCCGGCCAGGGCGTCGACGAGGGGCAGGGCGGCCTGCGGACCGGACGCCATCGACACGGCCACCGCGCGGTTCAGCTCCACGACCGGGGACGGGGAACGCGCGGCCAGCAGGCCGTAGAGGGTGGCGATGCGGGACCAGTCGGTCTCCTCGTAGGTGTGGGCGTGCGCGTGGCAGGCGGCGATGGCGGCCTGGAGGGTGTACGGCCCCGGGCCGCCCGCGGAGGCGGCCTCGGCCCGGCCCAGCGCGTCGATGCCGCGGGCGATGAGCATGCGGTTCCAGCGGGAGCGGTTCTGGTCCTCGAGGAGGACCGGCTCGCCCGAGGGCCCGGTGCGGGCCGCCGTACGGGACGCCTGGAACTCCAGGAGCGCCGTCAGGCCGTGGACCTCGGGCTCCTTCGGCATGAGCGCGCCGAGCACCCGGGCCAGCCGCAGGGCGTCCTCGCACAGGCCCGGCCGGAGCCAGTCGTCGCCGGCCGTGGCGGCGTAGCCCTCGTTGAAGATCAGGTAGATGACGTCGAGGACCGAGCCGAGGCGGGCCGCGCGGTCGGGGCCGCAGGGCACCTCGAAGGCGATGTTCCGTGTGGCCAGGGTGCGTTTGGCGCGCACGATGCGCTGCGCCACCGTCGCCTCCGGGACGAGGAAGGCGCGGGCGATCTCGGCCGTGGTCAGGCCGCCCAGCAGACGCAGGGTCAGGGCGGTGCGGGCCTCGGTGGACAGCACGGGGTGGCAGGCGGTGAAGACCAGGCGGAGCAGGTCGTCGTCGATGTCGTCGGGGTCGGCGGGCTCCTCCGGGGCGGGGGTGGCCGACAGGTCGCGGCCGATCTCGGCGAGCTTGCGCGCGTAGTTCTCCCGGCGGCGGACCAGGTCCACGGCGCGGTTGCGGGCGGTGGCCATGAGCCAGGCGCCCGGGTTGTCGGGCACGCCGTCGCGCGGCCACTGCTCCAGCGCGGCGACCAGGGCGTCCTGCGCGAGTTCCTCGGCGATGCCGACGTCCCGCACGACACGGGTGACGCCGGCGATGATCCGGGGCGACTCGATGCGGAAGAGGGTCTCGATCGCCTGGGCGGTCCGGGAGGTGCCGGGGCCGGCGGGGGGCTGCGGTGTCACAGCCCACCATCAGACACCCCTGGCACCTCCCCGCCAAGCGGGGCCGGTCAGGCCTCGGCGATCTGCCGGACCTCCGCGGTGATCGTCCAGTAGTCCTCGTGCAGGGACAGGAACCGCTTGGTCCACTCCACGGCCTCGGCCTTGTCCTTGCACTGGCTGATCGAATAGCCCCCGATGACCTCCTTGGTCTCGGTGAACGGCCCGTCGGTGACGGACAACCGCCCGCCCTCCCAGGTCACCCGGGTGCCGTCGGAGGTCGGGGTGAGCCCGGCGGTGTCGAGCATGACCCCGGCCTTGGTGATCTCCTCCAGGAGCTTGCCCATCCGCTCCTGCAGCTCCGGGCTGGGGCCCTCGGCGGGGGCGTTCTTCTCGTCGATGCGGATCAGGGTGAGAAAGCGCGGCACGGTGACTCCTCGGTGCTGCCGGAGCGGGGCCTCTCCCCGCTCTCACCCCTGCGTCGAACGGCGGACCGCCGGATCGACACCCGTGCCGAATTTTTTTCGAGGAGTTTTTCCGGACCGCGTCGTCCCAGGTCAGCGCAGTGACTCCCACAGCTCGCGTGCCTCGGGCTCGTCGGCCACCACCCGGTTGGGGTCGGACGGCGCCCGGACCACCGGCATCGTCACCGTCCGGACCCGGCTCGACGACAGGCCTTGCAGGCTCTGGCCGAGGCTCGTCAGCTCGCCCAGGGAGTCCAGGCCGGTGTCGGTGGTGAGGCCGGCGGTCACCGCGTCCGCGACCCGGTAGAGCTTGGCCGGGTCGGTGAGCAGGTTCTGGGAGGCGATGCGGTCCAGCAGGGCCTTCACGAGTGTGTGCTGCAGGCCGATGCGGCCGAGGTCGCTGCCGTCGCCGATGCCGTGCCGGGTGCGGGCCAGGCCCAGGGCCCGGGTGCCGTCCAGGTGATGGGTGCCGGCCTTGAGGTGCAGGTGGCTGTCGTCGTCGGATATGTCCTCGTCCGTGGTGACGGTGACCCCGCCGAGCGCGTCGACGAGCTTCGCGAAGCCGGAGAAGTCGATCTCGATGTAGTGGTCCATGCGGACGCCGGTCATCGACTCGACGGTCTTCACCGCGCAGACCGGGCCTCCGACCGCGTAGGCGCTGTTGAACATCGAGTACCGGGAGACCACCGTGGAACCACCGCCGGGGCGGGGGCAGGACGGGCGGGTGACCAGGGTGTCGCGCGGGATGCTCACCACCGTCGCGCCGGTCCGTCCGGCGTCGAGGTGGACGACCATCGCCGTGTCGGAGCGGGCGCCGTCGCTGTCGCCGCCGCCCAGCCTGCGGTTCTCCTCGCCGCTGCGCGTGTCCGAGCCCAGCACCAGGATGTTGAGCGCCTCGCCGGGCGGGGCCGGTGCCGAGGGCGACGGGGTGGTCACCGGCTTCGGCGGGCGGTCGTCACCCAGGGCGTTGTCGATGTCGACACTGGTGATGTTGTCGTTGAGGTGCCAGTAGGCCCAGCCCGCGGCACCGGCGGCGAGCACCAGCAGTCCCGCCAGCGTCAGGCCGGCGGTCCGCAGGGCGATCGACCGCCGGCCCGTCCTCGCGCCCTCGTCCCCGTTCGCGTCGTCTCCCGTCACAGACAGGAACATAAGTCCGAATTATTACGGGCAGGGGATGCAGGACGCGTTTTCTTGGGAAATTCTCAGATTTCGCGGCCCGGACTCACCCCAGTGTCACCACGGGCACCGGATTGCTCCCGTTCCACGAGGCGTTGAACCCGAACGTCACCGAACCGCCGTCCGGAACCGACCCGTTGTAGGTCGCGTTGGCGCAACTGACCGCCGCGCCCGACTGCGTGCAGTGCGCGTTCCACGCCTGGGTGATCCGCTGCCCGGCGCCGAACGTCCAGTTCGCCTTCCACGACGACAGCGCGGCTCCCGAGCAGGCGATGCGCACCTGGCCCGTGTAGCCGTCGCGCCACTGGCTGGTGACGCTGTACGTCGCCGTGCAGGCGCCCGTCGGCGGCGTCGTCGTCCCGCCCAGGGCCTCCACGATGGCGCGGTAGGCCGGTTTCGGCGCGTAGTTCTCGTCGTACGGGGTCGCCGCGCCCTCGCCGGGGAAGGTGTCCGGGATCCACGAGTCGGAGTCGGTGAAGCCCCAGACGGTGACGCCGGTGCAGCGCGCGACGGCCACGCAGGCGCTCACCACGGCCTTGTAGTCGGCGGCCTGCTGGGCCAGCTTGGCCGCGGTCGCCGGGAGTTGCATCCGGATGTCCAGCTCCGTGATCGCCACGTCGACGCCGAGGTCGGCGAAGCGCTGGATGTTCTGCTGGAGCGTGGCGGGCACCTGGCCGACGATGAGGTGGGCCTGCAGCCCGACGCCGTCGATCGGGACCCCGCGCTCCTTCAGGGACTTGACCAGGTTGTACAGGGCGGTGCTCTTCGCGTTGACGCCCTCCACGTTGTAGTCGTTGACGTAGAGCTTCGCGTCCGGGTCGGCGGCCCGGGCCCAGGTGAGGGCCTGCGCGACGTAGTCCTGGCCGAGGACGGTGGAGAAGAGGGTCCGGCGCTGGGTGCCGTCCTCGTTGAAGGGCTCGTTGACGACGTCCCAGGCGGCCACGCGGCCCTTGTAGCGGCCGACCTCGGTGGCGATGTGGTCCCGGACGACGGCGCCGAGCTGCTCGCGGGTCCAGCTGCCGCTCGTCAGCCAGTCCGGGTTCTGCTGGTGCCAGAGCAGGGTGTGGCCGCGGACCTGCTGGCCGTGGGCCTCGGCGAACTCCACGATCCGGTCGGCCTCGGTCCAGTCGTAGCCGCCCCGGCTCGGCTCGACCGAGCCCCACTTCATGGCGTTGCCGGGGGTGAGCCAGTTGAACTCGCGGCCGGCGATCTCGCCGTAGGTGCCGGTGAGCTTGGAGCCGGTGACCGCCGTGCCCATGGCCTTGCCCTTGGCCGCGGCGAGGTCGCGCAGCGGGGTGTCGGCGGCGTGGGACGCGGGGGCCGCGAGCAGCAGGGAGCCTGCCGCGACGACGCCGGTCAGCAGGGAGGTGAGCAAGCCCGATCGCAGCGATCTCATGTGCGGGTGCCTCCGAAAGTTTCGGTGGTGCATCCGATTGGCTTCGGTGCAGTGTGGAGGCGTGGGCACCACCCGTCAATACAGCAACAGGACTTACGCGGGCGCCGCCGTGCTGCTGCGCACCACCAGGCTGGTGGCCAGTTCCACCCGGGTCGCCGCCGGGATGTCGTCGTCCCGCCCCAGGTCGAGGACGAGCCTGGCCGCCGCCTCGGCCATCTCCGTCAGCGGCTGCCGCACGGTCGTCAGCGGGGGTCCGACCAGCGGGGCCACCGGCAGGTCGTCGAAGCCGACCACGCTCAGGTCCTCGGGGATGCGCAGCCCCAGCTCGCGCGCGGCCTCGTACAGGCCGAGCGCCTGGAGGTCGTTGCCGGCGAAGACCGCGGTGGGCCGGTCGGGGCGGCGCAGCAGTTCCAGGCCCCGGCGGTAGCCGGCCTCGTGGTGGAAGTCGCCGTTCGCGATCAGGGAGGGGTCCACCGGCAGCCCGGCGGTCTCCAGCGCGGCCCGGTAGCCGTCGACGCGGGCGCGGCTGCACATCATCTGCGAGGGCCCGCTGATCGCGCCGATGCGGCGGTGCCCCAGCTCGACCAGGTGCCGGGTGGCCGCGAGGCCGCCCTGCCAGTTGGTGGCGCCGATCGAGGGCACGTCGGCGCCCGGGTCGCCCGCCGGGTCCATCACCACGAAGGGGATGGACCGGCTGGTGAGCAGCGCCCGCTGCGACTCGTCGAGCCCGGACAGGACGAGCACCACGCCGTGCGGGCGGCGGGCGGCGACCTGGTCGGCCCAGGTCCGCCCGGGGGTGAGCCGCCCCGCGCTCTCCGACAGCACCACGCTCAGTCCGGCGTCCCGGGCCACGTTCTCCACGCCCCGGATGACCTCCATCGCCCAGGCGCTCTCCAGCTCGTGGAAGACCAGGTCGATCAGCGGCGAACGGGTGGCCTCGGCCCGTCGGCGCCGGTAGCCGTGGGCGCGCAGCAGTTCCTCGACACGGGCCCGGGTGGCGGGGGCGACGTCGGCCCGGCCGTTGAGGACCTTCGAAACAGTCGGCGCCGACACACCCGCCTCCCGGGCGATCTCGGCGAGCGTGGCGGTCTGCGCGGTGCGCCCCCGCGTCCGGATTTGCGTCCGGCTTTCAACGGGCTCCGGGGATGTCATGGCGGCGATCGTAACCCTGCGGACCCTCTTGACGAAGTCCTCGCGGCGCCATAGGTTCCCGGAACATTCGATATCTGTGTCGAAACATTCGTAGACGGCGGGCTCGGGAGCGGTCTCCAGCGGCGTTCACGTGCTCGCCCGCACCATTCGTGAGAGGGCCGTCCCGTCCACCCGACAGGAGCTTCATGACCACCGCGCCCTGGCGTGACCCCGCCCTGCCCGCCGCCGCCCGCGTCGACGACCTGCTCTCCCGGATGACCCTGGAGGAGAAGACAGCCCAGCTGTACGGCGTGTGGGTGGGGGCCGCGACGGACGGCGACGGGGTCGCGCCGCACCAGCACGACATGAGCGTCGACTACTCCGACGAGGAATGGGCCGAGCTGATCACCCGGGGCCTGGGCCAGCTCACGCGCTCCTTCGGCACCGCCCCCGTGGACCCGGCGCTCGGCGCGCGGGCCCTGGCCCGTGCCCAGCGCCGGATCGCCGAGTCGGGCCGCTTCGGCATCCCGGCGGTCGCCCACGAGGAGTGCCTCGCCGGGTTCACCGCCTGGCAGGCCACCGCGTACCCGGTCCCGCTGGCCTGGGGCGCGGCCTGGGACCCGCCGCTGGTGGAGGAGATGGCCCGGCGCATCGGCGAGGACCTGCGCTCGGTCGGCGTCCACCAGGGCCTCGCCCCCGTCCTGGACGTCGTGCGCGATCCGCGCTGGGGCCGGGTGGAGGAGACGATCGGCGAGGACCCCTACCTGGTCGGCACGATCGGCACCGCGTATGTGCGGGGCCTGGAGGCGGCCGGGGTCGTCGCCACGCTGAAGCACTTCGCCGGGTACGCCGCCTCGGCCGGCGCCCGCAACCTGGCCCCCGTGCGGGCCGGGATCCGCGAGTTCGCGGACGTCACCCTGCCGCCCTTCGAGATGGCGCTGCGCGAGGGCGGGGCCCGTTCGGTGATGGCCGCGTACAACGAGACCGACGGCGTCCCGGCCTCCGCCGACCCCGAACTGCTGACCCGGCTGCTGCGCGAGGAGTGGGGCTTCACCGGCACGGTCGTCGCCGACTACTTCGGCATCGGCTTCCTGCAGACCCTGCACCGCGTCGCCGGTACCCCGGCCGAGGCGGCCCACGCGGCCCTCGCCGCCGGCATCGATGTCGAGCTGCCCACCGTCAAGTGCTACGGGCAGCCGCTGCTGGACGCCGTACGCGCCGGGCAGGTGCCCGAGGAGCTGGTGGACCGCGCGGCCCGCCGGGTGCTGCTCCAGAAGTGCGAACTGGGCCTGCTCGACGAGGACTGGACGCCCGAGCCCGCCGGCCCCGTGACCCTGGACTCCACGGGCAACCGGATCCTGGCCCGCCGCCTGGCCGAGGAGTCGGTGGTCCTGCTGGACAATCCCGACGGGCTGCTCCCGCTGGCGCCCGACACCCGGATCGCGGTGGTCGGCCCCCGGGCCGCCGACGCCCTGGCCATGCTGGGCTGCTACTCGTTCCCGTCGCACGTCCTGACCCACCACCCCGGCGTGCCGGCCGGCATCGAGATCCCGACCGTCCTCGACGCGCTGCGCGGCGAACTGCCCGACGCGAAGGTGACCTTCGCGCAGGGCTGCGACGTGACCGATCCGGACACCGCGGGCTTCGAGGAGGCCATCGCCCGCACCGCCGAGGCGGACGTGTGCGTGGCCGTGCTCGGCGACCGGGCGGGCCTGTTCGGCCGCGGCACCTCGGGCGAGGGCTGCGACGTGAGCGACCTCGGCCTGCCCGGCGCCCAGGGCGAGCTGCTGGACGCCCTGGTGGCCACCGGCGTGCCGGTGGTGCTGGTCCTGCTGACCGGCCGCCCCTACGCGCTCGGCCGCTGGCAGGGCCGCCTGGGCGCGGTCGTCCAGGCCTTCTTCCCGGGGGAGGAGGGCGGCCCGGCGGTGGCGGGAGTGCTGTCGGGCCGCGTGAACCCCTCCGGCCGCCTCCCGGTGAGCGTCCCGCGGGAGCCCGGCGGCCAGCCCTGGACCTACCTCCAGCCGCCCCTCGGACTCGCCGGCGAGGTCAGCAACCTCGACCCGACGCCGCTGTACGCCTTCGGCCACGGCCGCTCGTACACGGCGTTCACCTGGGAGCACGTGACGGGCGGCGAGACGGAGATCGGCACGGACGGCGCCTACGACCTGGCCGTGACAGTCCGCAACACCGGTGACCGCGAGGGCGCGGAGGTCGTCCAGCTGTACCTGCACGACCCCGTGGCGTCGGTGACCCGACCCGACGTCCGGCTGGTCGGCTACCAGCGCGTGGCGCTGGCCCCGGGCGAGGCCGCGCGGGTGACGTTCCGTTTCCACACGGACCTCTCGGCGTTCACCGACCGTTCGGGCCGCAGGGTGGTCGAGCCGGGAGCGCTGGAACTACGGTTGGCGGCGTCCAGCACGGACGTGCGCCACACGGCGCACCTCACGCTCACCGGCCCGGTCCGGGTCACCGGGACCGGGCGGCGGCTGCGGTGCGAGACGGAGGTGTCGCAGGCGGGGTGAACCGCAGGGGGGCGGGATGGACAGGCTGCTGCACCACGAGTTGCGGGCCGTGCTGTCGGTCTTGGCGGCCCTGGGCCTCGCCCTGACCGCGCTGGGCCTCGTGCGCGGGTTCTCCGCACCGGACAGGCCCGGCGCACTGGCGCTGCACCTCGGCGGCCTGCTCGCCCTCCTGGTGGTGTGGACCCTCCTGAAGGCGACCGGGCTCAAGTGGTTCAGCCACGTGCGGGACTTCGAGCGGGCCGTACCCGTCGAGGACGCCGGCGGCCTCCTGCCCGCCGGCCGCTTCCTGCGCGACGGGCCCGCTGCTGTGGCGCGGCCGCGTCGGCAGCAGGCCCTGGGAGCTCTCGGTCAGCCGTCGCCCACCGACTCGAACCGCCAGCGGTGCACCGACCGCGTGACCAGCTCGCCGTCCGGGTCGGGCAGTTCGGGCAGCTCGGCGTCGTAGGGGGCGTCCCACCAGGTGATGACGAGGACCCGGTCCTGCGGGGCGCGCAGGGTCTCGCGGCGCAGCGGTGCGCGGGGCAGTTCCTGGGCGCGGGCCCAGCCGAGCAGGTCCTCGCCCCGCCCGGGCACGGCCCGCGCCTCCCACATCAGGGCGACCGTCACGAGTAGAGGTTCTCCTTGCTCACCTCGTGCACGTGGTCGTGGCCGTGGCCGGGCACGTGCGGCTCGGTCACCGGCAGCGAGGAGTCGGCGGGCAGGTCCCAGCCCGAGGCGGCGCGGTTGCGCGCGACCATCTCGGCGCCGAGCGCGGCGACCATCGCGCCGTTGTCCGTGCACAGCTTGGGCCGCGGCACCCGCAGCCGGATCCCGGCGGCCTCGCAACGCTCCTGGGCGAGCGCGCGCAGCCGGGAGTTGGCGGCCACGCCGCCGCCGATCATCAGGTGGTCGACGCCCTCGTCCTTGCAGGCCCGGACGGCCTTGCGGGTCAGCACGTCGACGACCGCCTCCTGGAACGAGGCCGCCACGTCCCGCACCGGCACCTCCTCGCCCGCCGCCCGCCTGGCCTCGATCCAGCGGGCCACGGCCGTCTTCAGCCCGGAGAAGGAGAAGTCGTACGCCGGGTCGCGCGGGCCGGTCAGGCCGCGCGGGAACGCGATCGCGTCCGGGTCGCCCTCCTTGGCGTACCGGTCGATGACCGGGCCGCCGGGGAAGCCGAGGTTCAGCACCCGGGCGATCTTGTCGAAGGCCTCGCCGGCCGCGTCGTCGATGGTGGCGCCCATCGGGCGGACGTCGGAGGTGATGTCCGAGGACAGCAGCAGCGAGGAGTGGCCGCCGGAGACCAGCAGCGCCATCGTCGGCTCGGGCAGCGGGCCGTGTTCCAGCTGGTCCACGCAGATGTGGGAGGCGAGGTGGTTCACGCCGTAGAGGGGTTTGCCCAGCGCGTACGCGTACGCCTTCGCCGCGGAGACGCCGACCAGCAGGGCGCCGGCGAGCCCGGGCCCGGCGGTGACGGCGACGCCGTCGAGGTCGCGGGCGCTGACGCCCGCCTCCTTCAGCGCGCGGTCGATGGTCGGGACCATCGCCTCCAGGTGGGCGCGGCTCGCGACCTCCGGGACGACCCCGCCGAAGCGGGCGTGCTCGTCGACGCTGGAGGCGACGGCGTCGGCCAGCAGGGTCGTGCCCCGGACGATGCCGACGCCGGTCTCGTCGCAGGAGGTCTCAATCCCCAGAACGAGGGGTTCGTCAGCCATGGATCTCGGTTCCTTGTACGGAGTTCTCGGGGGCGGTCAGGCGCATCACCAGGGCGTCCACGTTGCCCGGCTGGTAGTAACCCCGCCGGACACCGATGGGCTGGAACCCGAACCGCTCGTACAGCTTCTGCGCGCGCACGTTGTCGACGCGGCACTCCAGCATCACCTCGGCGCACTCGAAGGCGGTGGCCGCGCGCAGCAGTTCGGCCAGCAGCCGGCCGCCGAGGCCGGTGCCCCACAGGTCGCGGGCGACGGCGATGGTCTGGACGTCGGCCTGCTCACCGGAGGAGACCAGGCCGGCGTACCCGACGATCCGGGAGCCGGCCTCGGCGACCACGTACCGCCGGTTGGCCCCGGGCCCGCGCGCGTGGGCCAGCTCGGACCAGAACATGCCGCGCGACCAGGCGTCGTCGGGGAACAGGTCCCGCTCCAGCTCCAGCACGGGGTCGATGTCCCACCAGCGCATCTCGCGCAGCGCACACGTCACGGCATCGGTCTCGGGATCGGTCACTTGGGGGTGACCACCTTGTAGTTCTTGGGGACCTGGGCGTCGGGGCGGCGCAGGTAGAGCGGCCGCGGCGCGGGCAGCTCCTCGCCGGCCGCCAGCCGCTCGGCGGCCAGGCGGGCCAGGGCGGCGGCGGACACGTGCTCGGGTGCGTGCGCCTTGGGGAAGGTGTCCGGGTAGAGCAGCGCGCCGGCGCCCACCGCGGGCAGGCCCGCGACCTGCTCGGCGATGTCGGCGGGCCGGTCGACCGCCGGGTCGGTGAGACGGGTGCGCGAGTCGGCGTAACGCGCCCAGTAGACCTCCTTGCGGCGGGCGTCGGTCGCGACCACGAACGGGCCCTCCAGGTCGGCGGCGTAGGCCAGGCCGTCCAGCGTGCACACGCCGTGCACGGGGACGCCGAGCGCGAGCCCGAAGGTGTCCGCGGTCATGAGGCCGACGCGCAGCCCGGTGTAGGGGCCGGGGCCGATCCCGGCGACGATCCCCGTGACGGCGTCGAGGCGCAGACCGGCCTCCGCGAGCACCCGGTCGATCGCGGGCAGCAGCAGTTCCCCGTGCCGCCGGGCGTCCACCTGGCTCGACGAGGCGATGACGTCGTGTCCGTCGTGCAGCGCGACGGTGACGGCGGGTGTGGCGGTATCCAGAGCGAGCAAGAGCACGCAAACAGCCTACGGCTCCCCGGGGCCCGGCACGGCCGCGCCCGCCGGGTCGCCGCCTGCTGCTACCGTCGCCTACCGTCACGAGACACGTACGCAGGGTCGCAACGTCGGAGGTGGCCGCCGGTGGCAGTCAGCAGCTCGTCAGTCGTGGCCGGGCTCACCGCCGCGGCCCTCGCGACCGTCGGCTACCTCGCCCACCAGGCGTCCACGGCCGTCCCGGCGGGACTGGGCCGGGCCCAGGCAGGCGCCACCCCGGCGCCCGGCACCTCGCAGGCGCCCCCGGCCAGGAGGGACCCGGCCGTGCTGCCCGACGGGTCGGGCAAGGGCGCCCGGGTGGTGTACTCGCTGCGCCGGGACCGGGTGTGGCTGGTCGGCGCGAACGGCAAGGTCGCCCGTACGTTCGAGGTCTACCCGAGCGCGGTGGATCCGGCCCCGGGCAGCTACGCGGTGACGTCCCGCTCGAACCGGGTCACCGGCTCCGACGGCGTCCTCGTGGAGCACGTCGTGCGGTTCACCAGCGTCGACGGCGTGGTGGTCGGGTTCAGCTCGGCCGTGGACGAGACCAGGACCGCACCGGACCCGAGGATCCGCACGGGCGGCATCCGCGAGTCGCGCGCGGACGGTGACGCGATGTGGACGTTCGCCACGATCGGCCGCCCGGTGGTGGTGGTTCGCTAGGGCCCGCGCCCCTCTGGTCAGGCCGCCTCGCGGTGCCCCTCCACCGGCGCGGACAGCTCCGGCTCGGGAGCGCGCGGGGGCGTCGAGACCAGCGCCGCGGCCTCGCCCGCCGCCAGCAGCTCGCGCATGGACACCCCGGCGACCGTGAACGGCGGCGGCTGCCCCTTGCTCTCTGTAGCCGACATGGACGCCTCCTGGTGGCCGGGGGCGGACGTAGTTAGGTACACCTAACTACGGACTGGGTACCATGTGACCACGGACAAGACGCCGAACGCAACATCTTGCCGACGCCTTGTCGGAACGTCCGTCGCATGACCACGGCGACGGAACGCGTCCGCGTCGCGGGGCCCGGCTCACACCGTCAGCACGCTCAGGTCCGCCGAGGCCCAGCGTTCGCCCAGACCGGTGATCGTCATGTGCCGGACCTCGTCGGTCGTGTCGCCCACCGCGCGGTGGATGACCACCTGGAGCCGGTCCTCGGTCAGTTCCTCGACCTTGCCCTCGCCCCACTCCACGACGACCACGGACTCGGGCAGGGAGACGTCGAGGTCGAGGTCCTCCATCTCGTCCAGCCCGCCGGAGAGCCGGTAGGCGTCGACGTGGACCAGCGGCGGCCCGTCGCCCAGCGACGGATGCACCCGGGCGATCACGAACGTCGGCGAGGTGACGGCCCCGCGCACGCCGAGCCCCTCGCCCAGGCCGCGGGTCAGCGTCGTCTTGCCCGCGCCGAGCTCCCCGCTCAGCATCACCAGGTCACCGGCGCGCAGCAGTTTCGCGAGCCGGCGGCCCAGCTCCCGCATCTGCTCGGGGGACGTGACGACGATCTGGACGGAGGATCCGGGCTCAGCCGGGTTGTGCGGTGCTGCTGGTGCTTCCATAGCCCTTCACGGTAGCCCCTGCGGGCACGGCACCCGTGCGGGTGAGCAGGTCGGCGAGGCGGTCGGTGACCACTTCCGGGTGTTCCAGCATCACCAGGTGCCCCGCGTCCGGCACCAGCACCAGCTCGGCGTCCGGCAGCAGGTCGGCGATGGCCTCGCTGTGCTCACTCGGCGTGACCAGGTCCTGCACCCCGGCCAGGACGAGGACCGGGAGGTCCGCGAAGTACGCCAGGGCCTCGGTCTTGTCGTGGTCGTTGAACGCCGGGTAGTACTCGGCGACCACGTCGATCGGGGTGCTCTCGATCATCCGCTCGGCGAACCGCGCCACGGCCGGGTCGACGTCCCGGGACGCGAACGAGTACCGCTTGATGATCCCGGCGAACAGGTCCGCGGTGGCCCGGCGGCCCTTCTCCACCAGCTCGGCCCGCTGTCCCAGCGCCTTCAGCACCCCCGGCAGCACCCGCCGCACCACGTTGACGCCCGCGACGGGAAGCCCGTAGTTGACCTCGCCGAGACGGCCCGACGACGTCCCCACGAACGCGACCCCGACGACGCGCTCACGGATCAGCTCCGGGAACTGGCCGGCCAGCGCCATCACCGTCATGCCGCCCATGGAGTGCCCGGCCAGCACGATCGGCCCCTCGGGCACGGCCGCGTCGATGACGGCCTTCAGGTCCCGGCCCAGCTGCTCGATGGTGACCGACTCGCCGCGCGCCTGGGCCACGCCCCGCCCGGAGCGGCCGTGGCTGCGCTGGTCCCAGTGCACGGTCCGCACCACGCCCCGCAGGGCCGCCCGCTGGAAGTGCCAGGAGTCCTGGCTGAGGCAGTAGCCGTGGCTGAAGACGACGGTGACGGGCGCGGGCGCCTTGCGGCCGAAGAGCCGGCGGCGGCGCGGCCCGATGGCCGGGGCGGCCTCCGGGTCGACGTCGTCGACCTCGTAGTACAGCTCCGTGCCGTCGTCGGCGAACGCCTTGCCGGGCATGCCGCGCAGCGAGCCGTAGGGCCCCGCGGAGTCGAGGGCGAGCCGGGCCTTCTGCCGCATGCCCCGGCCGACCGTCATCCGCTCCAGGGCGACGCCGGCGGCCGCGCCCGTGGCCACCACGCCTATCGCGACGCCGGCGAGGCCGGTCGCCCGGCGCCAGCCCCCCGCCGCCCCCGCGGCGGAGGCCGCGACGGCCGCGGAGGCGACGTCCGCGACGACCTCCGCACTGCTCTCGCTCACGTACCGCTCCTCTTCGCCGGGCTGCCGGTCGGGTGACTCGCCGGGCCGGATGATGCCGTGTGGCTGATGGTGGCCCTGTTACCAGGGTGCCTGTCGTTCCTCGCGTGACCCGTCCTACCGGTGCGGGTTACCCGTCCTGTTCCTCATTCACATAGACGCGGGGAACGCGCGTTCCGATCCGGGTCACGATCTCGTAGGCGATGGTTCCGGCCGCCTGCGCCCAGTCCTCGGCGGTGGGCTCCCCGCGGTCCCC
The DNA here is from genome assembly GCF_056432865.1 of Streptomyces sp. NPDC044921. NCBI lineage: Bacteria > Bacillati > Actinomycetota > Actinomycetes > Kitasatosporales > Streptomycetaceae > Streptomyces > Streptomyces sp. NPDC044921. The sequence goes on from NZ_JBWKIF010000013.1 coordinate 193,683, forward strand.
GGGCCCGAAGAGGACGGCCTCGGCGCCCGGCGCCGGCGCGTCGCCGCCCAGGTCGACGACGAACTGGTCCATGGCGACCCGCCCCGCGATGGTCCGCCACTTGCCCTCGACCAGCACCGGGCCGGCCGAGGAGGCGTGCCGCGGGATGCCGTCCGCGTAGCCGAGCGGGACGAGGCCGAGGGTGGTCTCGCCGGGCGTGACGTACCGGTGGCCGTAGCTGACGCCGTGCCCGCCCGGGACCTGCTTGACCAGGGCGAGCGAGGCGGACAGCGTCATCACCGGGCGCAGCCCGAAGTCGGCCGGGGTGCCCAGCTCGGGGCTGGGCGAGATGCCGTAGGTGGCGATGCCGGTGCGGACCAGGTCGAAATGGCTTTCGGGGAGCGTGAGCGTGGCCGGCGAGTTGGCGATGTGCCGGACCTCGGGCCGCACGCCCTGTCCCTCGGCGTAGGCGACCATCTCGCGGAACAGGCCGAGCTGCGCGGCGATGGAGGGGTGCCCGGGCTCGTCGGCGCAGGCGAAGTGCGACCACAGGCCGGTGACGCGCAGCAGCCCCTCGGCCTCGGCGCGCAGGGCCTCGCCGACCAGGGCGGCCCAGTCCTCCCCGGGCTGGCAGCCGTTGCGCCCGAGCCCGGTGTCGGCCTTGAGCTGCACCCGCGCGGGCCGGCCGGCCGGCCGGGCCGCCCCGGTGACCTCCCGCAGGGCCCACAGGCCGCTGACGGAGACGTCCAGGTCGGCCTCGATGGCCTCGCGCCAGGGCCCGCCGGGCGTCCACAGCCAGCACATGATGCGGCCCGGCAGTCCGGCGGCCCGCAGGGCGAGGGCCTCCTCGGGCGTGGCCGTGCCCAGCCAGCTCGCTCCCGCGGCGACGGCGGCGCGGGCGCACGGCACAGCCCCGTGGCCGTACGCCTCGGACTTCACCACGGCCATCACGGCCGCGCCCGGGGCATGGGCACGCAGGGCCCGCACGTTGGCCCGCAGGGCGGCCAGGTCGATTTCGGCGCGGGCCCGCAGGGGCGCGGTCCGCGGGGCTGTTCTCTCGCTCATCGCGCCCAGTGTCTCAGAGGGCCCCCACCCGCCCGGGGCACCGGCCCCGCCAGCAGGTCGGCTACGCCCGGGCCGCCGCGCGCCGGCCGCGGCGCACCGCTGAAGAACCGGGAGGGAGGGCATCGGGGTTGCGGTACCGCGTCGGCCAGTGGCGCCTGTGCCGCCAGTCGGTCCTGCGCCACCCGGCCCGTGTGCGGTACCCGGCCCGCCCGCTGCGGACGGGCACCGCCCCGCACACGACCGTCCTGCCCTTCCGCATCCACGTCAGCCGCCGGTCGAGGTCCACGCGCACCACCGGGTGGCCGCGCACCGGACACCTCCCTGGGGCGGCAGCCTCCAAAGCCGGGCGGTTCGGGTGCCTGCCCTCACCCCAGCACGTTCCGCCAGGCCTGCGGAATCGCCGCCGCCACATCGTGCGCCCCCACCGGCGCCCCGTCCGCCGCCAGCCGCCCGGCCAGCCCGTGCAGGTACGCGCCCGCGCTGCCCGCGTCCACCGCGGACAGCCCGGCCGCCAGCAACGACCCGGCCAGTCCCGACAGCACGTCCCCGCTGCCCGCCGTGGCGAGCCACGGCGTGCCCGTGGGATTCACCCGCACCGCACCGCCCCCCGGCCCGGTCACCAGCGTCGTCGACCCCTTCAGCAGCACGGTCGCCCCGTACCGCCCCGCCAGTTCCCGCGCCGCGGCCAGCCGCCGCTCCTCGACCTCCCGGCGCTCCACCCCGAGCAGCGCCGCGGCCTCCCCGGCGTGCGGTGTCAGCAGCGTCGGCGCCCCGCGCCCCCGCACGGCCTCCGCGTCCGCCAGCCGCAGCCCGTCCGCGTCGACCAGCACCGGCACGTCAGCGGCCAGCACCTCCCCGACCGTCGCCGCGTCGTCCCCCGCCCCGGGCCCGACGACCCAGGCCTGCACCCGCCCGGCGTGCTTCGGTCCCCGGTCCGACACGAGCGTCTCGGGAAACCGGGCGATCACCGCGTCCCCGGCCGGTCCGACGTACCGCACGGCACCGGCCCCGCCCCGCAGCGCCCCCGCGACGGCGAGGACCGCGGCCCCCGGGTACCGGGCCGACCCGGCCGCGATGCCGACGACCCCCCGCCGGTACTTGTCGCTCTCCGCCCGCGGCACCGGCAGCAGCCGGGCCACGTCCGCGTGCTGCAGCGCCTCCAGCTCCGGCTCCGCCGGCAGGTCCAGGCCGATATCGACCAGCCGCACCGACCCGGCGTACTCGCGCGCCGGGTCGATGAGCAGACCCGGCTTGTGCGTCCCGAACGTCACCGTCACATCGGCCCGGATCGCGGCGCCGCGCACCTCCCCGGTGCCGGCGTCCACCCCGCTCGGCAGATCGACGGCGACCACGGCCCCGCGCGACCGCGCGGCGGCCGCGGCCAGCGGTACCGCCTCGGGCCGCAACCCGCCCTTGCCGCCGATCCCGACGATGCCGTCGACGACGAGATCGGCCCGCTCGATCAACTCCTCGACCCCACGACCCCCGGCACCACCGCCACCACCGCCGTCGGCTCCGGCACCACCGCCATCGCCTCCGGCACCACCGTCACCGCCTCCGGCCTCACCGGCCCCGGCCGCCCCACCGACCCCGACGCTCCGCCCCCCGGCCCGCCGCAGCGCCGCCAGCCCCGCCGCGTGCGCCCGCTCCGGCGCGAGCAGCACCGCCGTGACCCCGGCCCCGCGCCGGGCCAGCCGGGCCCCGGCGTACAGCGCGTCACCGCCGTTGTCCCCGCTGCCGACCAGCAGCACCACCCGCCTGCCGTACACCCGCCCCAGCAGGTCGGCGCAGGCCGCGGCGAGCCCGGCGGCGGCGCGTTGCATCAGCGCCCCCTCCGGCAGCCGGGCCATCAGCTCCCGTTCGGCGGTCCTGACCGTGTCCACGCTGTACGCACTCCGCATGAGGGTCGAGTTTCCCGTACGACCCCCCGGCCACTCCCGCGCACCCGGCGCAACTGCTTTCCGTGTCGCCTCCATTGACGCCCCGGCGGGCCTTTGCCAGACTCCCGGCCGCGCAGAAAGCGCTTGCACACCCCCCACGTTTCGACGAAACCGAGGCCCCCATGGGACGCAGAGCCGCATTACTGGCCGCCGCCGGCGCCACCGCCCTCCTCACCGCCGCCGGCACCCTGAACACCCCCGCCACCGCCGCCCCCACGCGCGCCCTGGCCTGCGGAGACGGCTCCTTCCAGGCCGAGGCCGTGCAGAGCGGCAGCACCTGGACCGCCCGGCGCGGCGGCAGCACGGTCTACACCGGCACCGACATGCGCGCGGCCGTCCAGGCGGCCGTCAACAGCCTCAGCTCCGGGCGCACCGCGAAGGAACGGGTCGTGGTCCGCGGCTCGGGTTCCGTCCCGGCGGGCTCCCGCATCTCGCTGCCCAGCTACACCGTCCTCGACGTGTGCGGCACGATCAACGTCACCGGCAGCGGCTCGGGCGACCAGGCGCCGGTCTACTCGCGCGGCACGCGGGACGTGGAGGTCCAGAACCTCAAGCTCACGGGCACGCCGCTGTACGGCATCTTCCTGCGCAACGTGCAGAACGTCGTGCTGGGCCAGATCGACATGCGCCTGTCCGCCGGGCTGGGCGTGCGCATCGACAACCGCGGCGACACCAGCCAGTGGACCCGCAACGTCCGCATCGACAACGTCTACGTCTCCGGCGCCTCCAGCCACGCGGTCGAGACGTACGGCGTGGACGGCCTGACCGTGGGCACCGTGACGGCCCGCAACGTCGGCGAGTCCGGCCTGCTGCTCAACCAGACCGTCAACGCCACCGTCGGCAAGGTGGACGCGGAGAACGCGGGCACGGGCACCGGCTACGCCGCCTTCCGCATGGCCAACCGCAACGGCCGGGTCGGCAGCGGCTACCCCACCAACATCCGGGTCGGCGAGGTCGTCGCGCGCGGCGGCGGACGCGGCGTGTTCTGCGTCTCGGAGAGCGGCGGGGCCGTCATCGACCGGCTGACGCTCACCCGGACCGGCAACAACTCGGTCCTGATCGAGAACTGCTACAACGTCAATCTGGCCGCCCAGAGCGGCACCATCACCGGCGGCGGTGAACTGCGCCTGGCCGCGCGCTCGGAGTTCCCGAACAACAGGGACATCACCATCCAGAACCTGACGGTCACCGACTCGGCCATCAGGGAGAGCCCGTGCGGCGAGAACACGACGTTCCGCAACATCACCCGGGTCAACACCAGCCAGTCGATCTGCTGACACCGCACACCGCGTGAAGTCCTCGCCGGGCGAGGGCTTCACGCGCGCAGGCGGCTCAGCGCCTCCATGGCCTGGCGTTCGATGCGGGCGAGGTCGGACAGGAGGGCACCCGCCCGCACGAGGCACTGCCCGTCCTCCGACTCGCCGGCCCGCGCGATCAGCGCCGCCACCTCCGTCCACAGGGCGGCCGCCTCGGTGTAGAGCGCGTGCCCGGTCCGCAGCGGCCGGCTGTCGAGCCACCGGCCGCACTCGGCGAGGAAGTCGCGGTACAGGTTGCGGAACAGGGCGCCGCCGGTGCCGGCCTTCTCCATCAGGAGGGCGGCCTGCGGCAGGTCCCGCCGCGGGTCGTGGGCGCGCCGCAGCCAGCCGGGCACGAGTCCGCCGGCCTTCTCGATGCCCCGGTGGCCGAGGTTGGCGATGGGCGGGGCGAGGAAGGCGTCGGCGCAGGCGGTGACGGCGGGGGCGATGCGGTCGCGCGGTTCCGGCGGCTTCCCGGCGGCGGTGAGGGTGAACGACCGGTGCCGGGCCGTCATCGGGCCGCGCGCGGCCCTGGCCCGGGCGAGCCCGGCCAGGGAGGTGGACACCGCACCCCCCTGCTGCTCGGTGTCGACGAGGTGGGCCTCGCGGTCGTCGTAGCCGTACAGGGCGACGACGTGACCGCCGAAGTGCGCCTTGGAGGTGAAGTAGTCCAGGTGGTGGCTGTCGAGCTGGAGTCCGACGGGATGCCCGGCGTCGACGGCCGCCGTCACGTTCTCCCAGCCCTTGCGGGCGGACGCGGTCTCCCGCACCACGAGGTCCAGACCGAGGTTGCGGGCCAGGTTCCGGGTGAGCTCGAAGGGCTTGACCCGTCCTCCGAGGAACGGGAAGTCCATGTTCCTGCCGTCCCAGTAGACGAACGACAGGCCGGAACCGAGGCCGAAGAGCATGGGCTCGGACAGATCGATGCCCTGGTGCCGCAGGAGCACTCCCAGCGCCGTCGTCTCGCAGTGCTGCCCACCGCGCGGGTCGACCCCTTTCACCGTGACCATGTCACACCTCCCGTCTGCGTTTCCCGGCCCTCGGCACCTTCGGCGACGGGCACGGCGCCGGGCGCGGCGGGCTCACCGGGTACCGTCGCTCCCCGGGGGCGACGCGCTGGACCGTCGCCCCACGTCACGCCTCGGCGACGACGACGGCCGAGGCCACCCCGGCGTCATGGCTCAGGGACACGTGCCAGGACCGTACGCCGAGCTGGGCGGCCCGCGCGGCCACCGTCCCGGTCACCCGCAGCCGGGGCTGCCCGCTGTCCTCCACGTACACCTCGGCGTCGGTCCACAGCAGCCCGCCGGGCGCGCCGAGCGCCTTGGCCAGGGCCTCCTTGGCGGCGAACCGGGCGGCCAAGGAGGCGACACCGCGGCGTTCCCCGCTGGGCAGCAGCAACTCCCGCTCCACGAACAGCCGCTCGGCCAGTGCCGGCGTACGCTCCAGGGACGCCGCGAACCGATCGATCTCGGCGACGTCGATCCCGACCCCGATGATGCTCATGCCCAGCACCCTACGGTCAGCCGGGGGCGTTCCCCGCCGGCACCGGCCCCCTTCCCGCCACCTGGCATGACCGGCATGGAATGGGACGGCCTCACCGACCGCGGGCGCTACGGGGACTGGAACCCGAAGGAGCGCGACCGGTCCGCGGACCTGGCCCGGGACGCCCAGTGGGACGGTGTGTCCGGGGAGCTGGCGGACCATCCCGAGCGGGTCAACCCCGCCCGCCCCGGCAACCGCACCGGATTCGCCCCGCTGCACCAGGCCGCCTGGCACGGCGCCTCGGCCGGGGTCGTCTCCCGGCTGGTCGCGCACGGCGCCTGGCGCACACAGCGCACCAGGGACGGGCGGCTCCTTCCAGCAGATGCGTGTGGCCCCGCTCCCGCGCGATGTCCACCGGGCCGCTACCGCCTGCACGCGGACACGGTGCACGTCAACGGCACCTCGCGGATGGACGGAGACCACGGGAACTTCTGGACCTACCCGTACTGACCCACGATCCCGAACTCCCCCTCCCCCTTGTACAGTTCGCGATGACCGCGATGTGCACACGGCATCGCGCACAACGGGAGGAACGCACCACCATGAAGGTCACGTCGCTGGGGACCGCGGCCACTTCGGCAGCTCTCCTCGCCACGGCCCTCACCGGCACCGTCGCCACCGCCGGCACCGCCGCCGCGGCGCCGCCGAGGGACTGCAGCAAGGCCATCGTGAACGTCAAGGCCAAGGAGACCGTCAAGGTCCGCGCCACGCCGAAGACCTCCGCCACGGCCCTCGGCATCTGGGGCAAGGGCGAGCGCGGCGCCGTCTGCAACGACGGCAAGGCCTACAAGGGCGGGTCGTACAAGGCCTGCGGCAAGAAGAGCAACCTGTGGTACTACGGCGGCGACAAGGTCGACGGCTGGGTCCCGAAGACCTGCATCAACTGGTAGCCACCCGGCCGGACGGCTGGGACGGGGGCGAACGGCAGCGGCCGTTCGCCCCCGTCGCTCACTCCACGGTCACCGACTTCGCGAGGTTCCTCGGCTGGTCCACCTCGTTGCCGCGGGCCGTCGCCAGTTCGCACGCGAACACCTGCAACGGCACCGTGGCCACCAGCGGCTGCAGCAGGGTCGGCGTGGCCGGGACCCGGATCAGATGGTCCGCGTAGGGCACCACCGCCTCGTCGCCCTCCTCGGCGATGACGATCGTCCGCGCGCCCCGCGCCCGGATCTCCTGGATGTTGGACACGATCTTGTCGTGCAGCACCGACCGCCCGCGCGGCGACGGCACGACCACGACGACCGGCAGGTCCTCCTCGATCAGCGCGATCGGCCCGTGCTTGAGCTCCCCGGCCGCGAAGCCCTCGGCGTGCATGTACGCCAGCTCCTTGAGCTTGAGCGCGCCCTCCAGGGCCACCGGGTAGCCCACGTGGCGTCCGAGGAACAGCACCGTGTTCTTCGAAGCGAGCGTGCGCGCCAGCTCCCGCACCGGCTCCATGGTCCCGAGCACCCGCTCGACCGCCCCTGAGATGGAGGACAGGTCGCGGATCACCGCCCGGATCTCGTCGCCCCACTTGGTGCCCCGGACCTGGCCGAGGTACAGGGCGACCAGGTAGCAGGCGACGAGCTGCGTCAGGAACGCCTTCGTGGAGGCGACGGCCACCTCCGGCCCGGCGTGCGTGTACAGCACGGCGTCGGACTCGCGCGGGATCGTCGAGCCGTTGGTGTTGCAGATCGCCAGCACCTTGGAACCCTGCTCGCGGGCGTGCCGCAGCGCCATGAGGGTGTCCATGGTCTCGCCGGACTGGGAGATGGCGACGACCAGGGTCTGCGCGTCCAGGATCGGGTCCCGGTAGCGGAACTCGCTGGCCAGCTCCACCTCGCACGGGATGCGCGTCCAGTGCTCGATGGCGTACTTGGCGATCATCCCGGCGTGGAAGGCCGTCCCGCAGGCGACGATGACGACCTTGTCGATCTCGCGCAGCACCCGCGGCGGGATGCGCACCTCGTCCAGGGTCAGCGAACCCGAGCCGTCGATCCGGCCCAGCAGGGTGTCGGCGACCGCCTTGGGCTGCTCGGCGATCTCCTTGAGCATGAAGTAGTCGTAGCCGCCCTTCTCGGCGGCCGAGGCGTCCCAGTCCACGTGGTAGGAGCGCACGTCGGCCGGGCGGCCGTCGAAGCCCGTCACCACCACGCCGTCCCGGCGCAGCTCCACGACCTGGTCCTGCCCCAGCTCGATCGCGGACCGGGTGTGCTCGATGAACGCGGCGACGTCCGAGGCGAGGAAGGCCTCGCCCTCGCCGACACCCACCACCAGCGGCGAGTTGCGCCGGGCGCCCACCACCACGTCGGGCTCGTCGGCGTGCACGGCGACCAGCGTGAACGCGCCCTCCAGCCGGCGGCACACCAGCCGCATCGCCTCGGCGAGGTCCGCGCAGGAGGAGAACTCCTCGGCGAGCAGGTGCGCGACGACCTCGGTGTCGGTCTCCGAGGACAGCGCGTGGCCGCGCTCCCGCAGCTCGTCCCGCAGGGCGGCGAAGTTCTCGATGATGCCGTTGTGGACGACCGCGACGCGTCCCGCGTTGTCGATGTGCGGGTGGGCGTTGGCGTCGGTCGGTCCGCCGTGGGTGGCCCACCGGGTGTGGCCGATGCCCGTCGTGCCCGTCGGCAGCGGCCTGCCGTCCAGTTCCTTCTCCAGGTTGAGGAGCTTGCCGGCCTTCTTGGCCGTCGCGAGCCCGCCGTCGGCCAGGACGGCGACGCCCGCCGAGTCGTAGCCCCGGTACTCCAGCCGCTTCAGCCCGGCCATCACGACCTCGAGCGCCGACTGCGGCCCCACGTATCCCACGATTCCACACATGGGCGGCAGCTTAGGGTCGATTCCCGCGCCGAAAGGGCCGTTGCGTGCCCGAAATCGGAAATTACCGCCGGGGTACGACGGCTCGGCCCCCCACTGTCAGACCTTCGCGCGATACGCCCTCATCGCCAGGGGGCAGAAGACCAGGGCGATCCCGGCCGCCCACACCAGGGACCACAGCACCGGCTCGGCCACCGGCCCGCCGACCAGCAGCCCGCGGAACGCGTCCGACAGATGGGTGACCGGATTGACGTCGCTCCACGCCTGGAGCCAGCCCGGCATGGTGTCGACGACGACGAACGCGCTGCTGGTGAAGGTGATCGGGAAGATCAGCGTGAAGGCGAACGCCTGCACCTTCTCCGCGTCACCGGCCAGCATCCCGATCAGCACCGCGCACCAGGAGACGGCCGCCGCGAACACCACCACCAGCAGCACGCCGAGCAGGAACCCGCCGAAGCCGCCGGTGACCCGGAAGCCGAGCGCGAGCCCGAGGGCGATCATCAGCAGCATCGCCCAGACGTGCTTGGCCAGGTCGGCGGTGATGCGTCCGACCAGCGGGGCGGAGCGGGCGATGGGCAGGCTGCGCAGCCGGTCGAAGACGCCCTTGGTGAGGTCGGTGTTGAGGGCCATCGCCGTGTACACCGTCATGAACAGGGTGTTCTGCACGATGATCCCGGGCAGCGCGTACTTCAGGTACGCCTCGGGCGACCCGGCCATCTGCCCGCCCAGCACGTAGGTGAACAGGAACACGAACATGATCGGCGTGATGCTGTAGTCGACCAGTTCGAGCGGGTTGTGCTTGACGGCGACCAGGCTCCGCCAGGCCATGGTGAAGGTCTGCCGCACCCCGGCGAGGGCCGGCACCCGGCCCGAGGAGGTGACCGGCGCCGTGACGGTCGTGGCGGTCATGACCGGCTCACCGCCCGCTCCAGCTCGCCCTCGCCCTCGTTGCGGGCGTGCGCCTCACCGTCCTGCCCTTGCCCGCCCGGTTCGGCGCGGTGGCCGGTCAGGGAGAGGAACACCTCGTCCAGCGAGGAGCGGCGCAGGGCCAGTTCCCCCACGGCGATGCCCTCCCGGTCGAGCGCGCGCACGACGGCCGGCATCAGCTCGGGGTCCTTCACGGGCGCGGTGACCGTCTCGCCCTCGATCCGCGCCTCGGACCCGGCGGCCGCGGCCACCAGCGCGTGCGCCCGCGCGAGATCCTGGCCGAGGATCGGCCGCAGCTCCAGCACCTGCCCGCCGACCTGCTCCTTCAGCCGGTCGGGCGTGCCCTCGGCGATCACCCGGCCCTTGTCGATCACCACGATGTCGTCGGCGAGCACATCGGCCTCGTTCAGGTACTGCGTGGTCAGCAGGGCGGTCGCCCCGTCCGCGACCAGGCCGCGCAGCAGGTCCCACAGCTCGCCGCGGCTGCGCGGGTCGAGGCCGGTGGTGGGTTCGTCGAGGAAGAGGATGCTGGGCCGGCCGACCAGGCTGGCCGCGAGGTCCAGGCGCCGGCGCATGCCTCCCGAGTAGGTCTTCGCTGCCCGCCCGGCCGCGTGCGTCAGCTGGAAGCGCTCCAGCAGCTCCCCGGCGCGGGCCTTGGCCTCCCGCCGCGGCAACCCGAGCAGCCGCCCGATGAGCAGCAGGTTCTCCGTGCCGGTGAGGTTCTCGTCGACCGCCGCGTACTGCCCGGTCAGTCCGACCAGGGAGCGCACGAGCCCGGCCTCGCGGACCACGTCGTGCCCGGCCACCCGGGCCCGTCCCCCGTCGGGCCGCAGCAGCGTGGCGAAGATCCGCACCGCGGTCGTCTTCCCGGCGCCGTTGGGACCCAGCAGCCCGAGCACCGTGCCCTTGCGGGCCGCGAGGTCGACACCGGCCAGCGCCTCGGTCTCCCGGAACCGTTTGACCAGGCCTTCCGCCTCGATCGCGTACGTCATGGGTCACCCCCTCGGGATCCGTGGACCCCGGACTGGGCCCACCCTTCCGACAACTGTGACGCACGCCACTGACATTCCTCCCGTTGGCCGGATTTCTCCCCCGCCGGGAGGCCTGAAGCGCACGCGTGACGGATCCCACCTCACCGTCCGTTCGTACGCCCGTAACAATGGACTGTGATCTCTCCGGTCTCCTCGATGCCCCGGAGCGCCCACCGGCCCCGCCCGGAGGCGACTCCCTACGTCGACCTCACCCGAGCCGAATGGAGCGCGCTGCGTGACAAGACGCCGCTGCCCCTGACGGCCGAGGAGGTCGAGAAGCTGCGCGGTCTCGGCGACGTGATCGACCTGGACGAGGTACGCGACATCTACCTCCCGCTGTCCCGGCTCCTCAACCTCTACGTCGGCGCCACGGACGGTCTCAGAGGAGCCCTGAACACCTTCCTCGGCGAGCAGGGCTCCCAGTCGGGCACCCCGTTCGTCATAGGGGTCGCCGGCTCGGTCGCCGTCGGCAAGTCCACGGTCGCCCGCCTGCTGCAGGCCCTGCTCTCCCGCTGGCCCGAGCACCCGCGCGTCGAGCTGGTCACCACCGACGGCTTCCTGCTGCCCACCCGGGAACTGCAGGCCCGCGGCCTGATGTCCCGCAAGGGCTTCCCAGAGTCCTACGACCGCCGCGCCCTCACCCGCTTCGTCGCCGACATCAAGGCCGGCAAGGACGAGGTCACGGCCCCCGTCTACTCCCACCTGATCTACGACATCGTCCCCGACGAGCGCCTGACGGTGCGCCGCCCGGACATCCTGATCGTCGAGGGCCTGAACGTCCTGCAGCCCGCCCTGCCCGGCAAGGACGGCCGCACCCGGGTCGGCCTCGCCGACTACTTCGACTTCAGCGTCTACGTCGACGCCCGCGTCGAGGACATCGAGCGCTGGTACCTCAACCGCTTCCGCAAGCTGCGCGCGACGGCCTTCCAGAACCCGTCCTCGTACTTCCGCAAGTACACCCAGGTCTCCGAGGAGGAGGCCCTCGACTACGCCCGCACGATGTGGCGCACGATCAACCGGCCGAACCTGGTGGAGAACATCGCCCCCACCCGCGGCCGCGCCACCCTCGTCGTGCGCAAGGGCCCGGACCACAAGGTGCAGCGCCTGAGCCTGCGCAAGCTGTGACACCCGGGCGAGGACCGGTTAGATGGTCGCCATGCTTCATCTGCGCCTGATCACACCGCACCGGAAGACCGGCGAAGTGGTGCGGCTGATCGAGGAGACGGTCGGCACCACGCACCTCGTCGTCCTGCCGGACTGCGCCCGCGACCCGGCCGGGGACGTGGTGATGTGCGACGTGGCACGCGAGGCGGGGGACGAACTCCTCGCCCGGCTGCGGGAGACCGGACTCGACACGAGCGGCTCCATCGCCGTCGAGGCCATCGACCTGTCGCTGTCGGAGCGGGCCGAGAAGGCCGAGGCCGAAGCGCCCGGCGAGGGGTCGGACGCGGTCCTGTGGGAGCAGCTGTCCGACGCGACCCACGAGGAGTCCACCCTCTCCGTCACCTACCTCGCGTTCATCACGCTCGCCACGATGATCGCCGCCTGCGGCGTGGTCCTGGACAACGCGATCCTGATCGTCGGCGCCATGGCGGTGGGCCCAGAGTTCGGCCCGCTCGCCGGCATCAGCACCGCGATCGTCCGCCGCCGGCCGCGCCTGGCCGCACGCTCGCTCATCGCCCTGGTGGTGGGCTTCGCCGCGGCGATGGCGGTGACGGTCGCCTTCAGCCTCTTCATGGACGCGGTCGACCTGTTCAGCAAGGCCCAGTTGAAAGCCGACCGCCCCAACACCGGCTTCATCTACGCCCCCGACTGGTTCTCCTTCGTCGTGGCGGTCCTGGCCGGCATCGCCGGCACCCTCTCCCTGACCTCGGCCAAGTCGGGCGCCCTGGTGGGCGTGGCCATCTCGGTGACGACGATCCCCGCCGCCGCCAACGCGGCCGTGGCCCTCAGCTACGGCGACACGAGACAGACCTGGGGCTCCACGGAACAGCTCCTGCTGAACCTGCTGGGCATCGTCGTCGCCGGCACGCTGACCCTTCTGGTCCAGAAGAGACTGTGGGCGGTGCAACGCCGGGGGGACACCGCCTGAAGGGGCGCGGGGCTGTCTCGATGTGCGGCTCCGCCGCGTGGGCGCGGCAAGCCACACCCGGCGGGCAGCCCGCACACCACCGCGGCCCCCGCCCCGGCCCGGCCCACTACCCCAGCGCGGACTTCACCACATCGGCCAGCCGCCCCGCCACGGACCGGGCCTGCTCGATATCGGCCGCCTCCACCATCACCCGGACCAGCGGCTCGGTCCCGGAGGGCCGCAGCAGCACCCGCCCGGTGGACCCGAGCTCCCGCTCCGCGTCGGCGACGGCCGCCGCCAGCTCCGCGGACGTCTTCACCCGGGACCTGTCCACGTCCGGCACATTGACCAGCACCTGCGGCAGCCGCTCCATCACGGAGGCCAGCTCCCGCAGCGGACGCCCGCTCCCGGCGACCCGCGCCGCCAGCAGCAGGCCGGTGAGCGTGCCGTCACCGGTCGTCGCGTGGTCGAGGATGATCACGTGCCCGGACTGCTCGCCGCCGAGCGCGAACCCGTGCTCCTTCATCTCCTCCAGCACGTACCGGTCGCCCACCGCGGTCTGCACCAGCCGGATGCCCTCCCGCTCCATGGCGAGCTTGAAGCCGAGGTTCGACATCACGGTGGCCACGACCGTCTCGGACCGCAGCGCGGACTGCTCCCGCATGGCCAGGGCCAGCACGGCGAGGATCTGGTCGCCGTCCACCTCCTCGCCGGTGTGGTCCACGGCGAGGCACCGGTCGGCGTCGCCGTCGTGCGCGATGCCCAGGTCGGCCCCGTGCTCGACGACCGCCGCCTTGAGCTTGTCCAGGTGGGTCGAGCCGCACCCGTCGTTGATGTTGAGCCCGTCCGGCTCGGCCCCGATCGTGACGACCTCGGCGCCGGCCCGCTGGAACGCCTCGGGCGAGACCCGGGCGGCGGCACCGTGCGCCTCGTCGAGGACGACCTTCAACCCGTCGAGACGGTTCGGCAGGACACCCAGCAGGTGCTCGACGTACCGGTCGAAGCCCTCGTCGTAGTCGCGCACCCGGCCCACCCCGGCGCCGGTCGGCCGGTCCCAGGGGGCGCCGGTGCGGTGCTCCTCGTAGACGGACTCGATCCGGTCCTCCAGCTCGTCGGCGAGCTTGTGGCCGCCGCGGGCGAAGAACTTGATGCCGTTGTCGGGCATGGCGTTGTGGCTCGCGGAGAGCATCACCCCCAGGTCGGCCCCGAGCGACGCGGTCAGGAAGGCCACCGCGGGCGTCGGCAGCACACCGACGCGCAGGACGTCCACACCGGCGCTGGCGAGGCCCGCGACCACGGCGGCTTCCAGGAACTCCCCGGACGCGCGCGGGTCACGCCCGACGACAGCGGTGGGCCGGTGCCCCTCGAACGTGCCCGCCTCGGCCAGTACGTGCGCCGCGGCCACGGACAGGCCCAGGGCCATCTCCGCCGTGAGATCCGCGTTGGCGACACCGCGCACGCCGTCCGTGCCGAAGAGTCGTCCCACAGTGGTGTCCTCCGTATTGCTGAAGGGAATGCGGCTCACATTCCCGAGTACGTCCCCTGAGACCGTCCGGGGCCGGTACGGGTTGTGTAAACGAACCGCCCCGGCAGCACAACCGTGCCGCCGGGGCGATCGAGGCGAAGCCAGTCGCGAGGACGGGCGACGCGATTAGCGCTTGCTGTACTGCGGAGCCTTGCGGGCCTTCTTCAGACCGGCCTTCTTGCGCTCGACCGCACGGTCGTCGCGGCGGAGGAAGCCGGCCTTCTTCAGCGGGCCGCGGTTGTTGTCGACGTCGGCCTCGTTCAGCGCGCGGGCGACACCGAGACGGAGCGCACCGGCCTGACCGGAGACACCGCCACCGGCGATGCGGGCGATGACGTCGTAGCGGCCCTCGAGCTCGAGGACCTTGAACGGCTCGTTGACTTCCTGCTGGTGCACCTTGTTCGGGAAGTAGTCCTCGAGGGTGCGACCGTTGATCTTCCACTTGCCGGTGCCCGGGACGATCCGGACGCGGGCGATGGCGTTCTTGCGACGGCCCAGGCCGGCGGCCGGCTGGGGCTCGCCGAAGCGGGACGCCATGGACTCCGAGGTGTACTCGCCCTCGACGGGGACCTCGGACTCGGTGGTGTAGCTGTCGATGTCAAGCTCTTCGAGCGGCTGCTCGGCAGTGGTCTCGGCCACGATTCTCCTCAGATTCTCTTCAGTCTTAGGGGGTGGCCGGACTTACTGCGCGACCTGGGTGATCTCGTACGGCTGCGGCTGCTGCGCGCCGTGCGGGTGCTGGTCACCCTTGTAGACCTTCAGCTTCGAGAGCATCTGACGGCCCAGAGTGTTCTTGGGGAGCATGCCCTTGACGGCCTTCTCGATGGCCTTCTCGGGGTTCTTGTCGAGCAGCTCGTCGTAACGGACGGAGCGCAGACCACCCGGGTAGCCGGAGTGGCGGTACGCCATCTTCTGGGTGCGCTTGTTGCCGGAGAGGTGCACCTTGTCGGCGTTGATGATGATGACGAAGTCACCAGCGTCGACGTGCGGCGCGTAGATCGGCTTGTGCTTGCCCCGGAGAAGGGTCGCTGCGGTGGAGGCGAGACGGCCCAGGACGACGTCCTGAGCGTCAATGACGTGCCACTGGCGCGTCACATCGCCGGGCTTGGGGCTGTACGTACGCACGGTTCGTAGCCTTCGCTTCGAGTGAATGGTCCTGAACAGGTCACCGAAACGATCACGACAGCCTTGACCGCACTGCGGTGACGCAAACCGCGTGCTGGTCGCTGGTCATCGGCCCGGTGGACCGGTGTAAGGGCCCGTCCCGTGAGAATGAGCAAGCCAATACACAACGAACAAGCAGAATACCGGGGCGTTCGACAAGGGTCAAAACGCGGGATCACCGCCGCCGGACGCTCCTCCGTGCGCACAGCGCGGCACACAGCGTGACGGCCCTGCGCAGGGTTCGCCGCCGCACCGGCCGCGCGTACGGGAACACGGCCGGGAACACCACATCGGCCACCACCCCGGCGCACCACCGCGCCGGGGAGACGCCCCCGCGCGCCCGGCGGAGGGCCCGCACCGCCCCGACCACGACGGACGGCCACACCCCGGCCGCCGCGGCCGGTCCCACCGCCAGACAGACCAGCAGCAGCACGGCCGGCAGCAGTCGCCCCAACCACCCGCAGATGTCGCCTTTGCCCGTGCGCATGGGAGGAACGCTAGGGGCTGCGCGGCCCGTCCAGGCGGACCAGCACGCCCCATGTCCCGTCTAAGATGCGCCCCATGAGCTATGGGCAGGGGGGACCTCAGTCCCAGTGGGATCCCTGGAAACCGCAGTCGCAGCAGCCCTGGAGCAGCGGGGTCGGCCAGTCCCCGGACTGGGCGGCGCTCGCTGAAGCCTCCGAGGCCCGCAACAAGCGGCGCCGCCTGCTGCTCGTCGGCGGCGGCGCGCTCGCCACGGTCGCGATCGGCACCGCCGTCGCGGTGGCCGTGGTCTCGGCCAACGGCGACGACCGGTCCAACAACCCGGCCTCCCTGCCCTCGGCGGACATCCCCAGCGGCACGGCCTCGGCCCCGTCGTTCGCCCCGACCAGCGCCCCTCCCCCGCTGGACCCGAAGGACTTCGTCGCCAGCGCGAAGAAGGACAAGGCCCCGCTCAGCCCGGAGACGCTCTTCCCGGGCACCCAGCTGACGATGGGCGACACCGTCTACAAGAAGGGACCCACCGCCGACACCAGGAGCTGCGCCTCGGCCGCCGGCGGCACCCTCCGCAAGGTCCTCACGGCCAACGACTGCACGCGCCTGATACGCGTGACGTACGTCAAGGGCGGTATCGCGGTCACCATGGGCGTGGCGGTCTTCGACACCGAGGCCCAGGCGCTCAGGGCCAAGAGCCAGACCGACAGGAAGAGCTTCGTGAAGTCGCTCTCGGGCGGCGGCGTGAAGGGCTTCTGCGAGTCCGCCGTCTGCAACACGACGAGCAACTCCTACGGCCGCTACGCCTACTTCGCCAACGCGGGCTTCACCAGCGGCGAGGACGTCACCACCAAGGACGCCGAGGTGTTCCGCACCAGCGGCGACCTCCAGCAGTTCACGTTCAACCAGATCCGCCGCCGCGGCGAGGCCCAGGCCTCGGCCGCGGCGAACGGGTAGCGGGCGCTCAGCAGCACCCGGCCGACGGCAGCGACCGCTTGTTCCGCGCCTCCCTGCTGCGCGCGGCGAGCAACTCGTCGGCGGGATAGCCGACTTCCTCCAGCGTCAGCCCGTGCGGCCGTACGACGTGCACGGCCGAGTCCCGCACCCCGGCCGCCAGTACCTTCGCGGGCCAGTCCGGCGGCCGGTGCCCGTCGCCCACGAACAGCAGCGCCCCGATGAGCGAACGCACCATGTTGTGGCAGAAGGCGTCGGCCCGCACGGTGGCCGTGATGATGCCGTCGTCGCCGCGCACCAGGCTCAGCTCCTGGAGCGTGCGGATGGTGGTGGCCCCTTCCCGCTTCTTGCAGTAGGCGGCGAAGTCGTGCTCGCCCAGCAGCCCGCCGGCGGCCTCGTTCATGGCGTCCACGTCGAGCGGCCAGTCGTGCCACAGCACGTGGTTGCGCAGCAGCGGGTCGACGCCACCGGGGTTGTCGGTGACCCGGTAGGCGTACCGCCGCCACACCGCCGAGAAACGGGCGTTGAAGCCGCTGGGCGCCTCCCTCAGCGCCCAGACCCGCACGTCCCGGGGCAGTCGCCCGGCGAGCCGCTTGAGCAGCTTCTGGTGGTGCTCACGCCAGACGGCCTCCGGCAGATCGACGTGCGCGACCTGACCCCGGGCGTGCACACCGGCGTCGGTCCGCCCGGCCACGGTCAGCTCGTAGGTCTCCCCGGACCGCGTCACGGTCCGCAGGGCGTCCTCGATCTCCCCCTGCACGGTCCGCCGCCCCCCGGCCTGCTTGGCCCAGCCCGAGAACTCGCTCCCGTCATAGGAGAGATCCAGCCGTACCCGGACGTGACCGGGTGCTACTTCCTCACTCACCCCAGGATCCTCTCACCCACACGAAGACGGGCCCGCCCCCTCGAAAGGGAACGGACCCGTCCATGACGCCCTTCAGGGGCGCGGGGAACTGCGCGAACGACCACGGCGTACCGCAAGCCGCCGACCGTCAGTCCCCGGCAGACGCTTACGCGTCCTTGGACTCCTCGGCGGAAGCCTCGTCGGCCTTGGTCGTGTCGACCTGGGCCTCGGCAGCCTCGTTGTCCTTCGCGGCACGCTTGGTCGCGGCCTCGGCCTCGCCGGTCGCCTCCTGCGCCACCGTCAGACCCTCGACCAGCTCGATGACGGCCATGGGCGCGTTGTCGCCACGGCGGTTACCGATCTTGGTGATGCGGGTGTAGCCACCCGGACGGTTCTCGTAGCGCGGGCCGATCTCGGTGAAGAGCGTGTGGACGACGCTCTTGTCCGTGATGACCTGGAGCACCTGACGGCGGTTGTGAAGGTCGCCCTTCTTCGCCTTGGTGACCAGACGCTCGGCGTACGGGCGCAGGCGGCGGGCCTTCGCCTCGGTGGTGGTGATACGACCGTGCTCGAACAGCGACTTCGCGAGGTTCGCGAGCATCAGCTTCTCGTGCGCGGCGCTGCCGCCCAGACGGGCACCCTTGGTGGGCTTCGGCATGGTGTTTCTCCTAGGTGTCTGCCCCGGCCGTATCAGGTACCGGGGTCAGTATCCGAGCAGGCGGTCGCCTGTCGGAGATCCGGGGCGCCTTTCGACACCCCGGAGGATCCGCGCCCCAAAGGGGTGCGGGGAACTGCGCGACCAGCCACAGCCGGACGGCAGCCTGGAACGACCCGTCGAACCCGAGCTCTTAGTACTGCTCGGTCTCGACGAAGCCCGCGTCCGCGTCGTCATCGGCACCGAACGCGTCCGCGGCGGCGGTCGGGTCGAATCCGGGCGGGCTGTCCTTCAGGGCCAGGCCCATGCCGGCCAGCTTCGCCTTGACCTCGTCGATCGACTTCGCACCGAAGTTGCGGATGTCGAGCAGGTCCGCCTCGGACCGCGCCACGAGCTCACCCACGGAGTGGATGCCCTCGCGCTTGAGGCAGTTGTACGACCGAACGGTGAGCTCCAGCTCCTCGATCGGCAGGGCCAGGTCGGCGGCCAGGGCGGCGTCCGTGGGGGACGGGCCCATGTCGATGCCCTCGGCGTCGATGTTCAGCTCGCGGGCGAGACCGAACAGCTCGACCAGGGTCTTTCCGGCCGACGCCATGGCGTCGCGCGGGCGCATGGCCTGCTTGGTTTCGACGTCGACGATCAGCTTGTCGAAGTCGGTCCGCTGCTCGACACGCGTGGCCTCGACCTTGTACGTGACCTTGAGCACCGGCGAGTAGATCGAGTCGACCGGGATCCGGCCGATCTCCTGGCCGACCTGCTTGTTCTGCACGGCGGAGACGTAACCGCGGCCGCGCTCGACCGTCAGCTCCATCTCCAGCTTGCCCTTGCCGTTGAGCGTGGCGAGGACGAGGTCGGGGTTGTGCACCTCGACACCGGCCGGGGGCGCGATGTCGGCGGCGGTGACCAGACCCGGGCCCTGCTTGCGCAGGTACATCACGACCGGCTCGTCGTGCTCCGAGGAGACGACCAGCTGCTTGATGTTGAGGATCAGGTCGGTGACGTCCTCCTTGACGCCCGGCACGGTGGTGAACTCGTGCAGCACGCCGTCGATGCGGATGGACGTGACCGCCGCACCCGGGATCGAGGACAGGAGGGTCCGGCGCAGGGAGTTGCCGAGGGTGTAGCCGAAGCCCGGCTCCAGCGGCTCGATCACGAACCGGGAGCGGAACTCGTCGACGACCTCTTCGGTCAACGAGGGACGCTGAGCGATCAGCATGTGTGGATCAGATCCTTCTTTCGTGGACGCCCGCTATATGACGCCCGACGGAAACCGCACCGGGAAGAGTGCGGGTACTGCAAGGGTACGGGCGATACGGCCCTTTTACGGAGCCGTACCGCCCGGAACCACAGTCTGCGTGCAGCAGCCTCGCGTCAGACGCGGCGGCGCTTCGGCGGACGGCAGCCGTTGTGCGGGGTCGGGGTGACGTCCTGGATGGAGCCGACCTCGAGGCCCGTGGCCTGCAGGGAGCGGATCGCGGTCTCACGACCGGAACCCGGGCCCTTCACGAACACGTCGACCTTGCGCATGCCGTGCTCCTGGGCGCGGCGGGCAGCCGACTCGGCGGCCATCTGCGCGGCGAACGGCGTGGACTTCCGGGAGCCCTTGAAGCCGACGTGGCCGGCGGAGGCCCAGGAGATCACGTTGCCGGACGGGTCCGTGATCGAGACGATCGTGTTGTTGAACGTGCTCTTGATGTGCGCGTGGCCGTGAGCGACGTTCTTCTTTTCCTTGCGGCGCACCTTCTTGGCAGCGCCCTGACGACCCTTGGGGGGCATCTATAACTCCTACGGGAGGTGGTCGGTCCTACAGCGAAGACCGTGGACAGGCGTCCGCTGTGGACTACTTCTTGCCCGGCTTCTTCTTGCCGGCGATGGCGCGACGCGGGCCCTTGCGGGTACGCGCGTTGGTGCTGGTGCGCTGACCGCGGACGGGCAGACCGCGACGGTGACGCAGACCCTGGTAGGTACCGATCTCCACCTTGCGGCGGATGTCGGCCTGGATCTCACGACGGAGGTCACCCTCGGTCTTGATGTTGTTGTCGACGTACTCGCGGATCGCGACGAGCTGCTCCTCGGAGAGGTCGCGAACGCGGGTGTTCGGGTCGACGCCGGTGGCGGCCAGCGTCTGCTGCGAGAGGGTCCGGCCGATGCCGAACACGTAGGTGAGGGCGATCTCCACGCGCTTGTCGCGCGGGATGTCAACACCGGAAACGCGTGCCATTCAATGGCTCCAGTTGCTTGTCGGAGGTCTTCCACAGAACCGACTCCCAGCCGCCGTACCAGGTACGAACTGGGTCCCCGGCCTCCGACCGGGGGTGTCAGGCGGATCGGCGCCCGCCTGGGCCCTGCGTATGAACTATTCAGCTTGCGTCGCGCGAATCTCTGCGATGGATGCAGAGGGATCGGTCGTGCGTCAGCCCTGGCGCTGCTTGTGGCGCGGGTTCTCGCAGATGACCATGACCCGGCCGTGACGGCGGATCACCCTGCACTTGTCGCAGATCTTCTTGACGCTCGGCTTGACCTTCATGGGGTGAGGTTCTCCGGGTCAGTGCCGGCAGCCCGAACGCACGAGGCGCCGGGTCACAGGCAAGATCTACTTGTAGCGGTAGACGATCCGGCCACGCGTGAGGTCGTACGGAGACAGCTCCACCACGACCCGGTCGTCAGGGAGGATACGGATGTAGTGCATCCGCATCTTGCCGCTGATGTGTGCCAGGACCTGGTGGCCGTTCTGGAGCTCGACCTTGAACATGGCGTTCGGAAGAGACTCGACGACAGTGCCCTCGATCTCGATGGCACCTTGCTTCTTGGCCACGCTTCGCCCTTCGAATCGACTACCTTGATCGACTCCGTGCGAGCGCATGCAGGCATGCGGGTACACAAGAGCCGACGAGTCAGTCTACGTCAGGCCCCTCGGAAACACGAATCGAGGAAGCTTGCCCGTATCGCAAGACCTTTAAGCGCGCCCTGAACGGCGCTCAGCCCAGCGGATCCGGCGCGGCCTGGATCCCCAGCTCGGCGAGCTTCGCCTTGCCCCCGTCGGGAGACGTGAGCACCAGGGGCCCCTCCTCGGTCAGCGCGACCGAGTGCTCCCAGTGCGACGACCACGTACCGTCCGTGGTGACGACCGTCCAGTCGTCCTCCAGGACCTCCGTCCGCGGCGTCCCCAGGGACACCATCGGCTCGATCGCGAGGCAGAACCCGGGCACCAGCTTCGGGCCCTTGCCGCGCCGGCGGTCGACGTAGTTCAGCAGGTGCGGGTCCATGTGCATCTCCGTGCCGATGCCGTGCCCGCCGTAGTCCTCGATGATCCCGTACTTGCCGCCGCCCGGCTTGGGCTGCCGGCGGATGTACGTCTCGATCGCCCGGGAGATGTCGACCAGCCGGTTGCCCTGCTTCATGGCCGCGATGCCGGCCCACATCGACTCCTCGGTGACCCGGGAGAGCTCGACCAGCTCCGGGGAGTGGCCGGAGCCCACGAAGGCCGTGTAGGCGGCGTCGCCGTGCCAGCCGTCGATGATCGCGCCGCAGTCGATGGAGATGACGTCCCCGTCCTTGAGGACGACATCGTCGGAGGGGATGCCGTGGACCACGACCTCGTTCACCGACGTGCAGATGGTCGCGGGGAAGCCGCCGTAGCCGAGGAAGTTCGGCTTGGCGTTGTGCTCGGCGAGCACCTTGCGCGCGACCTGGTCCAGGTCCCTGGTCGTGGCCCCGGGGACGGCGGCCTCACGGGTCGCCGCGTGGATGGCTGCGACGACCAGCCCCGCCTCACGCATCTTGGCGATCTGCTCGGGGGTCTTGATCTGCACCATGGGGGCTACGGCCTTTCTGGACCTTCGGCGGCGGTGAACGCCTTCAACGATACGGGGCCGGGCGGTGGCCCCGCCCACGCAGCAGCCGCGGCCCCCGAGGGGAACCGCGGCCGTAGCTGCGTGCGAACGACTACTTGTCGCCCTCGCCACGCTTGAGCGCCTCCATGGCGCGCGTCGTGACGTCCTCCACCTTGCCGAGCGCCGAGATCGTGACCACCAGGCCCTGGGCCTTGTAGTAGTCGATGATCGGCTCGGTCTGGGTGTGGTAGACCTCCAGCCGCTTGCGGACGGTCTCCTCGGAGTCGTCGTCCCGCTGGTAGAGCTCGCCGCCGCAGAGGTCGCAGACGCCTTCCTTGGCCGGCGGCTTGTACGTCACGTGGAAGACGTGCCCCGACTCGTTGCGGCAGACGCGGCGGCCGGCGATCCGCTTGACCACCTCGTCCTCGGGGACCTCCAGGTCGAGCACCGCGTCGAGCTGCATCTGCTCGGACTCCAGCAGCTCGTCGAGCGCCTCGGCCTGGGAGACGTTGCGGGGGAAGCCGTCCAGCAGGAAACCGTTCTCGGCGTCCGGCTGCTCCATGCGGTCCTTCGCCATGGCGATGGTGACCTCGTCGGGCACGAGATTGCCCGCGTCCATGTAGGACTTCGCCAGTTTGCCGAGTTCCGTCTGCCGGCTGATGTTGGCCCGGAACAGGTCGCCCGTGGAGATGTGCGGGATCGACAGGTTCTGGGCCAGGAACGCGGCCTGCGTTCCCTTACCGGCACCCGGCGGCCCGACGAGGACGATACGCATCAGCGGAGGAACCCTTCGTAATTGCGCTGCTGGAGCTGGCTCTCGATCTGCTTCACCGTCTCGAGACCGACACCCACGATGATCAGGATGCTGGTCCCGCCGAACGGGAAGTTCTGGTTTGCCCCGAAACCTGCCAACGCCATCGTCGGCACGAGAGCGATCAGACCCAAGTACAGCGAACCCGGCCAGGTGATCCGGTTGAGCACGTAGCTCAGGTACTCAGCGGTCGGTCGGCCAGCCCGGATGCCCGGGATGAAGCCACCATACTTCTTCATGTTGTCCGCGACTTCCTCGGGGTTGAACGAGATGGCCACGTAGAAGAAGGCGAAGAAGATGATCAGGAGGAAGTAGAGGACGATGTGCGCCGGGGCGTCCGGCAGCGCGAGATTCTTCTCGATCCAGATCTTCCAGCCGGAGTTCCCGCCGGCGAACTGAGCGATCAGCGCCGGGATGTAGAGCAGGGACGAGGCGAAGATCACAGGGATGATGCCGGCCTGGTTGACCTTCAGCGGGATGTACGTCGACGTACCGCCGTAGGAACGGCGGCCGATCATCCGCTTGGCGTACTGGACCGGAATGCGGCGCTGAGCCTGCTCGACGAAGACCACCAGGCCGATCACGACGAGACCGACCGCGACGACCGTGCCGAACTCGATCCAGCCGTCGGCCAGCGAACCCTGCTCCTTGATGGCCCACAGGGCGGACGGGAAGGTGGCGGCGATCGAGATGAACATCAGGATCGACATGCCGTTGCCGATGCCGCGGTCCGTGATGAGCTCACCGAGCCACATCACGGTCGCCGTACCGGCGGTCATGGTGATGACCATGGTGACGGTGACGAAGATCGACTGGTCCGGGACGATCTGGCTGGCCACCGGGCAGCCCGAGAACAGGGCGCCGCTGCGGGCGGTGGCGACGAGGCCGGTGCCCTGGAGGACGGCGAGGGCGATCGTCAGGTAACGGGTGTACTGCGTGATCTTCGCCGTACCGGCCTGGCCCTCCTTCTTCAGGGCTTCCAGGCGCGGGATCACCACGGTCAGCAGCTGCAGAATGATGCTCGCCGTGATGTACGGCATGATGCCCAGCGCGAAGATCGTGATCTGCAGCAGCGCGCCGCCGCTGAACATGTTCACCAGACCGAACAGGCCCTGGTTGGCCTGGGCCGCGTCGATGCAGGTCTGGACGTTCCGGTAGTCGACGCCTGGGATCGGGATGTGCGTACCGACCCGGTAGACCACGATGATGCCGAGCGTGAAGAGCAGCTTCTTGCGCAGGTCGGGCGTCTTGAACGCCCGGGCGAACGCGGTGAGCACGGTGCCTCCTGCGACCCCCGCGCAACTGCGTCAAGGGTGACGGTCTTGAGGTTCGACGAATAGGTAACGGTCAACTGCCGCTCAGAGTGCCGGAAGTGCAGCACCCTGTGAAAAGAGGGCAGTGCAGGCCACCTTACCGGCGCGACTGCCGCCCTAGGAACGACCAACCGGGGATACCCCATTTGTGGGGTATCCCCGGTCGGGATCGCTCAGGTCATCGAGACGCCTGTGGAGTTCAGACGAGCTCGGTGACGGAACCGCCGGCGGCGGTGATCTTCTCCTTGGCGGAGCCGGAGACGGCGTCGACCGTCACCTGCAGCGCCACGGAGATCTCGCCCTGGCCGAGGACCTTGACGAGCGCGTTCTTGCGAACGGCGCCCTTGGCCACCAGACCCTCGACGGTGACCTCGCCACCCTCGGGGTAGAGCGCGGCCAGCTTGTCGAGGTTCACGACCTGGTACTCGGTCTTGAACGGGTTCTTGAAGCCCTTCAGCTTCGGGAGGCGCATGTGGAGGGGCATCTGCCCACCCTCGAAGCGCTCCGGAACCTGGTAACGGGCCTTGGTGCCCTTGGTACCACGACCGGCCGTCTTACCCTTCGACGCCTCACCACGACCGACACGGGTCTTGGCGGTCTTGGCGCCCGGGGCGGGACGGAGGTTGTGGATCTTGAGCGGGTTCTGCTCCGCCATGATCAGTCGACCTCCTCGACCGTCACGAGGTGGCGGACGGTGTGCACCATGCCGCGGAACTCGGGGCGGTCCTCCTTGACGACCTGCGTGTTGATCCCCTTGAGACCAAGGGAGCGCAGGGTGTCACGGTGGTTCTGCTTGCTGCCGATGTAGGACTTGACCTGCGTGATCTTGAGCTGCGCCATGATCACACACCCGCCCCGGCACGAGCGCGCAGCAGAGCCGCGGGGGCGACGTCCTCCAGCGGCAGACCACGGCGGGCCGCGATCTCCTCGGGACGCTGCAGGCCCTTCAGGGCCGCCACGGTCGCGTGCACGATGTTGATCGCGTTGTCGGAGCCGAGCGACTTCGACAGCACGTCGTGGATACCGGCGCACTCGAGCACGGCGCGCACCGGACCACCGGCGATAACGCCGGTACCCGGGGACGCGGGCTTGAGCAGCACGACGCCGGCAGCCTTCTCACCCTGGATGGGGTGCGGGATGGTGCCCTGGATACGGGGGACCTTGAAGAAGTGCTTCTTGGCCTCCTCAACGCCCTTGGCGATGGCGGCCGGCACCTCCTTGGCCTTGCCGTAGCCGACACCCACGGTGCCGTCACCGTCGCCCACCACGACCAGCGCGGTGAAGCTGAAGCGACGACCACCCTTCACAACCTTGGCGACGCGGTTGATCGCGACAACGCGCTCAACGTACGCGGTCTTCTCGGCGGCAGCAGCGCCGCCGTCACGGCCCTTCCGGTCCCGCCGCTCGCCGCCACCGGCACCGCTTCCGCGGCGCTGGGGTCCAGCCATTGGATTACCTCTCTCTTTCCGCTAGCTACAAGCGGCTCAGAACTTGAGCCCGGCTTCGCGGGCGGCGTCCGCCAGGGCGGCGATGCGCCCGGCGTACTGGTTGCCACCACGGTCGAACACGACGGCCTCGACACCGGCGGCCTTGGCACGCTCGGCGACCAGGGCGCCGACCTGCTTGGCCTGCGCGGACTTGTCGCCCTCGCCACCGCGGATCGAGCTGTCCAGGGTGGACGCCGACGCCAGGGTGTGGCCCTTCAAGTCGTCGATCACCTGCGCCACGATGTGGCGGTTGGAGCGGGTCACGACCAGACGGGGACGCTCCGCCGTACCGTTGATCCGCTTGCGGATCCGGATGTGACGGCGCTTGATCGCGGCGCGCTTGTAGGCGTCGCCCTTGAGGATCTTCTGCCCGTATGCCATGGCTTACTTACCCGCCTTTCCGACCTTGCGGCGGATGACTTCGCCCTCGTACTTGACGCCCTTGGCCTTGTACGGGTCGGGCTTGCGCAGCTTGCGGATGTTGGCCGCAACCTCGCCGACCTTCTGCTTGTCGATGCCCTCGACCGAGAAGCGGGTGGGGGCCTCCACCTTGAAGGTGATGCCCTCGGGCGCCTCGACCAGGATCGGGTGGCTGTAACCGAGGGAGAACTCCAGGTTCGAACCCTTGGCGACAACGCGGTAACCGACACCGCTGATTTCGAGCTTCTTCACGTAACCCTCGGTCACGCCGGTGATCATGTTCGCCACCAGCGTGCGGGACAGGCCGTGCAGGGCCTTGTTCTGACGCTCGTCGTTGGGGCGGGTGACGTTCAGCACGCCGTCCTCGCCCTTGGCGATCTCGATCGGCGCCACGACGGTGTGGGTCAGCGTGCCCTTGGGGCCCTTGACCGAGACCGTCTGGCCGTCGATGGTGACGTCCACGCCGGCGGGAACCGCGATGGGGAGCTTGCCGATGCGCGACATAGCTGTTTCCTCCGTTCCCTTCCGCTACCAGACGTAGGCGAGGACTTCCCCACCCACGCCCTTCTTGCCGGCCTGCTTGTCGGTGAGGAGCCCGTGCGACGTGGAGATGATCGCCACGCCGAGGCCGCCGAGCACCTTCGGCAGGTTGGTGGACTTCGCGTACACCCGGAGACCGGGCTTGGAGATCCGCTTGATGCCCGCGATGGAGCGCTCACGGTTGGGGCCGAACTTCAGCTCCAGGACGAGGTTCTTGCCGACCTCGGCGTCCTCGACCTTCCAGCCCGTGATGAAGCCCTCCTGCTGGAGGATCTCCGCGATGTGAGACTTGATCTTGGAGTGCGGCATCGACACCGAGTCGTGGTACGCCGAGTTCGCGTTCCGCAGACGCGTAAGCATGTCTGCGATCGGATCAGTCATGGTCATGAATTGGCCTTCGGCCTCTCTCGCCGGGGTTTCCTGGTGCGCCATCCCTCTCCCCGATCCGAGACGGGACGGGTGCGGCGCGGTGGACCTACGGCGTAGTAAGTCGTACGGGCGGCGACAGGCGCCCAACCCCACAAGCCTAAGCCATGCGGGGAGGGCTCCTGTCCACCCAGATGCTTACCGAGAGTCTTCCGGAATCCCTGAAGTGGGGATTACCAGGAGCTCTTGGTCACGCCCGGCAGCTCGCCACGGTGAGCCATCTCACGCAGGCACACGCGGCACAGGCCGAACTTGCGGTACACGGAGTGCGGACGGCCGCAGCGCTGGCAGCGGGTGTACGCGCGCACACCGAACTTGGGCTTGCGAGCAGCCTTCGCGATGAGAGCCTTCTTCGCCATCTCGCTCACGCCTCCTTGAAGGGGAAGCCGAGGTGACGGAGGAGCGCGCGGCCCTCTTCGTCGTTGGTCGCCGTGGTGACCACGGTGATGTCCATACCCCGGACGCGGTCGATCTTGTCCTGGTCGATCTCGTGGAACATGACCTGCTCCGTGAGACCGAAGGTGTAGTTGCCACGGCCGTCGAACTGCTTGGGGGACAGGCCGCGGAAGTCGCGGATGCGCGGGAGCGCCAGCGACAGGGTGCGGTCCAGGAACTCCCACATGCGGTCGCCACGGAGCGTGACGTGGGCACCGATCGGCTGACCCTCACGCAGCTTGAACTGCGCGATGGACTTGCGGGCCTTGGTGACGGCCGGCTTCTGACCGGTGATCGTGGTGAGGTCGCGGATGGCGCCCTCGATCAGCTTGGAGTCGCGGGCGGCGTCGCCCACACCCATGTTGACCACGATCTTGACGAGGCCGGGGATCTGCATGACGTTCTCGTACTTGAACTCGTCACGCAGCTTGCCCGCGATCTCCTCGCGGTACTTCTGCTTCAGACGCGGAGTGGTGGTGGTAGCCATCAGATGTCCTCACCCGTCCGCTTGGCAACGCGGATCTTGTTGCCCTCGTCGTCGAAGCGGTAACCGACGCGGGTCACGACCTTCTTGCCGTCCTTCTCCACGACCAGCTGGACGTTGGAGACGTGGATCGGCGCCTCGGTGGTGACGATGCCGCCGGCCTGCGAACCGCGAGCCGTCGGACCGGCCTTGGTGTGCTTCTTGACCCGGTTGACACCCTCGACCAGGACACGGTCCTCACGGGGGAAGGCCGCGATGACCTTGCCCTGCTTGCCCTTGTCCTTACCGGTGATGACCTGGACCAGGTCGCCCTTCTTGATCTTCATGCTCACAGCACCTCCGGCGCGAGGGAGATGATCTTCATGAACTTCTTCTCGCGCAGCTCACGGCCGACCGGGCCGAAGATACGGGTGCCACGAGGGTCGCCGTCGTTCTTGAGGATGACGGCGGCGTTCTCGTCGAAGCGGATGTACGAGCCGTCCGGACGGCGGCGCTCCTTGACGGTGCGAACGATGACCGCCTTGACGACGTCACCCTTCTTCACGTTGCCACCGGGGATCGCGTCCTTGACGGTGGCGACGATGACGTCACCGATACCCGCGTAGCGGCGACCGGAGCCGCCGAGCACACGGATGCAGAGGATCTCCTTCGCACCCGTGTTGTCGGCGACACGCAGTCGCGACTCCTGCTGGATCACGTCTATCTCCTGATCGTCTGCCGGTTCCCCGGGGGCCGCTCACCGAGCGGTCCCCCGGAGCCTGGCGGAACTGACCTGCGGGGTTTGCCCCGCAGGAATTACTTGGCCTTCTCGAGGATCTCGACGACGCGCCAGCGCTTGGTCGCGGACAGCGGCCGGGTCTCCATGAGGAGGACGCGGTCGCCGACACCCGCGGCGTTCTGCTCGTCGTGGGCCTTGAGCTTGTTCGTACGACGGATGACCTTGCCGTACAGCGCGTGCTTGACGCGGTCCTCGACGGCGACGACGACGGTCTTGTCCATCTTGTCGCTGACGACCAGACCCTCACGGGTCTTGCGGAAACCGCGGTCCGTCTTGGTCTCTTCAGTCACGTTGCTCTCGCTCATCAGGCGCTCTCCACCGTCTCGATGCCCAGCTCGCGCTCACGCATCAGGGTGTAGATCCGCGCGATGTCCTTGCGGACGGCCTTGAGCCGACCGTGGTTCTCGAGCTGACCCGTCGCCGCCTGGAAGCGGAGGTTGAACAGCTCTTCCTTGGCCTCGCGGAGCTTGTTGAGAAGCTCCTCGTTGCCCAGCTCGCGCAGCTCCGACGCCTTGGTACCGGCCGACATCACGCTTCACCTGCCTCGCGCTTGACGATCTTGCACTTCATCGGCAGCTTGTGAGCCGCACGGGTCAGGGCCTCGCGCGCGATCTTCTCGTTGGGGTACGACAGCTCGAACATCACGCGTCCGGGCTTGACGTTGGCCACCCACCACTCCGGGGAACCCTTACCGGAACCCATGCGGGTCTCGGCAGGCTTCTTGGTGAGGGGGCGGTCCGGGTAGATGTTGATCCAGACCTTGCCACCACGCTTGATGTGACGCGTCATGGCGATACGAGCGGCCTCGATCTGACGGTTCGTCACATACGCCGGGGTCAGCGCCTGGATGCCGTACTCGCCGAACGCAACCTGCGTGCCACCCTTGGACATGCCGTTGCGCTTGGGGTGGTGCTGCTTGCGGTGCTTGACCCTACGGGGGATCAGCATGACGGTCAGGCCTCCGTTCCGGTGCTCTCAGCCGGAGCGGCGGCGGGAGCCTCGGCCTTGGGGGCCTCGGCGCCGGCAGCCTGCTGCGGCTTGCGACCGCGCCGCTCGCCACCGCGGCCACCACGGGCCGGGCGGTCGTTGCCACCGCGGGCCGGGCGGTTGCCCGCACGGGCGGCGGCGTTCTCGGCGCGGACCTCGGCGATGTTCTTGACATCGCCCTTGTAGATCCAGACCTTCACACCGATGCGGCCGAAGGTCGTCTTGGCCTCGAAGAAGCCGTAGTCCACGTTCGCGCGGAGCGTGTGCAGGGGCACGCGGCCCTCGCGGTAGAACTCCGAGCGGGACATCTCGGCGCCACCGAGGCGGCCACCGCACTGGATCTTGATGCCCTTGGCGCCGGCCTTCATCGCCGACTGCATGCTCTTGCGCATGGCACGGCGGAAGGAGACGCGGGAGGAGAGCTGCTCGGCGACGGCCTGGGCCACGAGCTGAGCATCCGTCTCGGGGTTCTTGACCTCGAGGATGTTCAGCTGGACCTGCTTGCCGGTGAGCTTCTCGAGGTCACCGCGGATGCGGTCGGCCTCGGCGCCGCGGCGGCCGATGACGATGCCCGGACGAGCGGTGTGGATGTCCACACGCACGCGGTCACGGGTGCGCTCGATCTCGACCTTGGAGATGCCGGCGCGCTCCATGCCGGACGTCATCATCCGGCGGATGGCGACGTCTTCCTTGACGTAGTCCTTGTACAGCTTGTCGGCGTACCAACGCGACTTGAAGTCGGTCGTGACACCGAGCCGGAACCCGTGCGGGTTTACCTTCTGGCCCATTACCGGGTTCCTTCCTTGCTGCTGACGACCACGGTGATGTGGCTGGTCCGCTTGCGGATCCGGTAGGCGCGGCCCTGGGCGCGCGGCCGGAACCGCTTCAGGGTCGGGCCCTCGTCGACGTAGGCCTCGGAGACGAAGAGGCTGTCGACATCGGTGTGGTCGTAGTTGTGCGCGGCGTTGGCGATGGCGCTGTCCAGCACCTTGCCGACCGGCACGCTCGCGGCCTGCGGGGCGAAACGCAGGACCGCCTGAGCCTCCGTGGCGTTCAGGCCACGGATGAGGTCCACCACGCGGCGGGCCTTCATGGGCGTGACGCGGATGTACCGCGCCTGGGCCCTGGCTTCCATGGTTGTCCCTTCAGTGTCTGTCATGGTCGATTGCACCCCGCCGACTAGCGGCGCTTCGACTTCCGGTCGTCCTTGACGTGGCCCCGGAAGGTGCGGGTCGGCGAGAACTCGCCGAGCTTGTGGCCGACCATCGACTCGGTGACAAACACCGGGATGTGGGTCTTGCCGTTGTGCACCGCGAGCGTGTGGCCGAGCATGGCCGGCACGATCATCGAGCGACGGGACCAGGTCTTGATGACGTTCTTGGTGCCCGCTTCGTTCTGGGCGTCCACCTTCTTCATCAGGTGGTCGTCGACGAAGGGCCCCTTCTTCAAGCTACGAGGCATCTCAACCCGTCCTTAGCGCTTCTTGTTCGTCTTGCGGCGGCGGACGATGTACTTGTTCGACGCCTTCTTGGGCGAACGAGTACGGCCTTCCTTCTTGCCCCACGGGGACACGGGGTGGCGACCACCGGAGGTCCGGCCCTCACCACCACCGTGCGGGTGGTCAACCGGGTTCATGACCACACCACGGACGGTCGGGCGAACGCCCAGCCACCGCTTGCGGCCCGCCTTGCCCCAGTTGATGTTGCTCTGCTCGGCGTTGCCGACCTCGCCGACGGTGGCGCGGCAGCGGACGTCGACCAGGCGGATCTCACCGGACGGCATGCGCAGGTGGGCCATCTGGCCCTCCTTCGCGAGCAGCTGCACCGAGGCGCCGGCGGAGCGGGCGAACTTCGCGCCGCCGCCCGGACGCAGCTCGATGGCGTGCAGCGTGGTACCGACCGGGATGTTGCGCAGGGCAAGGTTGTTGCCCGGCTTGATGTCGGCCCCGGGACCGTTCTCGACGCGGTCGCCCTGGTTCAGGCCACGCGGGGCGAGGATGTAGCGCTTCTCGCCGTCCGCGTAGTGCAGGAGCGCGATGCGCGCGGTGCGGTTGGGGTCGTACTCGATGTGCGCGACCTTCGCCGGCACGCCGTCCTTGTCGTGACGACGGAAGTCGATCACGCGGTAGGCGCGCTTGTGGCCACCGCCCTGGTGGCGGACGGTCACACGACCGGAGTTGTTACGGCCACCCTTGCTGTGCAGGGGGCGGACCAACGACTTCTCCGGCGTGGACCGCGTGACCTCGACGAAGTCGGCGACGCTCGAGCCGCGACGGCCCGGCGTAGTCGGCTTGTACTTGCGGATTCCCATTTCTCAGTCCTCGTCCGATATCGGACGATCCGACCCGCTTACGCGGTCGGACCGCCGAAGATGTCGATACGGTCGCCCTCGGCGAGGGTCACGATCGCGCGCTTGGTGGACGCACGCTGGCCGAAGCCGGTGCGGGTCCGCTTGCGCTTGCCCTGGCGGTTGATCGTGTTGACCCCGGTGACCTTGACCGAGAAGACCGCCTGGACGGCCTGCTTGATCTGGGTCTTGTTGGCGCTCGGGTCGACGATGAACGTGTACTTGCCCTCGTCGAGGAGCGCGTAGCTCTTCTCGGAGACGACCGGCTTGAGCAGCACGTCACGGGGGTCCGTGAAGGACTTGCTCAGCGGGGTCTCGACCGTGTTCTTGCCCTCGGCGGCGTGGCGACGCGCCTTGGCGACGCGAGCGGCCTTGGCCTTCTTCGCCGCCTTGGAGGCGATTGCGGGGTGACGGATAGCCATCAGACCTCGCTCCCTTCGGTGTCATTGGCCTTCGGGCCGGACACGAAGGACTCGAAGGCGGCCTTGGTGAAGACCACGTCGTCCGAGACGAGAACGTCGTACGTGTTCAGCTGGCCCGGCTCCAGGATGTGGACCTGGGGCAGGTTGCGGGCGGACAGCCACGCGGCCTCGTCGGCGCGGTCGACGACCAGGAGCAGGTTCTTGCGCTCCGAGATCTTGCCGAACAGCGTCCGGGCGGCCTTCGTCGACGGGCTGTCGCCCTCGACGACGCCGGAGACGACGTGGATGCGGTTGTGGCGGGCCCGGTCGGTGAGGGCGTGACGCAGCGCGGCAGCCTTCATCTTCTTCGGGGTCCGCTGCGAGTAGTCACGCGGCACGGGACCGTGCACGACGCCACCACCGGCGAACTGCGGCGCGCGGGTCGAACCCTGACGGGCGCGACCGGTGCCCTTCTGGCGGTACGGCTTCTTGCCACCGCCGCGGACCTCGCCACGGGTCTTGGTCTTGTGCGTGCCCTGACGGGCAGCGGCCAGCTGTGCGACGACGACCTGGTGGATCAGCGGGATGCTGACCTTCTCAACGCCGAAGATCTCCGCGGGGAGCTCGACGGAACCGGCCTTGTCGCCCGCCGGCGAAAGGATGTCAACAGTGCTCATTACCTCAGGCCCCCTTGGCCGCGGTGCGGACCAGGACGAGGCCGCCGTTCGGACCGGGAACCGCGCCCTTGATGAGCAGCAGACCCTTCTCCGCGTCAACGGCGTGGACGGTCAGGTTCTGGGTGGTGACCCGCTCGTTGCCCATGCGACCCGCCATGCGGAGGCCCTTGAACACACGGCCCGGGGTGGCGCAGCCACCGATGGAACCGGGAGAGCGGTGCTTGCGCTGGGTGCCGTGTCCGGCGCCGAGGCCACGGAAGTTGTGGCGCTTCATGACACCGGCGAAGCCCTTGCCCTTGCTCTTGCCGGTCACGTCGACCTTCACGCCGGCCTCGAACACCTCAGCGGTGATCTCCTGGCCCAGCGTGTACTCGGAGGCGTCCGCGGTGCGGATCTCGACGAGGTGGCGACGGGGGGTGACGTCGGCCTTGGCGAAGTGGCCCTTGAGGGGCTTGTTCACCTTGCGCGGGTCGATCTCGCCGAAAGCGATCTGGACGGACTCGTAGCCGTCGACATCGTTCGTACGGACCTGGGTGACGACGTTCGGGCCGGCCTTGACGACGGTGACCGGGACGACGCGGTTGTTCGCGTCCCACACCTGCGTCATGCCGAGCTTCTCGCCCAGGATGCCCTTGATCTGCTTAGCCATCTCTCAGATCACCGGCCTCAGAGCTTGATCTCGATGTCGACACCGGCCGGGAGGTCGAGTCGCATCAGAGAGTCAACGGTCTTGGGGGTGGGGTCGAGGATGTCGATCAGGCGCTTGTGCGTGCGCATCTCGAAGTGCTCGCGCGAGTCCTTGTACTTGTGCGGCGACTTGATGACGCAGTACACGTTCTTCTCAGTGGGCAGCGGCACCGGGCCCGCGACCGACGCACCAGTGCGGGTCACCGTCTCGACGATCTTCTTCGCCGAGGAGTCGATGACCTCGTGGTCGTAGGCCTTGAGCCGGATGCGGATCTTCTGTCCCGCCATGGCTACTCAGTAGTCCTGTCTCTTCTCACGCTCTGGAACCCGGCGGATTCCTTCTGCTGCCTTCACTCCTCCGACCCACGCGGTCGGGCGTGTCGCGCTCCCGCTGACACAGATGTCCCTTGTTCGAACATCCCTGCGGGATTGCACACGGCCCTTGCGGTACCGCGGGCCGGGGGCGGAAGGCCCACCGGGTGCCTGGCCGGTGCCGCACCTTGCTTCCCGAAAGATTCCCGTACGTCCGCCCCAGCGCTGCCGTGGTGGCAGTTAGGACGACGAGTACTGTGGGACTCGCTTCCGGTCCCCCCGGCGGGAGGCGCGCAGCATCAACACTCGACCGAGCAACTCGGACAGTCTGCCATACGGGGCAAGGCAGACGCCAATCGAGCCGGAGAGAATACCCCGGGGGTGACGAAGGTCAAACCAGGGGCGCGCGGGCGGGCGCCCGGGCCGCCAGGGAGGGCAGGCCTGTGCGTCAGAGCCACTCCCCCTCGTCGTCCTGCTCGCCGACGCCGTAGTCGCGGACCACAACCACCAGCTGGACGGGCGCCTCGGTGTCGTCGTGCCTGACGCCGGCCAGGACCACCTTGTCCGCGACCCGCCACGCGGTGTGGTCGACGTAGTCCACCCCGCCCGTGAGGTCCTCGTCGACGGTCTCCAGCCGCGGGCCGAGCACTCCGGACTCCAACTGGGCGACCACGGCAGGAAGTTCGGCGGAGGCGGCGTCATACAGGTCGTCGATGCAGGTGTCCGGGTCCGTCCATTCGTCCTCGACCTCCCGGTACCAGAGCGTGAACTCCACTTCCACCGGACCGTCGCCCTGGATCCAGGCGCGCGCGTCGCCCCGGCGCCATGTCGTGGCCCAGGCCTTTGCGGGATTCCGGCGTTCACCTTCCCAGCCGGAGGCGTCGAGAACGGCGGCCGCCGCCGGGCCCGTGAGTTCGTCGAGTTCGGACAGCTGACCCAATTCGGCGCTTACGTCAACCATTTACTCATTCCACTCATACCATTGCCGGGCACATGAAAGACCGCCAGCGTACCATTCGCCATTGCTTCCGGGAAATGAGTACCGAGCACCTCCCGGAAATGAGCCGCGCCCGCCTGGTTCGAAATGGCATAGCGCACACCCTTTCCACCCAGCTCCTCATTCATCTGCAACAGCTTGGCGGCCTGGTCGGTGATCTTCTTCTCGTTGTAGAGCGAGCTCTCGGGATTATAGGTGGACTTGGCCCATTCGCTTTCCCGGCCCCCGGTGAACTTCGCTTCCATGATCCAGCCGTTTGTCGGGCCACCGTCCATGTGTACCGCCCGGCCGTCGGAGAGCTGCCAGATCTGTTCGTAGTCCACGCCGGACACGACACGCTGGTACCTGAACGAAGGACGCTTCAGCATCTTGTCGGTCATCCAGGCGAGTCCCTTGAAGGTGGGGCAGGACTGGAGCCCCAGGGGGTCCGACCACACCAGGGGGTTGACCACGTACGCGTAGTGGTCGGGCCCGGCCGCGAGACCCAGCGGGTCAGGTGAGATGTAACGGGCCGAGTACGCGTCGTAATAGCGGAAACAGTTGTAGTGGAGTTCACTCTCCGCGTCGAAGTACTGACCGGGAAACCGAAGGCGGAAGTCTTCCTCCGCCGAGTGCACGCCTTCTTGAGCACCCCACAGACCTGATCTGTTTTTCCAAGTGGTTCTGCCCTCCGGCGAGAGCAGTTCCAGCGGGCTTCCCGCGAGATCGCTCACGATGAGCCGGAACCTGCGGTCGACCTCGTCCTGCGGCGCATCACGAAGCCACTCGCGACGGCTCTGGGCTATCGCACGGTGGCTGTCGGGCGAGTACTCATAGGTGATGGTGGTGCGGTTTCCGGACCCCGAGTCGCGTATCTCCTCCGCCAGCCGCGTGCCGTCCCAGACGAAAAACACGGCCTCGGCGACTTCTCCGGCGGAGTCCAGGCGTTCCTTGGATATTCGGCGCCCCAGCGGATCGTAGGTGTAGCGCCAGGTCGTTCCGTCCGGGGTGACGAGACCGATCAGCCGGTCCTCGGCGTCCCACGTGTAGGTCCAGCTCTTGCGGGCGCCTGAGAGGGATCTCCGCGTCCGCCGGACCACCCTGCCCTGGGCGTCGTACGCGTAGCTGGTGCGGCCGGCTCTCGTCAGGCGGTTTCCGGTGTACGCGTACCGCTGTGCAGGTGTGTCCCCGGTGCCTTCGCCCTGCTCCCGCTGGGAAGAGATCAGCCGCCCCCCGGAGTCGTACGCATAGCCCTCGGTCCAGGACTGCGCGCGAACACCGGTGGCCCGGCCCCTGGCGTCCAGTTCGTAGCGCGTCCCGCCGGTCCGGGCGTCGATGGTCTCGACGGGACCGCGCGCGGAATGGACGTACTGACGGTCCGCGAAGGCCGCCTCCGGCATGGCGTGGTCCGCAGTACCGACCGGGAGGACTGTCTGCCTGCGCAGCCGGTGCATCGCGTCCCACTCCTGCCGCACCGACAGTGCGTCGTCCAGCCGCACCTCCGTCTCCCTGCCCGCGGCGTCATGCGCGAAGCGCAGGGAGTGGTCGAAGGCCGCCAGTTCCCGGGGCAGCCCGTCCGGGGTGTAGGACCAGCGGCTCGCCGCTCCGGAGGGAGTCAGGCGTGTGGTGCGCCGACCGGCCAGGTCATAGCGGAAGGTGCTGGTCCGGCCGTTGACGGTCTCCTCCGTGACACGACCGTACTCATCGTGGCGGTAGGCGAGGCGTGTCCCGGGCGCCAGCGCTTCCTTCAGCAGCCCGGCATCGTCATAGCGGAAGACGGTGGTCGTGTCGCCGACCCGTTTCTCGATGACGTTGCCGACCACGTCACGTACGAATTCGACGGTTTCGCCGGCGCCGTTGACCTGCCGGACCAGACGACCCACCGCGTCGTGGACGTACGTCAGCGAGCGTCCGTCGAAGTCCTCTTCGGCGACGAGTTGTCCCGCCGCGTCATAGGTGTAGTTCCAGGTCAGCCCGAGGGGGTTGGTGACGGCGGTGAGCCGCAGCTCGGTGTCGTGGTCGAAGCGGAGCGTCGCGCCGACGGGGTCGGTTCTGCTCGCCAGGAGGTCGAAGTGCGTGTACGTCGATACGGTCGTCGCCCCTGCGGGGTCCGTGTACGCAAGGAGGTTTCCCTCTGCGTCCCAGGTCCAGGACTCCGTGCTCCCGTCGGCTGCGATCCTCTTGCTTCTCCTGCCCTCCGTGGTCCAGAGGATCCGGGTGACTCCCCCCAGCGGGTCCGTCACGGTGTTGATACGGCCGAAAGCGTCCCTGGAGTACTCGACGACTGCGCCCGTGGCGCTCGTGACACGCACCGGAAGCCCCGCGGCGTCCGTGACCATCGACACGGTCGCACCCAGGGCGTCGGTGATCGTGGTCAGGGCTCCGCCAGGGCCGTAACCGAAACGGGTCTCTGCGCCCTGCGGTTCCACCACCGACGTACGGTTGCCACGTTCGTCGTAGCCGTAGGTCCGCACGGCTCCGTCACCGCCGACGGTCAGGACGGGGAGGTGCCACTGGTTGTACTCGGCGGTGGCCCGGCGACCGTCGGGACCCGTGATGGACGTGACGTTGCCGGCTTCGTCATACGTGTACGCCGTCTCACGTCCCAGCGGGTCGGTCTGCTTGAGCAATCGTCCGTGGCGGTCCCATTCGAGCGATTCCTGCCGCCCGAGGGGGTCGGTCACCCGGACGAGCTGCAGGAGCTGGTTGTACTCGTACCGAAGGGCGTGGCCGAGGGAGTTCGTGTACGTCGTGCGGCGCTGCCCGGGGTCGTAGTCGATGACGCAGTCCAGGAACCCGTCGGCGCCCCGTCCCGCTACGCAACGGTCATCGCCGTCGTACGTGAACCGGTACCAGCTGCCGTTGCGATCGGTCCAGGAGACGATGCGCGCGCGGTCGTCGTACTCCAGACGGAAGGGCAGGCCGGAGGAGTTGTAGATCTCTGTGAGGTTGCGGTCGGACGAGTACCCGTAGCGCAGCAGCGTCGTGGCTCCGTCGTCGGCGGCTCCGTCCCTCAGACGCAGGCACGTCACCAGGCCGTCCGTCGTCTCGACCGCGATGTGGTAGCCGCCCGAGTGCCGGATCGTGCTCGGCGCGCCATCCGGGTCCCGGTCGATGTCGATGCGGTTGTCGTTCCGGTCGGTGATCGCGGTGAGAGCCAAGGTGTACGGCATGTCCGGCAGCGGTTGGGCGAGAGCCGTGAAGTGACGAGTGACGCCGAGGGCCGGGTCGTGGATGCGCAGGGCGCCGTTCTGCGGTCCGTCCCATTCCAGCGGCCATCGCGGGCCTTCCAGCGGCATGGTCGGCTCGCCGGGGTGAGGCACGGGATAGGCGAGGATCATGCCGTCCTCCGCCGCGAACAGCACCCCCTGTCCGTCGAGTTCCACCCGCTCGTCCAGCGTCGACGCCCACGACCTGCCGAACCACCGTCCCTCCCGGTACGTGGAGATGTGCGTGCGCTTCAGCACCAGCGACAGGATCCCGGGAAGCTCGACATCGGTGTCGTACATCAGCATCTCGCCGGTGACCATGTCGATGGGGTCACCGCCCGGGCAGCGCCCGGCGAGTGCCTTGGCCCGTTTGACGAGGTCGCCCGCACCGCCTCTCAAGGACCTGCCCAGCCCCCTGACTCCCTGCGCCATGCCCTTCAGGCCGACTTTTCCCAAGCCCTTCATGCCCTTGGCCAGCCCGCCGAGCGTGGTCAGCCCTTTCATGCCCGGGATGCAGTCCAGCGCCGCCAGCCCCACATCCCACAGGGACGCTCGGCCCTTGCTGTATTTGTAGAGCGTGTCGGCGAGCACCACCGCCGCCGCGATCAGCACGATCGCGCCCAGGATCGGCCCGCCGATGATCATCGCGACGATCCCGACGACGGCCACGACGACCTTGCACACCGCGACGATGGTGTCCCAGTTGTCGACGAACCAGTCGCCGACCTCCTCCCACCACGACCGATTCTGGATGCCGGCGTCCGAGGCCTCGTCGATCTTCGACTTCGCCTCCCGCGCGGCCTCCTCACGCATCTTGCGCGCGTCCTCGGCCATCTTCTTCGCCGCGGCGAGCGCGTCCTGCGCGTCGGAGACGTCCGACTGGGCCTTGGTCTGAGCGGACTTCGCGTGCTGCACGTCCCGGGTGGCGGCACGCACCTTCGCCTCGTCCGGCTTGTCCGCGTCGGACTTGCTGCCGGTCGGGTCGTCCTTGTACTTGTCCGCTTCCTTGGTCGCCCGCGTCATCCACGAGTCGGCCGAGGCGAGGCGGGACTGGGCGGAGGAGAGGTCGTCGCGGGCCTCGCGGCCCTTGCGCAGGGCCTTGTCCGCCAGGGACTGCGCACGCTCCAGCTTGGGCCAGAAGTCCGCCAGCGCGTCCCCGCACATCTCGTAGGACTTCTTCAGCTTCTTGAGGTTCTTCGGGACGTCGGCGAAGTCCTCCTTGAAGACGTCGGCCGACTTGCCCGCCCACTCCAGCAGCGTGCCCTCCCCCGCCATGCCCTTGACCAGACGCAGCGCGTCGGAGACGTCGTCGGCGAAGTCGTGCAACTGCTTCGCGAGTGTGCGCACGCGTTGCGGATCACCAGGGGTCGGGTCCTTGTCCAAGTCCAGGACATGCCAGTCCGTCGGCCTGTGGCCCGCCATACCGCAACCCCCGTCACGCCCGCATCAACGTCAACACCCGTATGCGCACGTGAACTTACAAGGCGCGGTTGTTCGGGGAACGAGCAGGGCCCGCAGCCAGCGCGGCACGGACCGGCGTCAGGCCGTGAACCGGAACGTCGACGTGATCGCGTCGAAGATGTCGAAGAACGAGTCCGCCAGGTCGAGCACCTGGCTGCTGCCCGCGACCAGGGCGACCTTGCCCTCCTGCTCCGGCACCGGGATGTACGTCTGCATCAGCACGGCCCGGACGGTGCGGTTGAGCTCATCGCCCGGTACGGCGATGTCCTCGATGCCGTATGTGCGCGCCGCCGGACCGACGCCCGGGATGTCGACCGTCGTCACCTTGCGCCAGGAGTCGCCTTCCCGCTTGGCCTCCTTGACCGCGAGCTGGCTCGCGA
This sequence comes from Streptomyces sp. NPDC044921, assembly GCF_056432865.1. Lineage (NCBI taxonomy): Bacteria > Bacillati > Actinomycetota > Actinomycetes > Kitasatosporales > Streptomycetaceae > Streptomyces > Streptomyces sp. NPDC044921. The sequence continues at coordinate 233,908 of NZ_JBWKIF010000013.1, forward strand.
TGGCCGCCGGGTCGTTGGACAGCGGCTCACCGCGCTCGTTGCGGCCGCCGACCAGGGAGACGGTCACGGACCCCGTGATGGGGGTGTCGCCGCCGAAGTTCTCCGCCATGCAGCCGCAGTACAGCGCGCCCGACTTCCACGCGTCCGCCGCGGCCCGCCGGAGGAAGTCGACGTAGGTGTCCCGGTACTGTTCCAGCTCCGGCCGCTGCCGCACCCGCTCGGTCACCATCCGCCGGATCGAGTCGTCCCGCGACTCCGGCCGGACGTCGAACTCCCACCACGTCTCCGGCACCTTGATCCGGAAACCGCCCCGCTCGACGGTCAGGGACTCCATGTACCGGGCCATGACGCCGGCCTCCCCGTTCTCTCGACCACTCGTGCGTTCATCGTCCCATCGCACGAGGGCGGGACGTCCCTCACCCCTCGGCCGTCCCCCCGCCCTCCTCGACCGTCCAGATACGGTCCACCAGCACGTCCACCATCTCGCGGCGGAAGGGGCACGCCCCTACTCCACGATCAGGCGCAGCCGCTTCACCTCGGCCACGAGTCGCGGCAGGGCGTCACGCGCCATGGCGATGAACGCGGCGTTCTCCTCCCAGCGTTCGTCGGCGCAGTCCACGTAGCGAGGCTGCTGCACGAGCGTCGCCGCGATCAGCTCCCGGTGGTCGAAGCCGGGCCACCGCTCGGTCCGGCCGGTGTCCTCCACCGTGCTGACGGCGACCAGGTTCATCGCGTGCTCGTCGTCCACGTTCCTGACGAACCAGGGGCCGGGAGTCGGCCGCGCACAGTTCCTCGATCGTGTCGAGGTCGAGATCGTCGGGGGCGGGATCCGACGTCATGCGGGAAGACTCGACACGAAGCCTGCCCATGCCCCGGGCGACACCGCCAGTCGAGGGCCTTGCGTGTGCTTGGAGTCACGGACAAGGACCGTCGCGGTGTCCGGGGTTATCGCGATCTCCACGCAGGAGTTGCCGTCAGGGCCACTGCTGTAGCTGCTCTTGAACCACGTCAGTTCAGCGTTGCGGATCATGTCTCTCCCAGCAGTTGCTCAATGAAGGTCAGCGACTCCCGAGGGGGAAGGGCCTGAGCTCGGATGGTGCCATACCGCAGTTCGAGGATCTGGATCTGCTTCGGATCAGTGGTGGGCCGCCCGTTGAAGGCGCCGTCAGACCGGCCGACCGCCGTGCCGTCCCCGAACTTCAGCATCTCGATCCTCCCGTTCAGACCGGGATGAGCTTCGCTGCTCGTCGGCATCACCTGGAGCCTGACGTGACGCAACCGGCCCACCTCCAGCAGACGCTCAAGCTGCTGACGCCAGACCATTGTGCCCCCGACCGGGCGCCGCAGCGTGGCCTCCTCCTGGACGAAACTGAGCGAAGGAGCGGGCGACCGCTCGAACACGGACTGACGGGCCATCCGAGCAGCCACCAGCTGCTCCACCTCGTCCGGCGCATACGCCGGCTGCCACGACTCGAACAGGGCCCGTGCGTGCTCCGGAGTCTGCAACAGCCCGCTGACACTGATGCACTCGTACACCCCGATCTCCACCGCCCTCCCCTCCAACTGGGCCAGCTCCCGCACCTTCTTGGGATAACGGACCCTCTTCACGTCCTCCCACGTCGCCGCGATGAGCCCACCCGCCCCCAGCACCCGGTCCGCCGCCGCGAGGTACTCCTGCCGGGGAATCCGCTTCCCGCCCTCGATCTTGTAGACCAGGTCCTCCCCGTACCCCACCGCCGCCCCGAACTCCGCGGCCCGCATCCCGACCGCCTCACGCCGCAGCTTCAGCTGCCGACCCACCGTCGCGATGACCGCGACACCCCACTCGTCGTCGGGGTCCACCTCCCAACCCGGCTCGTCCGCCTCGCTCTTGAGCCGTCCCGTCTCCGCCGCCTCGGCCGTCATCCCGCACCCTTCCGTCGTACGCCCCTGCCTCAGCGCCCTACCCGTACGCCCGGCGCCGACAGCCCGGACACGACCGGACAACCTGCGGACAGTCACCGTACGCACTCGCTGAGTCACTGTTCACGGTAGGCGCACCTGGCCACGCTGGGTGACGTGAAGCAGAACTCCCCCACCGAGCCCGGACCCGAACTCGGCCTCCGGGTCCGCAACTTCAGCCTCCGGCTCTCCCCCACCCCCCGCGGCGCCCGCCTCGCCCGGCTCCTCGCCACCGAGCAACTGCGTTCCTGGGGCCTGTCCTCGGACCGGGCGACACAGGTAGTCGCCGAACTGTCCGCCAACGCCGTCACCCACGGCCGCGTCCCGGGCCGCGACTTCCGCCTGCTCCTCTACGTGGTCGGCGGCACCCTGCGCATCGAGGTGACCGACACCCGCGACGACCGGCACCCGGCCCCCCGGTGCCCCTCCCCCGACGCCGAGTCCGGCCGCGGCCTGCTCCTCGTCGACGCGCTCGCCGACCGCTGGGGCGTCACCCCGGGCCTCCCGCCCCGCAAGACCGTCTGGGCCGAGATCGACCTCTGAGGCCGACCCCGGCACCGCCCTCCTTAACGCGGCCTTAAGCAGGCTTTAAGCGAACCGGAGGTCAGTCGGTCGGCTCCAACTCCGCCCAGCTCAGCGGGGGTTGACGGACCAATCGGGCAGTTGGTTGTGCGGTGAACCGTTCGTAGCATCCCTCCACGGCCGACAGCGTCGGCCCACTCCCCCCATCCCCCACAGACAAGGTGTGTTCAGCCATGGCTGTTCATCGCACACGCCGACGGACGCTCGGCAGACTCGTCCCGCTGGTCTGCGCCTCCGTCGCCACCGCGTTCGCCTTGACCACGGCCGGCCCGTCCGCCGGACAGGCCGACGCGGCGACCGCCGCCGCTACGGCCGCCGCCGCACTGACCTGGTCCGACGAGTTCAACGGCGCCGCCGGCAGCGCCCCGGACCCCGCCAAGTGGACCGTGGAGACCGGCGGCTCCGGCAACGGCAACAACGAGCTGCAGTACTACACCAACAGCAGAGACAACGTTGCCCTCGACGGCAACGGCAACCTGGTCATCACCGCCCGCAAGAACACCGACCCCGGCCTCCAGTGCTGGTACGGCCCCTGCCAGTACACGTCCGCGCGGCTCAACACGGCCAGGACCTTCACGCAGGCGTACGGCCACTTCGAGGCCCGGATCAAGGTGCCGCGCGGCCAGGGCATGTGGCCCGCGTTCTGGATGCTCGGCAACGACCTGGGCAGCGTCGGCTGGCCGAACAGCGGCGAGATCGACATCATGGAGAACGTCGGCCACGAGCCCGGCACCGTCCACGGCACCCTGCACGGCCCCGGTTACTCCGGCAGCGGCGGCATCGGCGCGGCGTACACGCTCCCGGGCGGCCGCGCCTTCGCCGACGACTTCCACGTCTTCGCCGTCGACTGGAGCCCGCAGAAGATCACGTGGTCCGTCGACGGGCAGACCTACCAGACGCGCACCCCGGCCGACCTGGGCGGCAGGAAGTGGGTCTACGACCACCCCTTCTTCCTGATCCTGAACCTCGCCGTGGGCGGCAACTGGCCCGGCAGCCCGGACGGGAACACGCGGTTCCCGCAGACGATGACCGTGGACTACGTCCGCGTCTCCACCTCCGACGGTTCCGGCGGCCCCGCTCCCACCACCGGGGCCATCAAGGGCATCGGCGGCATGTGCGCCGACGTCGCCGGCGCCTCGACGGCCGACGGCACGCCCATCCAGCTGCACAACTGCACCGGCGTCGACGCCCAGAAGTGGACCCTCGGCGCCGACGGCACCGTACGCGCCCTGGGCAAGTGTCTCGACGTGCGCGGCGGCTCCACCGCCGACGGAGCCGCGGTCCAGCTCTACACCTGCAACGGCACCAAGGCCCAGCAGTGGGTCCACACCGCGGCCCGTGACCTGGTCAACGTCGGCGCGGACAAGTGCCTGGACGCCAAGGGCAACTCCTCAGCCGACGGCACCCCGCTGCAGATCTGGACATGCACCGGCGCCGCCAACCAGAAGTGGACGGTCGGCTGAGGACCTGACACCCCCCAACACACAGACACCCCCCACACAGGCGCCCCCGGCTCCCCCACGAGCCGGGGGCGTCGCCGTCCCCCACGGTCCCGGACACGGCACGGCAAAGGGGCCCGCACGACCGAAGTCGTACGGGCCCCTCCGAGCCACTCAGGTCAGCAGACCCTCAAGCCAGTCCGGAGACTCACTTGGTGATCTTGGTGACCTGGCCGGCGCCCACGGTCCGGCCACCCTCACGGATGGCGAACTTCAGGCCCTCCTCCATGGCGACGGGCTGGATGAGCTCCACCTTCATCTCGGTGTTGTCACCCGGCATGACCATCTCGGTGCCCTCGGGGAGGGTCACCACGCCGGTCACGTCCGTCGTACGGAAGTAGAACTGCGGACGGTAGTTGTTGAAGAACGGCGTGTGGCGGCCACCCTCGTCCTTGGACAGGATGTAGGCCTGCGCCTCGAACTCGGTGTGCGGGGTGACCGAGCCCGGCTTGATGATGACCTGGCCGCGCTCGACGTCCTCGCGCTTGATGCCACGGAGGAGCAGACCGACGTTCTCACCGGCCTGGCCCTCGTCGAGCAGCTTGCGGAACATCTCGATGCCGGTGACCGTGGTGGTGGTCTTCTCCGGCTTGATGCCGATGATGTCGACGGTCTCGTTGACCTTCAGGACACCACGCTCGATACGGCCGGTGACGACCGTACCGCGACCGGTGATCGTGAAGACGTCCTCGATCGGCATGAGGAACGGCTTGTCGACGTCGCGCTCCGGCTCCGGGATGGCGGTGTCGACGGCGTTCATGAGCTCGAGGACGGAGTTGCCCCACTCCTTGTCGCCCTCGAGGGCCTTCAGAGCGGAGACCTTGACGACGGGAACGTCGTCGCCCGGGAACTCGTACTCGGAGAGGAGCTCACGGACCTCGAGCTCGACGAGCTCCAGGATCTCCTCGTCGTCCACCATGTCGGCCTTGTTCAGGGCGACGACGATGTACGGAACGCCGACCTGGCGGGCCAGGAGCACGTGCTCCTTGGTCTGCGGCATCGGGCCGTCGGTGGCGGCGACCACGAGGATGGCGCCGTCCATCTGCGCCGCACCCGTGATCATGTTCTTGATGTAGTCCGCGTGACCGGGGCAGTCGACGTGGGCGTAGTGACGCGTCTCGGTCTGGTACTCGACGTGCGCGATGGAGATGGTGATACCGCGCTGGCGCTCCTCAGGAGCCTTGTCGATCTGGTCGAAGGCCGAGGCCTCGTTGATGTCCGGGTACGCGTCGTGCAGCACCTTGGTAATGGCGGCCGTGAGGGTCGTCTTACCGTGGTCGATGTGACCGATGGTGCCGATGTTGACGTGCGGCTTAGTCCGCTCGAACTTCGCCTTCGCCACTGGGGTCCTCCTGGGAGTGGTTCTGGTACGCCTTACTTCATCGGCGCCAGGTGATCTTTGCTGGAAAGCCCGGGCCCCGGGGCATTCACCACGATTGCGGTGGAATGCCCCTCAAGGCTCCGGAGTCAAGCCTACGGCGTGTAGACGCGGTGCGTTACTCGCCCTTGGCCTTCGCGATGATCTCCTCGGCGACGTTCCGCGGAACCTCGGCGTAGGAGTCGAACTGCATGGAGTAGCTCGCACGGCCGGACGTCTTGCTGCGCAGGTCGCCGACGTAACCGAACATCTCCGAGAGGGGCACGAGGCCCTTCACGACGCGGGCACCGGCCCGCTCCTCCATGGCCTGGATCTGGCCACGGCGGGAGTTGATGTCGCCGATGACCTCACCCATGTAGTCCTCGGGCGTGGTGACCTCGACGGCCATCATCGGCTCGAGCAGCACGGGGCTGGCCTTGCGCGCGGCCTCCTTGAAGGCCTGCGAACCGGCGATCTTGAACGCGAGCTCGGAGGAGTCGACCTCGTGGTAGGCACCGTCGAGCAGCGTCACGCGGACACCGGTCATCTCGTAGCCGGCGAGGATGCCGAACTGCATGGCCTCCTGCGCACCGGCGTCCACCGAAGGGATGTACTCCTTCGGCACACGGCCACCGGTCACCTTGTTGATGAACTCGTACGAGGCGTCGCCGCCCTCGATCGGCTCGATCGCGATGATGACGCGGGCGAACTGGCCGGTACCACCCGTCTGCTTCTTGTGGGTGAACTCGACCTTCTCGACGGCCTTGCGGATCGTCTCGCGGTAGGCGACCTGCGGCTTGCCGACGTTGGCCTCGACCTTGAACTCACGGCGCATGCGGTCGACCAGCACCTCGAGGTGCAGCTCGCCCATACCGCCGATGATGGTCTGGCCGGTCTCCTCGTCCGAGTGGACCTGGAAGGACGGGTCCTCCTCGGCCAGGCGCTGGATCGCGACGCCGAGCTTCTCCTGGTCGCCCTTCGACTTGGGCTCGATGGCGACCTGGATGACCGGCGCCGGGAAGTCCATGGACTCCAGGATGACCGGGTTCTTGTCGTCGGACAGCGTCTCACCGGTGGTGGTCTGCTTCAGGCCCATGACGGCGACGATGTCGCCGGCGCCCACCGACTCGATCTCCTCACGCTTGTTGGCGTGCATGCGGTAGATCTTGCCGATGCGCTCCTTCTTGCCCTTGACGGAGTTGAGCACCTGCGTGCCCGACTCCAGGCGGCCCGAGTAGACCCGGACGAAGGTGAGCTTGCCCAGGTGCGGGTCGCTCATGATCTTGAACGCGAGCGCGGCGAGGGGCTCCTCGTCCGACGGCTTGCGCGCGATGACCTGCTCCGGGTCCTTGACGTCGTGGCCCTCGATGGCCTCGACGTCGAGCGGGGTGGGCAGGTAGCGCACGACGGCGTCGAGCAGGGGCTGGACGCCCTTGTTCTTGAACGCGGTGCCGCAGAACACGGGGGTGACGGTGGTGCCGCCGCCCTTGCCGGACGCGATGGTGATGCGACGGATCGCGGCGTAGAGCTGCTCCACGGTGGGCTCGGTGCCCTCCAGGTACAGCTCCATCAGCTCTTCGTCGTTCTCGGCGACGGCCTCGAGCAGCTTGCCGCGGTACTCCTCGGCAGCCTCGCGGTGGGTGTCCGGGATGTCGACGGTGTCGTACATCTCGCCCTTGGTCGCCTCGGCCGACCAGACCAGGGCCTTCATCGTCACGAGGTCGATGACGCCCTTGAAGTCCGCCTCCGCACCGATCGGCAGCTGCATGACCAGCGGCTGCGCGCCCAGGCGGTCCGAGATCATGTCCACGCAGCGGTGGAACTCGGCGCCGGTACGGTCCAGCTTGTTGACGAAGCAGATGCGCGGCACGCCGTAACGGTCGGCCTGGCGCCACACCGTCTCGGACTGCGGCTCGACACCGGCGACGCCGTCGAACACCGTCACGGCACCGTCGAGCACGCGCAGGGAGCGCTCCACCTCGACGGTGAAGTCGACGTGACCCGGGGTGTCGATGATGTTGATGGTGTAGTCGTCGCCCTCGAGCGGCCAGTGGCAGGTGGTGGCAGCAGAGGTGATCGTGATGCCACGCTCCTGCTCCTGCTCCATCCAGTCCATGGTGGCAGCGCCGTCGTGGACCTCACCGATCTTGTACGAAACGCCGGTGTAGAACAGGATCCGCTCGGTGGTGGTCGTCTTGCCCGCGTCGATGTGGGCCATGATCCCGATGTTGCGGACCCTGGCCAGGTCAAGCGAAGTGGTAGCCATAAGGCTTCAGTCTTCTCTCGGTCTCGATGGGGTCTGCGACTACCAGCGGTAGTGCGCGAAGGCCTTGTTGGACTCGGCCATCTTGTGCGTGTCCTCGCGCTTCTTCACAGCGGCACCCAGGCCGTTGCTGGCGTCGAGGAGCTCGTTGAGCAGACGCTCGGTCATGGTCTTCTCGCGACGGGCGCGGGAGTAACCGACGAGCCAGCGCAGCGCCAGGGTGTTGGCACGGCCGGGCTTGACCTCGACCGGGACCTGGTAGGTGGCACCACCGACACGGCGGGACTTGACCTCGAGGGTCGGCTTGATGTTCTCGAGAGCGCGCTTCAGCGTGATGACCGGGTCGTTGCCGGTCTTCTCGCGCAGGCCCTCCATGGCGCCGTAGACGATGCGCTCGGCGGTGGAGCGCTTGCCGTTCAGCAGCACCTTGTTGATCAGGGAGGTCACCAGAGGAGAGCCGTAGACCGGGTCGATGATGACCGGGCGCTTCGGGGCGGGGCCCTTACGAGGCATTCTTACTTCTCCTTCTTGGCGCCGTAGCGGCTGCGGGCCTGCTTGCGGTTCTTGACACCCTGGGTGTCGAGCGAGCCGCGGATGATCTTGTAGCGAACACCCGGCAGGTCCTTCACACGGCCGCCGCGCACGAGCACGATGGAGTGCTCCTGCAGGTTGTGTCCCTCACCCGGAATGTAGGCCGTGACCTCGATGCCGCTGGTCAGACGCACACGCGCGACCTTACGGAGGGCCGAGTTCGGCTTCTTCGGGGTGGTCGTGAACACACGCGTGCAGACGCCACGACGCTGAGGGGAACCCTCGAGTGCGGGCGTCTTGTTCTTCTCGACCTTGTCCTGCCGGCCCTTGCGGACCAGCTGCTGGATCGTAGGCACTACTTCTCCGGTTTCTGTGTGCCGATGGGTACAGCTAACCTGGAACGTCGCCGACCCACGCGGTCGGGTGTGTCGAATCCCGCGGACTCCCGCCGCCAGGCAGAATTAAGCGCAGATTACGGTGGCCGCTTACGACTCGACGTGCGGTTGATGGCACGCACGAGAGCCAGGGCACACCCCAGGCACAAGGTCTGAGCGTACCTATCGCATTCGCTGCGGTCAAAACAAATGGGCATCGCCCGCATCGCCATGCGGGGCATGTCAAGACCCTCGGCCGTAATCGATCTTCGAATCAGCGGCAGCTGTCCGATTTGCATACATTACCGGTGCCCGCCGGGCGGGCGTCACCCGGCGGCGAGGGACACCAGGGTCAGCAGCACCAGGACCAGTCCCCAGCCGGCGGTGGACAACCACCCGAGCACCAGCCCGGTCAGCGCCAGCCCGTCTCCCAGGTCGCCCCGGCTGCGGATCTCGGACCGCGCCACGTGCCCCAGCACGACGGCCGGGATGCCGGTCAGCCCCATGGTCGGCACGCACAGCAGCCCGCACACGGCGGCGGCGACCGCCTTGCCGTTCGTCTGCGGCCGCGGCACCGGAAGATACGCCGGCGGCACGGCCGGCACGGACCGCGGCACCGGCCCCTGCGGCACCGGCCCCTGCGGCAGATCGGCGACGAGCAGCGCCAGCTCCCCGACGGTCCGCGCCGCGTAGGCCCGCGCCACCCGCTTCTCGAACTCCGCGTGCTCCATCCGCCCTTCGCCGTACCCCGCTCTGAGCACGTCGACGGCCCGCTCCCGGTCGGCGTGCGAGGCCAGCATCGACGGCACGCTGTGCCCCTGCCAGGACTGCCAGGGCTGCCCGGACGGATAGGACGGCTGCGACACGGAGCACCTCCCCGGAGGCGGAGTCCTTCCATGATGCGCCGAACCGGGCTTTCCGGCACCGGGGCGTCACCGGTGGGCCCGGCGTGTCGGCCAGGGCGGCCGGACGCCCTGGAGGGCTTTCCACGGCCCTCCAGGGGCGCTCAGGGGCCGCTCCCCACGGCCCCTGGAAACGCCGGAGGGCGGCCACCCCAAAGGATGACCGCCCTCCGTTCAAGCGACCCGCTTACTGGTTGTACGGACCGTAGTCGTAGTCCTCCAGCGGAACGGCCTGGCCGGAGCCCGTGCCGAACGGCGAGTAGTCGATGTCGTCGTAGCCGACGGCCGAGTACATCGCGGCCTTGGCCTCCTCGGTCGGCTCGACCCGGATGTTGCGGTAGCGGGACAGACCCGTACCGGCCGGGATGAGCTTACCGATGATGACGTTCTCCTTGAGGCCGATGAGGCTGTCGGACTTGGCGTTGATCGCCGCGTCCGTCAGGACTCGGGTCGTCTCCTGGAAGGAGGCGGCCGACAGCCAGGATTCCGTCGCCAGCGAGGCCTTGGTGATACCCATCAGCTGCGGACGACCGGAGGCCGGGTGACCGCCCTCCTGGACCACACGACGGTTCTCGTGCTCGAACTTCGAGCGCTCGACCAGCTCGCCGGGCAGCAGCTCGGCGTCACCGGACTCGATGATCGTCACGCGGCGGAGCATCTGCCGGATGATGATCTCGATGTGCTTGTCGTGGATCGACACACCCTGCGAGTTGTAGACCTTCTGGACCTCGCCGACCAGGTGGACCTGGACGGCACGCTGGCCCAGGATGCGCAGCACGTCGTGCGGGTTGGTGGCACCCACGGTGAGCTTCTGGCCCACCTCGACGTGCTCGCCCTCGCTGACCAGGAGACGGGCGCGCTTCGAGATCGGGTAGGCCGTCTCGTCGCTGCCGTCGTCCGGCGTGATGACGATCTTCTTGGTCTTCTCGGTCTCCTCGATCCGCACGCGGCCGGAGGCCTCGGAGATCGGGGCGACACCCTTCGGGGTACGGGCCTCGAAGAGCTCGACGACACGCGGCAGACCCTGGGTGATGTCGTCACCGGCCACACCACCGGTGTGGAAGGTACGCATCGTCAGCTGGGTGCCGGGCTCACCGATGGACTGGGCGGCGATGATGCCGACCGCCTCACCGATGTCGACCAGCTTGCCGGTGGCCAGCGAACGGCCGTAGCACATCGCGCAGGTGCCGACGGCGGACTCGCAGGTCAGGACCGAGCGGGTCTTGACCTCCTCGACGCCGCGGGAGACGAGCTCCTCGATGAGGACGTCGCCCAGGTCGGTGCCGGCCGGGGCCAGCACCTGCCCGTCGACGACGATGTCCTCGGCGAGGCAGCGCGCGTACACGGACGTCTCGACGTCCTCCGCCTTGATGAGGGTGCCCTCGGCGTTCCGGTCGGCGATCTTCAGACGCAGACCGCGCTCGGTGCCGCAGTCCTCCTCGCGGATGATGACGTCCTGGGAGACGTCGACCAGACGACGCGTGAGGTAACCCGAGTCGGCGGTACGCAGAGCGGTGTCCGCCAGACCCTTACGGGCACCGTGCGTGGAGATGAAGTACTCCAGCACGGACAGGCCCTCACGGAACGACGCCTTGATCGGACGCGGGATCGTCTCGTTCTTCGCGTTCGACACCAGACCACGCATACCGGCGATCTGACGCATCTGCATCATGTTGCCGCGTGCACCCGAGTTCACCATCATGAAGATCGGGTTGGTCTTCGGGAAGTTGTCGTTCATCGCCTCGGCGACCTCGTTGGTCGCCTTGGTCCAGATCGCGATGAGCTCCTGCGTGCGCTCGTCCTTGGTGATCAGACCGCGCTCGTACTGCTTCTGGACCTTCTCGTCCTGCGCCTCGTAGCCGCGGACGATCTCCTTCTTCGCCTCGGGGACGACGACGTCGGAGATCGCGACGGTGACGCCGGAGCGGGTGGCCCAGTAGAAGCCGGCCGCCTTCAGGTTGTCGAGCGTCGCCGCCACGATGACCTTCGGGTAGCGCTCGGCGAGGTCGTTGACGATCTCGGAGAGCTGCTTCTTGCCGACCTCGTAGTCGACGAACGGGTAGTCCTCGGGCAGCAGCTCGTTGAAGAGCGCGCGGCCCAGCGTGGTGTTCAGCCGGAAGCTGTCACCCTGCTGCCACTCGGGCTCACCCTCCTCGCGCGCCGGCGGGGTCCAGCCGCGCGGCGGGATGGTGCCGACCGGGAAGCGGACGTCGATCCTCGACTGGAGCGACAGCTCGCCCGCGTCGAAGGCCATGATCGCCTCGGCGACGGAGGCGAAGGAACGGCCCTCGCCCTTGAGCTCGCGCATCTCGCCGTCGGTGGTGAGGAAGAACAGACCGAGGACCATGTCCTGGGTCGGCATCGTCACCGGGCGGCCGTCGGCGGGCTTGAGGATGTTGTTCGAGGACAGCATCAGGATGCGGGCCTCGGCCTGCGCCTCCGCGGACAGCGGCAGGTGCACGGCCATCTGGTCACCGTCGAAGTCCGCGTTGAACGCGGTGCACACGAGCGGGTGGATCTGGATGGCCTTGCCCTCGACCAGCTGCGGCTCGAAGGCCTGGATGCCGAGGCGGTGCAGCGTGGGCGCACGGTTCAGCAGAACCGGGTGCTCCGCGATGACCTCTTCCAGCACGTCGTACACGACCGTGCGGCCGCGCTCGACCATGCGCTTGGCGCTCTTGATGTTCTGCGCGTGGTTCAGGTCGACCAGGCGCTTCATCACGAACGGCTTGAACAGCTCCAGCGCCATCGCCTTGGGCAGACCGCACTGGTGCAGCTTCAGCTGCGGACCGACGACGATCACGGAACGCGCCGAGTAGTCGACGCGCTTGCCGAGCAGGTTCTGACGGAAGCGGCCCTGCTTGCCCTTCAGCATGTCGCTGAGGGACTTCAGCGGACGGTTGCCGGGGCCCGTGACCGGGCGGCCACGACGGCCGTTGTCGAACAGCGCGTCCACGGCCTCCTGGAGCATGCGCTTCTCGTTGTTCACGATGATCTCGGGCGCGCCGAGGTCGAGAAGCCGCTTCAGGCGGTTGTTGCGGTTGATCACGCGGCGGTACAGGTCGTTCAGGTCGGAGGTCGCGAAGCGGCCACCGTCCAGCTGCACCATCGGACGCAGGTCCGGCGGGATGACCGGCACGCAGTCGAGCACCATGCCCTTGGGGCTGTTGCTGGTCTGCAGGAACGCGGAGACGACCTTCAGGCGCTTGAGCGCACGGGTCTTCTTCTGGCCCTTGCCGGTGCGGATGATCTCGCGGAGCTTCTCGGCCTCCTCGTCGAGGTCGAAGGACTCCAGGCGCTTCTGCAGCGCCGCGGCACCCATCGAGCCGTCGAAGTACGTGCCGAAGCGGTCACGCAGCTCGCGGTAGAGCAGCTCGTCGCCCTCCAGGTCCTGGACCTTGAGGTTCTTGAACCGGTTCCACACCTCGTCGAGGCGGTCGATCTCGCGCTGCGCGCGGTCGCGCAGCTGCTTCATCTCGCGCTCGGCACCCTCGCGCACCTTGCGGCGCACGTCGGCCTTGGCGCCCTCGGCCTCCAGCTCGGCCAGGTCGGTCTCGAGCTTCTTGGCGCGGGCCTCCAGGTCGGCGTCGCGGCGCTGCTCGATCTGCTGGCGCTCGACGGAGACGTGGGCCTCCAGCGAGGGCAGGTCGCGCGTGCGGCGCTCCTCGTCGACGTACGTGATCATGTACGCCGCGAAGTAGATGACCTTCTCCAGGTCCTTCGGGGCGAGGTCGAGCAGGTAGCCCAGCCGCGACGGAACGCCCTTGAAGTACCAGATGTGGGTGACGGGCGCGGCGAGCTCGATGTGGCCCATCCGCTCACGGCGCACCTTGGCGCGGGTCACCTCGACGCCGCACCGCTCACAGATGATGCCCTTGAAGCGGACGCGCTTGTACTTGCCGCAGTAGCACTCCCAGTCCCGGGTCGGACCGAAGATCTTCTCGCAGAAGAGTCCGTCCTTCTCGGGCTTGAGGGTGCGGTAGTTGATGGTCTCGGGCTTCTTGACCTCGCCGTGGCTCCACTGACGGATGTCGTCAGCGGTAGCCAGACCGATCCGGAGCTCGTCGAAGAAGTTGACGTCGAGCACTATGCGTCAATCCCTCTCAGGGTTGTAAGTCTTTGGTCTGATACGGGGGTCCTGGGGCCGGACGGGCTCACGCGGAGCCCGTCCGGACTCCCGTCAGACCTCTTCGACGCTGCTCGGCTCGCGCCGGGACAGGTCGATGCCGAGCTCCTCCGCAGCGCGGAAGACGTCCTCGTCGGTGTCGCGCATCTCGATGGACATGCCGTCCGAGGACAGCACCTCCACGTTGAGGCACAGGGACTGCATCTCCTTGATGAGCACCTTGAAGGACTCGGGGATGCCGGGCTCGGGGATGTTCTCGCCCTTGACGATGGCCTCGTAGACCTTCACGCGGCCGGTGACGTCGTCGGACTTGATGGTCAGCAGCTCCTGGAGGGCGTACGCGGCGCCGTAGGCCTCCAGCGCCCACACCTCCATCTCACCGAAGCGCTGGCCACCGAACTGGGCCTTACCACCCAGCGGCTGCTGGGTGATCATCGAGTACGGACCGGTCGAGCGGGCGTGCAGCTTGTCGTCGACCAGGTGGTGCAGCTTGAGGATGTACATGTACCCGACCGAGATCGGGTCCGGGAACGGCTCGCCGGAGCGGCCGTCGAACAGCCGGGCCTTGCCGGTCGGGAGCACCATGCGCTCGCCGTCCCGGTTCGGGATGGTGTGGTTCAGCAGACCGGCGAGCTCGTCCTCACGGGCGCCGTCGAAGACCGGGGTCGCGACGTTGGTGCCGGGCTCGACCTTGTCGGCGCCGATCGCCTGGAGGCGCTGCGCCCACTCGTCGGCCAGGCCGGAGACGTCCCAGCCGCGGCTGGCGAGCCAGCCGAGGTGGATCTCCAGGACCTGTCCCGGGTTCATTCGGGACGGCACACCCAGCGGGTTGAGGATGATGTCGACCGGGGTGCCGTCCTCCAGGAACGGCATGTCCTCGATCGGCAGGATCTTCGAGATGACGCCCTTGTTGCCGTGGCGGCCGGCGAGCTTGTCACCGTCGGTGATCTTGCGCTTCTGCGCGACGTAGACGCGCACCAGCTGGTTCACACCGGGGGGAAGCTCGTCGCCCTCCTCGCGGTCGAAGACGCGGACGCCGATGACCTTGCCGGTCTCGCCGTGCGGCACCTTCAGCGAGGTGTCACGGACCTCACGGGCCTTCTCACCGAAGATCGCGCGCAGCAGGCGCTCCTCGGGGGTCAGCTCGGTCTCACCCTTGGGGGTCACCTTGCCGACGAGGATGTCGCCGGCGATGACCTCGGCACCGATGCGGATGATGCCGCGCTCGTCGAGGTCGGCGAGGACCTCCTCGGAGACGTTCGGGATGTCCCGGGTGATCTCCTCGGGGCCGAGCTTGGTGTCACGGGCGTCGACCTCGTGCTCCTCGATGTGGATCGAGGAGAGGACGTCGTCCTGCACGAGGCGCTGCGACAGGATGATCGCGTCCTCGTAGTTGTGACCCTCCCACGGCATGAACGCCACGAGCAGGTTCTTGCCCAGCGCCATCTCGCCGTTCTGGGTGGCCGGACCGTCGGCGAGGACCTGGCCCTCGATGATCCGGTCGCCCTCGTTGACGATGACCTTCTGGTTGACCGAGGTGCCCTGGTTGGAGCGGGCGAACTTGGCCAGGCGGTACGTGATGTACGTGCCGTCGTCGTTGGCGGTGGTGATGTAGTCCGCGGAGACCTCCTGGACCACACCGGGCTTCTCGGCCTTGACCACGTCGCCGGCGTCGACCGCGGAGCGGTACTCCATGCCGGTGCCGACGAGCGGGGACTCGGACTTAATCAGCGGCACGGCCTGACGCATCATGTTCGCGCCCATGAGGGCACGGTTGGCGTCGTCGTGCTCGAGGAAGGGGATCATGGCGGTCGCGACCGACACCATCTGGCGCGGCGAGACGTCCATGTAGTCCACGTCCTCGGGGCCGACGTAGTCGACCTCGCCGCCCTTGCGGCGGACGAGCACCCGGGCCTCGGCGAACCGCATGTCGTCCGTCAGCGGCGCGTTGGCCTGCGCGATGACGAAGCGGTCCTCCTCGTCGGCCGTGAGGTAGTCGACCTGGTCGGTGACCTGGCCCTCGAACACCTTGCGGTACGGGGTCTCGACGAAACCGAACGCGTTCACGCGGCCGTAGGTGGCGAGCGAGCCGATCAGACCGATGTTCGGGCCTTCGGGGGTCTCGATCGGGCACATGCGGCCGTAGTGCGAGGGGTGCACGTCACGGACCTCGAAGCCGGCCCGCTCACGGGACAGACCACCCGGGCCGAGCGCGGAGAGACGCCGCTTGTGCGTCAGACCCGACAGCGGGTTGTTCTGGTCCATGAACTGCGACAGCTGGCTGGTGCCGAAGAACTCCTTGATGGAGGCGACGACCGGCCGGATGTTGATCAGGGTCTGCGGCGTGATCGCCTCGACGTCCTGGGTCGTCATCCGCTCGCGGACGACACGCTCCATACGCGCCAGACCCGTACGGACCTGGTTCTGGATGAGCTCGCCGACGCTGCGCAGGCGGCGGTTGCCGAAGTGGTCGATGTCGTCGGTCTCGACGACCACGGAGGTGCCGTTGTCACCGACCGTCTCGGTCTCGCCGGCGTGCAGCTTCACCAGGTACTTGATCGTCGCGATGATGTCCTCGACGGTCAGGATCCCGGCGTCCAGCGGGGTGTCCGTGCCCAGCTTCTTGTTGACCTTGTAGCGGCCGACCTTGGCCAGGTCGTAGCGCTTGGGGTTGAAGTAGAGGTTCTCCAGCAGCGTCTGCGCGGCCTCACG
Organism: Streptomyces sp. NPDC044921; assembly: GCF_056432865.1. Lineage (NCBI taxonomy): Bacteria > Bacillati > Actinomycetota > Actinomycetes > Kitasatosporales > Streptomycetaceae > Streptomyces > Streptomyces sp. NPDC044921. Next base: position 250,195 of record NZ_JBWKIF010000013.1, read on the forward strand.
CGTGGGGGGCTCGCCCGGACGCAGCTTGCGGTAGATGTCGAGCAGCGCGTCGTCCTGGCCCTGGGTGTGGTCCTTCTCCAGGGTGGCGCGCATGGACTCGTACTCGCCGAACTCCTCGAGGATCTGCTCGGTGGTCCAGCCGAGCGCCTTGAGCAGGACGGTGACGGACTGCTTGCGCTTGCGGTCGATGCGGACACCGACCATGTCGCGCTTGTCGATCTCCATCTCCAGCCAGGCACCCCGGGACGGGATGATCTTGGCGGAGAAGATGTCCTTGTCGGACGTCTTGTCGATGGAGGAGTCGAAGTAGACACCGGGCGAACGGACGAGCTGCGACACCACGACGCGCTCGGTGCCGTTGATGACGAAGGTGCCCTTGTTGGTCATGAGCGGGAAGTCGCCCATGAAGACCGTCTGGGACTTGATCTCGCCGGTCTCGTTGTTGGTGAACTCGGCGGTGACGAAGAGCGGGGCCGCGTACGTGAAGTCGCGCTCCTTGCACTCGTCGATGGAGTTCTTCGGCGGCTCGAAGCGGTGGTCGCGGAAGGTCAGCGACATCGACCCGCTGAAGTCCTCGATCGGGGAGATCTCCTCGAAGATCTCCTCGAGCCCGGACTTGGTGGGGACGTCCTGACCGTTCTCGAGAGCCTCCTCGACCCGACTCTGCCAGGCGGTGTTGCCGAGCAGCCAGTCGAAGCTCTCGGTCTGCAGCGCGAGCAGGTTCGGAACCTCGAGAGGCTCCTTGATCTTTGCAAAAGAGATGCGCAGCGGGGCAGTGCTGGCGGCGTTGTTCGTATTCGCGGTCGAGGCGTTGCGCGAGGCGGCCAAGAGGGGGTCCTTCCGAGGGCTCGGACTCACTACGCGCGTACCGGCCCCTCTCCCGTACACGGAGACAAGCTGTGCCCACAGGGCCGAAAGGCCAGGTCAGGCATGTCTTGTCGTCGATGCTCGGGCGAGGGCAGACCCCTGGTGACGGGCAGGGGACAGCTAACAGGCAGCGCAAAGGGTCAGTGTAGCCACTTGGCACACTGATGTCCAGTGCGGGTTCTGGAACCCGTGTTCACCCTCGTTGTTCCACTCCTGCGACACGGCGCTGCCCTCAACGCACGTTGATACTGCCCTCTTCGTCGCCGATCCATGCCTCGGATTGGATCCTTGTGACGACGCGTCCTGAGAATTGCGCGCTGCGTGCGGTTCGTCAAGGCCCCCCTGCCCCCGAACCCGGGCCGCCCGGAGACACGACGAAGATCACCATACCCCCCGCCACGGAGGCCGCAAGGCAACCGTGGCCGCACCCCGGGAACGCCGAAGAGCGACCACCCGGTTGGATGATCGCTCCTCGGCGCTTACGCGTTACACGCCCGGCGGGACGTGTTCTGGATCCTGACGGATCCGAGAGGTCTTACTTGACCTCGACGGAGGCGCCGGCGCCCTCGAGGGACTCCTTGGCCTTGTCGGCGGCCTCCTTGTTGACCTTCTCCAGAACCGGCTTCGGCGCACCGTCGACCAGGTCCTTGGCCTCCTTCAGGCCCAGGGAGGTGAGCTCGCGCACGACCTTGATGACCTGGATCTTCTTGTCGCCGGCACCCGTGAGGATGACGTCGAACTCGTCCTTCTCCTCCTCGGCCGGGGCGGCCGGGCCACCCTGGGCCGGGCCCGCGACGGCGACCGCGGCGGCGGCGGCGGTGACGTCGAACTTCTCCTCGAACGCCTTCACGAACTCGGAGAGCTCGATGAGGGTCATCTCCTCGAACTGCGCGAGCAGGTCTTCCTGGCTGAGCTTCGCCATGATGGCGGTCCTTCCACTAAATCGGCAGGTGCCGGATGTACATGTGAGGCGGGCGTACTACTGGCCCGCTACGGTCGCCGCGTTCAGGCAGCGGCGGCCGGGATGCGAGCCGAGTTACTCGGCACCGCCCTGCTCGTCCCGCTTGGCACGGAGCGCGTCCACGGTGCGGACGAGCTTCGACGGCAGCGCCTGGAAGACAGAGGCAGCCTGGGACTGCTTGCCCTTCATGGCACCGGCCAGCTTCGCGAGCAGAACCTCGCGGGACTCGAGGTCCGCAAGCTTCTTGATCTCATCTGCGGACAACGCCTTGCCGTCAAGGACGCCGCCCTTGATGACCAGGTTGGGGTTGTCCTTGGCGAAGTCACGGAGACCCTTCGCCGCCTCGACCGGGTCACCGGTCACGAAGGCGACGGCCGACGAACCCGTGAAGAGGTCGTCGATCGCGGTGATCCCGGCCTCGTTGGCCGCAATCTTGGTCAGCGTGTTCTTCGCCACACGGTACTGAGCGTTCTCACCGAGTGAACGGCGCAGCTGCTGGAGCTGAGCCACGGTGAGACCGGTGTACGCGGTGACGACGGCGCCGTTGGAGTTGCGGAACTTGTCCCGCATCTCCTCGACGGCATCGACCTTGTCAGGCCTCGCCATGAGCCTCGGCCTCCTTCCGGGTGATTCGGACCGCGCGGACCCGAAGGAGGACTGGGGAAAACGAAACGCCCCGGCGCAGGCGCACGGGGCGTAGCTCGACCGGCTTCCCGCACGCACGGGGCGGCGGACTCCGGGAGCTTCTCCTGTGTCACCTGCGCGGGCCGTCCGCCGTTCAGCGGATCCTTCGGCCACCGCGCCCTCGTCCGAGCGCGCGGTAACGACCAGCGGTCTTTGGCTTCTGTAGGAGGGTACGGGAACGCATCGCTGTCAAGCAAATCCGCCCGTACGACGGATCGGCGGACCCGGCGGATCAGCTCGCGTCGAGGTCCTTGAACAGGTCGGCGAGGTCGGCGACGTCCTTGGCGGGCGGGGCCTTGATCTCCACCGGCTTGTTGTAGTCGATGAAGGTGATGGTCATGTCGAGTGGGCCCCCGTCGGCCTGGCCCTTCAAGCGGAACCGCTTGGTACGGTCGTCACCGTCGATCCACGCGTCCATGGCGAGCTTGTCGACGCCCAGCTCCTCGTACTGCTCGAGGCTCTTCTCCCGGCGCTCGCGGGTCTTCGCGTCCTCCTTCACCAGGGAGTCGCGGAGTTCGGCGAGGGTCGCGGTGCCGGAGTAGTGGGTCGTCTCGACGCCGTCGATCTTCTCGGTGCCGACCTTCTTCACGTTCTTGGCGCCCGTGAGGAAGGTGGACTCCGCGGCCGGGTCCTGCCGGGCCCGGCTCGCGGGGCCCTGCTGGTCCAGGTCCTTGCCCGCCTCGGAGCCGGACAGGTCGAACTTCATCCAGCGCTTGCCGTCCATCTCCTTGGCCATCTCGGCTCCCCCACCGATGTACATGACCTTGTCGACGAGACGGATCTCGGCCTCACCGGCGGTGGCCGCCTGGCCGGATGCCGAGACCTTCATGCTCATGGCGATCGTGGGCTTCAGGCGCATGGCCGCCTCGCCCTCGACCTTGCCGGACTCCGGCGCGGTTCCGTTCATGCGGAAGTGGAGGGAGGTGATCTCCTCCGTGTTCTTCGCCGCCTTGGCGACCGCGGCCGCCGGCGTCATCTCCGGCGACTCCCCGGCTCCGCAGCCGACCGCGCCGGCGGCGAGCAGCAGGGCACCGAGGCCGGCGGCGGGTATGGACCTGTTCATTGATTCCCCCCAAGGAACACATGCTTGCTGCACAGCAAGGCGGCGAGCCTAACCCAGGGGGGCACACGTGATCTATCCGATTCCCGCCCGCGTCAGGGCGACGCGGACTGCCGCCGCACGAGGTCCTCGAACTCCCCGGTGTCGGACCGCGGGGGCCGCTCGGCGCGGACCCGTACGCCGTAGTCGCCGTAGTGCGCGGTCTGGGTCATCAGACCGGTCGCCATGCGCGCCTTCTCGACCTTCTTGACCAGGAGGTTCCGCTCGTCGACCCAGATGTCGACGGTCTCCGAGGTGACCCCGGCGGCGGTGAGCTGCTTCTTCAGATCGGGGTCCGTGACGTGCTCGGTGTCCACGGTGCCGGACCAGTGCGTGGCGGACCGGCCGCGCACGGTCTCCCGCCCGGCCCTGCGGACGTCGCCCGAGGACAGCAGGAGCTTGACGGACTGGTTCGGCGTGGTGGAGCGCATCTGGTCGCCCAGGTGGGCGCCGGAGCCGCCGGCGAGGGCTTCGAGATCGTCGTAGGGGTACCGGATCCAGTGCTTGCCGCCGGCCTTCTCGGCGAACTTCTCGCCCATGCGCGCGTAGTACGCGTCGGGCAGGTAGCGGGCCTCCATGGAGGGGGTGCCGAGGCGGCGCATGGTCTCGGCGATCGTGCCGCCGGTGTACCTGATGGTGAGGGTGCCGGTCATGCCGTCGCGCCAGCCGAGGGTGCCGTCGGCGGTCATGGACATCAGCGAGCCCATGGTCGTCGTGGACTCGACCCGGGCGGACCCGGCCCGCTCGGTGGCGCGCTCGGCGGCGCGCAGGGCGGCCAGGGCGCTGCCCCGCGGGGCGCGGTCGTCCTCGCGGCGGTCGGCGGGCTCCGGTGAGGTGCAGGCGGCCGGCCCCGCCAGCGCGCTCACCAGCGCGAGCAGCAGACCCACTCGGCGCACGGTCGTGCCCTGCATACGTCCCCCGTTCCCATCCGGTTCCCGCACGTTAACCCAGGCAGCGGACGCGCGTACCGGAAAAGGGAACGGGCCCCGCACCTGGAAGAGGTGCGGGGCCCGTGACCGGTTGGGTGAGCCTGGCGGCTCAGACCGCGGCCGGGTCCTCCTCGACGAGGAGGTTGCGGGTGCGGTTCGGGTCGACCGGGATGCCGGGGCCCATCGTGGTGGTGATGGCGGCCTTCTTGATGTAGCGACCCTTGGCGGCGGACGGCTTCAGACGGAGGATCTCCTCCAGCGCCGCGCCGTAGTTCTCCACCAGCTTGGTGTCGTCGAACGACGTCTTGCCGATGATGAAGTGCAGGTTCGAGTGCTTGTCGACGCGGAACTCGATCTTGCCGCCCTTGATCTCGGTGACGGCCTTGGCGGTGTCGGGGGTGACGGTGCCGGTCTTCGGGTTCGGCATCAGACCACGCGGACCGAGCACGCGGCCGAGGCGGCCGACCTTGCCCATGAGGTCCGGGGTGGCGACGACGGCGTCGAAGTCCAGACGGCCCTTCGACACCTCGTCGATCAGCTCGTCGGCGCCGACGATGTCGGCGCCCGCGGCACGCGCGGCCTCGGCACGGTCACCGGTCGCGAAGACCAGGACCCGGGCGGTCTTGCCGGTGCCGTGCGGGAGGTTCACGGTGCCACGGACCATCTGGTCGGCCTTGCGCGGGTCGACACCCAGGCGGAAGGCGACCTCGACGGTGCCGTCGAACTTGGTCGTGGAGGTCTCCTTGGCGAGACGGACGGCCTCGAGCGGGGCGTAGAGCTTCTCCCGGTCGACCTTGGCGTCCGCAGCGCGAAGGGACTTGCTGCGCTTGCTCACTACTGCTCCTGTGGATGCTTAGGAGTCGTGGTCCGGGCCGAGCAGGCCCTGCCACTTCTGCTGATGGAGGTGGGGCTCAGCCCTCGACCGTGACGCCCATGGAACGGGCGGTGCCGGCGATGATCTTCTCGGCGGCGTCCAGGTCGTTGGCGTTGAGGTCGGGCATCTTGGTCGTGGCGATCTCACGGACCTGGTCACGCGTGATCTTCGCGACCTTGGTCTTGTGCGGCTCGCCCGAGCCCTTCTCGATGCCCGCGGCCTTCAGGATCATCTTGGCGGCCGGCGGGGTCTTGGTGATGAAGGTGAAGGAGCGGTCCTCGTAGACCGTGATCTCCACCGGGATGACCCAGCCACGCTGCGACTCGGTCGCGGCGTTGTAGGCCTTGCAGAACTCCATGATGTTCACGCCGTGCTGACCCAGCGCGGGGCCGACCGGCGGGGCCGGGTTGGCGGCACCGGCCTGGATCTGGAGCTTGATGAGCCCCGTGACCTTCTTCTTCTTGGGAGGCATAGCTCTCCGGGTCCTTTCGGTTCGGGTCCTGCCCGCCCCCGGGACCACCCGGATGCAGGCATACCGCACAACGATAACGGGTATAGATGCGCGGCCAAAAACCGAGCAGGTCAGGCAAGCGCCGGAGCGTTCGCCTGACCTGCGCGGAAGCGGTGGTGTCCGGAAGAAACTAGTTCTTCTGGATCTGGTCGAAGGAGAGCTCGACCGGCGTCTCGCGGCCGAAGATCTCCACGAGGCCCTTGACCTTCTTCGAGTCGGGGTTGATCTCGTTGATGGTCGCCTGCAGCGTGGCGAACGGGCCGTCGGTGACGGTGACCGAGTCGCCGACCTCGAAGTCCAGCACCTGGACCTCGACCTTGCGCTGCGGAGCCGGCTTGCCCTCGGCCTCGGCGGCCTCGCGGGCGGCCTTCTCCTCGGCCTCGGGGGCGAGCATCTTGACGATCTCGTCCAGGGTCAGCGGGTACGGGTCGTAGGCGTTGCCCACGAAGCCGGTGACGCCGGGGGTGTTGCGGACGACGCCCCAGGACTCGTTCGTCAGGTCCATGCGGACCAGGACGTAGCCCGGGAGCTTGTTCTGCTTGATCGTCTTGCGGTCGCCGTTCTTGATCTGGACGACCTCTTCCTGCGGCACCTCGGCCTGGAAGATGTAGTCCTCGACGTTCAGCGAGACGGCGCGCTGCTCCAGGTTGGTCTTCACGCGGTTCTCGTAGCCGGCGTAGGTGTGGATGACGTACCACTCGCCGGGCAGGACGCGCAGTTCCTCGCGGAGCTTCTCGATCGGGTCGCGGTCGTCCTCGGGCTCTTCCTCGGCCTCGTCCGCGACCTCTTCGGTCTCGGTCTCCGCCTCGGCGGCGTCGTCGTCCGCGACGGCGTCGGCAGCCTCGACCTCGGCGGAGGTCTCGGTGTCCTCGCTGTCCGCGCCCTCGACGGTGTCGAGCTCGTCCTCGACGGACTCGACCGGCTCGATGGCGTCGTTCACGTTCGGGTCAGACACGGTGGCTGCTTCTTCCTGGATACATGGGGGTGGAACATGCGAAAGGAGCGCCGGGTACCTCGGCGCTCTTCGCGGGCTGCTCAGCCGAACACGTACTTGGCGGCGTGGCTGAGCCCATAGTCAATCACGGTGACCAGGCCGATCATGATGACGACGAAAATGATCACCACGGTCGTGTACGTCGTGAGCTGGTTGCGGGTCGGCCAGACGACCTTGCGCAGCTCCGCGACGATCTGGCGGTAGAAGAGCGCGAGCCGCTTCAGCGGGCCCTTCTTGCCGCGCTTGCCGCCCTTGCGGGTCTTCTTGGACTCCGGCGCCTCGTCCTGGGCATCAGGCATGTCGATGGAGCCCACGGCGTCCGTCACTCGTCCTCACCTGATTCCGGGTCGTGGCCGTGCCGCGCCCGGTCTGAGCCGCACGGCGGTGCATTGCTGTACGTACATGCGCACACATCCTGGCGAAGGTGTGTGTAGCAGGGCCGGAGGGACTTGAACCCCCAACCGCTGGTTTTGGAGACCAGTGCTCTACCAATTGAGCTACGACCCTTTGTGTGTCCCCCAACGTACCGCATCCGTCCGGATGCCAGGTGTGCACCGGAAGGGCGCGGCCCGCGAGAGGCCAACGAGGTGAGAGTGTACGTGGTCCGCGGCCGGTCGTCGAACAGATAGGACCGCGGGACGGGGACGTTGGCGGAGGATCGCCTGCCCGGAGGGCCCCGCGCGCCGGGCCATCGGCTGAAGATCGACCTGGCCGTGCGGGGAATCCGGACTGTTGTTCAGGGGTTTGCCCGGCGTTGTTCAGTCCGTGAAACCCCCGTGCCGCCCGCGTTTCCTGTCTGAAACGATGGGCCCCATGAGCGCTGCAACCCCTCCCACCGAGCGCCGGGTCTCCGCCCGAGTCGGCGCGATCTCCGAGTCCGCCACCCTCGCCGTGGACGCCAAGGCCAAGGCCCTCAAGGCCGCCGGGCGGCCGGTGATCGGCTTCGGCGCCGGTGAGCCCGACTTCCCGACCCCGGACTACATCGTCGAGGCCGCGATCGAGGCCTGCAAGAACCCGAAGTTCCACCGCTACACGCCGGCCGGCGGCCTGCCCGAGCTGAAGGCCGCCATCGCCGCGAAGACGCTGCGCGACTCGGGCTACGAGGTCGACGCCTCGCAGATCCTCGTCACCAACGGCGGCAAGCAGGCCATCTACGAGGCCTTCGCCGCGATCCTCGACCCGGGCGACGAGGTCATCGTGCCCGCGCCGTACTGGACGACCTACCCCGAGTCGATCCGGCTGGCCGGGGGTGTCCCGGTGGAGGTCGTCGCCGACGAGACCACCGGGTACCGGGTGACCGTCGAGCAGCTGGAGGCGGCCCGTACGGAGAAGACGAAGGTCGTGCTCTTCGTCTCGCCGTCGAACCCGACCGGCGCGGTCTACAGCGAGCACGAGACCGAGGCCATCGGCCGCTGGGCCGTCGAGCACGGGCTGTGGGTGCTGACCGACGAGATCTACGAGCACCTGGTCTACGGCGGCGCCTCCGCGGTGTCGCTGCCGGCGGTGCTGCCCGAGCTGCGCGACAAGTGCGTCGTGGTCAACGGTGTCGCGAAGACGTACGCGATGACCGGCTGGCGCGTGGGGTGGATCATCGGCCCGAAGGACGTGGTCAAGGCCGCGACGAACCTGCAGTCGCACGCCACGTCCAACGTCTCCAACGTCGCCCAGGCCGCGGCGCTGGCCGCCGTCTCCGGCGACCTGGACGCCGTCGCGGCGATGCGGGAGGCGTTCGACCGGCGCCGCAAGACGATCGTGCGGATGCTGAACGAGATCGACGGCGTGGTCTGTCCGGAGCCCGAGGGCGCGTTCTACGCCTACCCGTCCGTGAAGGCGCTGGTCGGCAAGGAGATCCGGGGCAAGCGGCCCAAGGACACGGTGGAGCTGGCCGCGCTCATCCTGGAGGAGGCCGAGGTCGCGGTCGTGCCGGGTGAGGCGTTCGGTACGCCGGGGTACCTGCGGCTGTCGTACGCGCTGGGTGACGAGGACCTCGTCGAGGGCGTGAGCCGGATCCAGAAGCTGCTGGCGGAGGCCAGGGACTGACCTGTGCCGCGCGTGAGGCGGTGGCGGGCCGTTCCCCTTGCGGGGAGCGGCCCGCTTTTCCTCGTCTGCCCGTGCGAGCAAGACCACGTTCGGGGAAACCGCTACCGGGACGGCTGAGGCGTGCGGCAGGATCCTGGGATGGAGCGTGTACGTGATGTCTCTGAGCTGCCGAAAGCCCATCTGCACCTGCACTTCACCGGGTCGATGCGGTCCTCGACCGTGCTGGAGCTGGCCGACAAGTACGGCGTCCGGCTGCCCGACGCGCTGAGCGAGGCGTTGATCAGCGGGGAACCGCCGAGTCTGCGGGCTACGGACGAGCGGGGCTGGTTCCGTTTCCAGCGGCTGTACGACGCGGCGCGCTCGTGCCTGCGGGAGCCGGAGGACATCCAGCGGCTGGTGCGGGAGGCCGCGGAGGAGGACGTGCGGGACGGGTCCGGGTGGCTGGAGATCCAGGTCGACCCGACGTCGTACGCGCCGCGGCTGGGCGGGCTGATCCCGGCGCTGGAGATCATCCTGGACGCGGTGGAGACGACGTCGCGGGAGACCGGGCTCGGGATGCGGGTGCTGGTCGCGGCGAACCGGATGAAGCACCCGCTGGACGCGCGGACGCTGGCGCGGCTGGCGGTGCGGTACGCGGACCGGGGCGTGGTCGGCTTCGGGCTGTCCAACGACGAGCGGCGGGGGATGGCGCGGGACTTCGACCGGGCGTTCGCGATCGCGCGGGAGGCCGGGCTGCTGTCGGTGCCGCACGGGGGTGAGCTGAGCGGGCCGGCGTCGGTGCGGGACTGTCTGGACGACCTGGGGGCGAACCGGCTGGGGCACGGCGTGCGGGCGGCGGAGGATCCCCGGCTGCTGAAGCGGCTGGCGGACCGGCAGGTGACGTGCGAGGTGTGCCCGGCGTCGAATGTGGCGCTGGGGGTGTACGAGAAGCCGGAGGACGTGCCGCTGCGGACGCTGTTCGAGGCGGGGGTGCCGATGGCGCTGGGCGCGGACGACCCGTTGCTGTTCGGGTCGCGGCTGGCGGCGCAGTACGAGATCGCGCGGGTTCACCACGGTTTCACGGACGCGGAGCTCGCGGAGCTGGCGCGGCAGTCGATCCGGGGGTCGGCGGCCCCGGAGGAGGTGAAGGAGAAGCTGCTGGCGGGGGTGGACGCGTGGTTGGTGTCTTAGCGTCCTCGCGGCGGCCTGCGCGGGGGTGCGCGTCTTCGCCTGACGGGGGGTGCGCGTCTTCGCCTGACGGTGGGGGGTGGGTCGGGGGGGGGGGGGGGGGGGGGGGGGGGGGGGGGGGGGGGGGGGGGGGGGGGTGGGGGGGGGGGGGGGGGGGGGGGGGGGGCGGGCCGCCCCGGGCCCCCC
>NZ_JBWKIF010000014.1:0-246539 GCF_056432865.1 Streptomyces sp. NPDC044921
TCGATGGTGGCCGCCTCGCCGGTGGGGGTGGCGGAGGTGTGGGGCGGAACCACGTTGCCCGCGGTGCGCAGCTCGAAGAGCTCACCGGGACGGGCGCCCGTGATCAGGGCCGGTACGACCCTGGAGTCGGAGCAGGTGATGAACAGGACGTCCGGTGACTGTCCCTTGGCGAGGTGAGCGAACTCCTCAGGGCGCTGTCCGAACATGCGGGCGTTGTCGATGAGGGGCTGCATGGTTGGTGACTCCTCCTGGCGCGCCGTGGGGTGCGCGTCGGACTTACACGACAGGGGTGGGGGTTGTGCTGCTCAGCAGCGGAACACCTGTGGAGCGGCGGGCGAGTGGGCGGACGCCCACCTCGGCCTGCCATCGTGCGCAATGCGGGCCGTGACCGCGTGACGCGGCCGAGGCCCGCCCCTTCATGGGCGGGCGGTCCGGCGTGCCGGAGACGCTACCGCCTGCCCGGGGCCCATTTCGGGTATGCAAAGGACCCGTTCGATCCCCGGGGACTTACGACTCCCGCGCTGTGTGCGCGGACGCAATGGGCACCGAACACGCCGGGAACTGGAGGACGAGCAGGACGGCGACACCGAAACTACGGTCTGGGGCTTCGTGACTCCGGACATGCGCCCTCCTGCCAGTCCACTACCCTTTGTGTGTACCAAGGCCCGGTCAATGGTCAGTCAAGAAACACATTAACTTGGCAAAGTCGTTTGCGGGGTTAACTGAGCGTTTGTGGCTGAAGAGAGCCTGAAAGTCGAAGTGGACTTGGCGTAAAAGTTTCTTCGACGGCAGCCGATGGCTGTTCGGCGCGGCGGAAGGCGGCCGTGCAACGCAATCGCGCCGGCGTCGCCCCTCGGAAACCGGGGTGTGACAGACGACCCCGTTTCCCCCTCCCACTCGACCGTATAGCGCATGGGGGATCTTGCCGCAAGCCCCCCACAGGGGACGAACATGGCCCTTCGCGCGACGAGACGCGACAGGAGGACTGGGGGAGTGAACATGCGGACGCTGTTGTCCACGATCGGCTCGCGGGGAGAGGTCCAGCCGGTGATCGCTCTGGCCCTGCGATTGCAGGAACTGGGGCAGGAAGCCGTGGTGTGCGCACCGCCTGACTTCCGGGAATGGGCGGAGTCACTCGGGGTCACCTATGTTCCGGTCGGTCCGCGGCTGCAGGCCACGGCGAAACAGCCGGCAGGAGCTGTGCCCACGCCCGGGCAACTGCGACAGATGATCGAGGGCACGGTCGCGGAGCAGTTCGCGGTGGTGGGTTCGGCCGCCGAGGGATGCGACGTGATCCTGGCAGGCGGTGCTCTCGCGATCGCGGCTCGCTCGGTGGCCGAGCAACGGGGCACCGGCTACGTCTACGCCGCGTTCGCGCCCATGACGCTGCCCTCCCCACATCACGCACCGCCCGTCTTCGGGATGCTGGGAGACAAGCCGGCGGACGGCACGATCGACAACCGGACCCTGTGGGACCAGGACGCACAACGCTGGAACGCCATGTGGGGCGCGGCCCTCAACGCGCAGCGCGAGGCCACCGGGCTCGCTCCGGTCGACGATGTCAGGCGCCACATCTTCACCGACGCCCCCTGGCTCGCCGCCGACCCCGCCCTCGCGCCGTGGCCCGAGCCGTCGGAGCTGGACGTCCTGCAGATCGGGGCGTGGACGCTGACCGACCACCGCCCGCTCCCGCCCGAGCTGGAAGAATTCCTCGACGCCGGAGAGCCGCCGGTCTACTTCGGATTCGGCAGCGTACGAGCCCCCGAGGGCGTCACCCGGACGGTGATCGCGGCCGCCCGTGCACTCGGCCGCCGCACGGTTCTCGCCCGCGGCTGGGCCGGCCTCTCGCTTGACGAGCCCGCGTCCGACTGCCTGGTGGTCGAAGAGGTGAACCAGCAGGCACTGTTCCCGCGCGTCGCCGCGGTCGTGCACCACGGCGGGGCCGGCACCACCACCACGGCTGCCACAGCCGGGACACCCCAGGTGCTCGTCCCGCAGATGTTCGATCAGTTCTACTTCGCACACCGCGTCGACGAGCTACAGATCGGCAGCGCCCACCCAGGGAGCAACCCGACGGCCGACTCCCTCACGACAGCGCTGCGACGTGCCCTCGCCCCCCGGACGGTGCGGGCCGCCCGTACCCTGGCGGGCCGGATGCGCACCGACGGCGCATTCACCGCCGCGCGCCTACTGATCGGCAAGCAGCACTGACCCACCGTCAGGCCGCCCGGCGCACGGGCTGCCGTTCCAGCTCACCGCCCCCTCGGGCCGACCGCACGGCGCGCACCTCCGGGGGAGAGAGACCCTCACGCACGCCCCGCCGGTCGTCAGAGGGCGGCGACACCGTGGTGCCGGGCGTACCGGGCGGCCTCCGCGCGGTTCGCCACGCGAAGCTTCCGCAGGACGGCGGCCACATGGTGCTCGACGGTCCGCCGCGACAGGAACAGCGCCTGCGCGATCTCGGCGTTGCGCAACCCGTCGGCCAGCAGGGCGAGCACCTCCCGCTCACGGGCGCTGAGCCCGTCGGGGCCCGCCGCGCGCGACGGGCGCCTGGGGATGTCGCGCACGCCGAGCCGGCGCAGCCGGCGGGCGGTGATGTCGCGCATCGGTCCGGCACCCAGACGGTCGAACGCGGTGAGCGCCTGCCGCAGTGCGCCCTCGTCGGTGGTGCCGGCGAGGGCGAGCGCGGCTTCGTAGGGGCAGCCGAGCTCCTGCCAGCGTGCGGACGCCGCCCGCGGGCGCCCCGACAGCTGGAGCCGGTACGGCTCGGCGACGTCCGGCGGCACGGCGGGAGGCCCGTCGAGCAGGGCGAGCCAGGAGGCGAGTTCACCCAGCAGCCACGGCTCACCCTGTTCCTCCGCCGCGGCCGACACCGACGTGGCGATCGCGCGCACCTGGCCGGTGTCACCCGTGTACGTGACGGCCTCGATCAGGGCCGGTGTGGCGCCGATGATCCAGCCCACGACCGGTTCGGCCGTGACCATGGCCGACCGTGCCGTGGTCAGCAGGGGACGGGGGTCGCAGTCGCCCCGGCGTGCGCGCAGCCGCCCCAGCACCACCATGCTGAGCATCTTGCGTCCGTCGTCCACGCCCGCCGTGCGCAGCACCTCGGACGCGAGCGCCTCCGCCTCCTCCCACCGTCCCTGGTCGAGCAGCGCACGGGAACGGAACGCGCGCAGCCACTGCCGCCAGACCTCCTGGCCGTGGTCGTCGGTGAAGGCGAGGGCCTCGCCGTACCAGCGTTCGGCCTCCGCGTACCAGCGGCGGGTCACGCAGATCAGCTGCAGCCAGAAGTAGGCGAGCCCGGCCTGGTCGTGAGCGGCCGCCCCGCGGGCCAGCCGGACGCTCTCCCCGATGAGGCCGAGGCCGGCCGCGTCCCCGCCCAGAGCGCGCCCGATGCCGATCGACGACAGCGCGAGCGCCCGCCCCTGCGGATCGGTTCCGTCGCCGGTCATCGCGAGGAGCCGCTCACCCCAGGCGAGCGCCTCGGTGTGCCGGAACGCCATCGCGGACAGTTTCGCGCGGACGGCGCAGGCCAGTGCCAGCTCAGGCGTCGGCGGCGGCCCGGACAGCAGCCCGAGGGCCTCCTCACAGGCCTTCTCGCCGAGCTGGATCTGCCGGGCCAGATGCGCCGCGGTGATCGCCAGACCGACCAGTGCCCCGCCCTGCCGTCGCCGGTCACCCGCCTCCCGCCACGCCTCGGCCGCTGCCTGCCGGGCCCGCAGGGCGGCTTCGAGGTCGTCGGCGAGATGGCACTCCCGTCCGAGTTCCTCCAGCAGCCCCGCCCGGTCCGCGGCCGGACCCGCACCGAGGGCGTCGAGCGCGTGGCGCAGGTGGGCGGCGGCTTCCTTGTGAGATCCGAGCGCGGACGCCCGCCGCGCCGCGAGGGGTGCGTGGACCAGTACGGCGGCCCGGTCGTGGGCCCGTTGCGCGTGCTCGGCGAGCCGGGCCGGTTCCACCTCGCCGGTCGGGCGCGCGGTGAGCACGGCCAGTGCCCGCCGGTGCAGCTCCGCCGCCCGCCCCGGCGGGACGGCCTGCTCGACTGCGACGCGCACCAGCTCGTGCCGGAACGCGACGGTGCCGCGATCGCCGGTGAGCAGCCCACGCTCCACGCACGCGTCGAGCTCTCGGGCCGGGCGGCCGGAGACCGCTTCGACCAGCCATGGCGCGGCCCGGGTCCCCAGGCAGGCGAGGGTGTCGAGTGCGTCGCGCGCCCCCGGTTCCAGACGTGCGGCTCGGGCGAGCACCGCGTCCCGGACGCTGGCGGGCACGGTCGCTCCGCGGTCGGCCAGCACCTGCGTCACGAAGAAGGCGTTGCCCCCGGTACGGCGGTGCAGTTCCCCCGGATCGATGCCGGTTCCCGCCGCGAGACGCGCGACGGCCGCCTCGGACAGCAGCGGCACGGTCAGCCGGCGCACCGAGGGAAGCGCCGCCAGGTCGCCGGCCAGCACCCGCAGCGGATGGCGGGGCCCCACCTCGTCCTGCCGGTAGGCCACGACGACCAGGGCCCGGCAGGCCCCGAGGCGGCGGCCGAGGAAGCGCAGCAGGTCCAGGGTGGCCTCGTCGGCCCAGTGCGCGTCGTCCAGCACCACACAGGTCGGAACACCGCCCTCGCGCAACTCGTCGAGCAGGAGGCGACGCACCTTCACGGGGTCGATGCCGTCGCTGAGCTCCCGGCGCAGCGGATCGGGCAGGGCGCCGGTCATGTCGCGCAGCGGACCGAGCGGGAGCGGTGTGGCCAGTGGTTCGCTGCTGCCGCTGAGCAGGCGTACGTTCCCCAGGCGTCGGGCGAAGGCGTGGAGCAGCGCGGTCTTGCCCGCCCCCGCGTCACCCCCGACCAGGACGAGGCGCCCGGCGCCGGCGGCTGCCTCGTCCCACCAGCGGGTCAGCGACCCGAGCTCCCGCTCCCGCTCTTCCAGCGCCCATGTTCCGGCCGTCACCCTTCGATGGTAGGTAGGCGACCGCCCGGGAGGATGGGTATCGCCTACCGATGTCCGCGCCCGGCCGTCGCGCGCACGCTGCCTGATGAGGAAGGGACCCATTAGGACGGCGGAGGCGGCCATGGACTACGACATGATCATCGTGGGCGCGAGCATCGCCGGCTGCACGGCGGCGACGGCGTACGGCCGGGCGGGGCTGCGGGTGGCGCTGGTCGAGCGGCACCGCAGCCCGCAGGCGCACAAGACGCTGTGCGGGCATTTCGTGCTCGGCGGTACGCACGACGTGCTGCGGCGACTGGACCTCTGGCAACCGATGCTCGCGCGCGGCGCGGCGGTGACGCACGGCCTCGGCGTATGGATCGGATCCGGGGCGGGGCCGGCGACCCGGCCCGGGACACGGGCCCAGGGCGGGACCGAGTGGATCGTCCCCCGGCCGGGCGACCAGGTCCCGCCCGCGATCAGCCTGCGCCGCAGGAAACTCGACCCGCTGCTGCGGGAGATCGCCGGGTCGACCCCTGGAGTGGACCTCAAGCCCGGGCACCGGGCCGTCGGCCTCGTCGAGGGCGCGGGGGGAGCCGTCGAGGGGGTCGTCACGACGGACGTCAGGACCGGACGCACCGCCACGCTCCGAGCCCGTCTGGTCGTCGGCGCGGACGGTCACCGGTCCACGGTCGCCGGTCTCGCCGGGGTCATCGAGGACCACGCCCCGAACGAGCGCTTCCTGTTCTGGACCTACTACGAGGGAGCGGTGGCGAACGGCCCCGGCGACGGTCAGGTCTGGCGCATCGGGCGGGACGTCGCCGTGTGCATCCCCGTCGACGACGGGCTCACCCAGGTGGGCGTCTTCCCGGCGAAGGACCGGCTCGCGGAGTTCACCGCCGACCGGACCGCCGCCTTCGAACGGTTCGCCGCGGGTCTGCCCGACGGGCCCTCCCTGGCCGGCGCGCGACGGGTGTCGAACCTCGTCGGCACCACCGACTACCCGTGCGTCCGCCGCGATCCCACGCCGCGGCCCGGGCTGGCCCTGATCGGGGACGCCGCGACCACCTCCGACCCCGTCCCGGCGGTCGGATGCGGCTGGGCGTTCCGCAGCGCGGTGTGGCTGGCCGACGCGACCGCCGAGACCCTGGCCCGCGGGGGAGACCTGCGCCCCGCACTGCGCTCCTACCGTCGGGCGCACCGGTTCATCGACCAGTACGACGCCCTGGGGCGGCGAGAGGCCCTGGCCGCACCGCCCGACCGTCTCCAACGGGCCGTCTACGCGGCCGCCGTGTCCGACCCCGACATCGCCCGCCGACTGGCGGTGTTCGCGATGCGGGCGGCCGGCCCGTCCGTCCTGCTCAACCCGAAGGTGATGGCCCGGGCCTTCGCCGGATCCTGGGTACGGGGCAGGCGGCGCGACGGGTCCCGGGTGCCGGCCGGCGCCGGCACGGGGCACCGTGCACCCATGCCGTAGGCGGGCGAGGATGGTAGAAGGGCAGGGTCCGACCCGGTGCCGGGAGGTGGCGACCATGCTGAAGACGCCGCTGTGCGACGTGCTGCGGATCGAGGTGCCCGTCATCGGCGCACCCTACGGGCCCTTCGAACAGGTCGATCTCGCCGCCGCGCTGTGCGGGGCGGGAGCCCTCGGCAGCCTGGGCACCGCGGTGCGCCCGGTGGCCGATCTACGGCGCCAGTGGGCCCGGATGCGGGAGCTGACCGACCGGCCCTTCGCCGTCAACCACACCCTGCGCCCGCTGAACGAGGAGGCGTTCCGGGCGACCCTGGAGGAGCGCCCGGCCGCGATCTCCTTCCACCTGGGCGTTCCCGGTGACCTGATCGAGCGCGCACACGAGGCGGGCATCCTGTGGATCCAGCAGGTCATGGACGTCCGGCAGGCGGAACAGGCCGTCCAGGCGGGCGCGGACGTCATCGTCGCCCAGGGCGGCGAGGCGGGCGGCCAGGGCGGTGAGGTGTCCACGATGGTGCTCGTCCCGCAGGTCGTGGACATCGCCGGGGACACACCCGTCGTGGCCGCGGGCGGCATCGCCGACGGACGGGGCATGGCGGCGGCACTGACCCTCGGCGCCCAGGGCGTCGCGATCGGCACGCGCCTGCTCGCGTCGGTGGAGATGGCCATCGCCGACGAGTGGAAGGACCGGATCGTCGCCGCCGATGCGCGTGACACGGTCAAGCTGCGGCACAGCGAACGGTTCATGCCGCCGTTCTCACGCCCCGGGGGTTACGCCTTCCCGCGTTCGCTGCGCACGCCCTTCCTCGACGACGCCGAAGCGCACCCCGAGCAGCTGGAGCCGGCCGAAGCCGGCCCCCGCATCGTGGAAGCGATGCTGGACGGGCGCGGACACGAGTTCCTGCCCTTCACCGGCCAGTCGGCGGCGCTGGTCCACGACGTCCTCCCGGCGGCCGAGATCGTGCGGGGCATCGCCGCTGAGGCGGAGTCGATCCTGCGCCGCACCGCGGACGCGTACACGCGCCCCACGTCACGCTGAGCGCGGTCCCGGGCCCGTCGGCGTCGGCACTCCGTCCGCTCAGGTCCTGGCCTTGCGTCCGGCGGAAGGGAGGTCCCCGGGGCCGGGGAAGATGTACAGCCCGATCAGCAACACGTACAGGGCCAGGCTGAGCACCGGGTTGACGAAGACCGCGGCGAAGGCGATCAGGTAGAGCAGCGGCCCGACGCGATAGCGGCGGGACACGGCCCGTACCAGGTCCGGATGCATCCGGGCGTCGAGCAGTCCGCGGCGCGCAGCCCACCACCAGCCGATGTTGAAGAAGACGGCCTCCCCGAGGATGACGCCGACGTAGATCCCCGCCGTCAGCACCTGCTCCTCGTGGCTGCCGCGCAGGTACTCGGCCAGCAGGCTGGCGGTCCAGGGGATCGGGGCGACGAAAAGGAGGAGGGCCAGGTTGAGGGCGAGCAGGGTCTGGTCGACCCGTTCGACATAGCGCCACATGTTGTGATGGGTGACCCAGATCTGGCCGACGATCAGGAAACTGATGACGTAGGCGAGGAAGGCCGGCCACTCATGCGCGAGCGCGGCACCGAGGCTCTCGGCCTCGGTCTCGCCCGGGACGAGGCCGAACAGTTCGACGGACATCAGCGTGAGCACAATGGCGATGACCGCGTCGCTGAACGCCTCGACCCGTCCGCTGTCCCGCTCGCGTTCCGCCCCGACCAGCCACCGCCCCGGTGCGGCGTTCACCCCACCGTGCGACGGCTCGTCGCCCGCGTCGCCCCCGGCCGCGGTGCCGTGTTCCGCCATACCGTCCGCCACCTCCGCTTCCCCGGTACAGCACCCGGAACGCGCCATATGTCACTTGGTTACCGAATCTAGGTCTTTGCCTGTCGTGGGCAATCACGGGACGTCCGCCGGTACTGCTCCGACCACGGGGCATCGCGTGCCGGAGGCGTCTCGGGCACAGAGCCGCTGACCGGTGTAGAGGCCCGTCGCCTCGGCCTGTAGGGTGCTTGTCCGACACACGGTGCCTCATGCGGCCGTAAGCGGCGCTTGGGAGAGGCGGAGTGGTTTTGGCTGACGACGCATCCGCCTTCGCGGGCGCAGAAGCGGCAGGCAGCAAACATGCGAGCGTGGTGTTCTCCACCGATGCCGAGTGGGCCGACCATGTGGAGGCGTTCGTCCGCGCAGGACTGCGGCGCAGCGAACAAGTGCAGTACTTCGCGGACACCACCGACCCCGGTCTCGTGATGCGCACCCTCACCGACCGCGGCATCGACGCCGACTCCGCCGTTCGCTGGGGTCAGCTGGTGGTGACGACCGCCGCGGAGACCTATCTGGCCGGAACCGGATTCGATCCCGACGCCATGGTCGGCCTGTGGCATGAAACCGTCGCATCGGCCACCGCGCGCGGTCATGCGGGCGTGCGGGCGATCGGGGAGATGTCCTGGGCAGCCCGCGACGTCGCCGGTGTCGATCGTCTGCTCGAATACGAGTTGCGCATCCACCACGAGGTCTTCGACCGTCTGCCGTTGACCGCATGGTGCTTCTACGACCGGCGTCTGCTGCCGCACGATCATCTCGAGGTGCTCGCGGGAGCACATCTGACGCAGCTGAGGCCGCCCGGGTGCGACGACCGTGCGCCCGGGCTGTCGGTCGTTCCCCTGGCCGACGGCCCAGGCCTGCGCCTCGCCGGATCGGCCGGATACGAGAACCGGCACGTCACCGCGGCGGCGGCGGCCGCCCTGGCCTGGTCCCCGGCGCAGCGGGTGACCCTGGACCTGTCAGGCCTTGATCATCTCGATGCCGCGGCGCTGGCCGACCTCGCTGAAGCGGCGATACGACGGTCCGCCGGGGCATCCGTACACGTCCTTGGTGCTCCTTTGGCTCTGACGCGCATCCTGGAGCTCTTCCCCGAGCTCGGCAGTGGTCTGGAAGTGGTCGGCCGATGACGACGTTGACACGCCCGTCTTCCGGCCCGGACCACGACGCGGTCTTCCACCACCCGGCCCTCTTCTACTCGACGCCGGAGGACTACCTGGCGGGCGTCGGCGAGTTCATCCGCTCCGACGCCTCCCGTGGACGTCCGGTGCTGGTGGCCGTGCCCGGCGAGCGTCTGCGTCTGCTCCAGGAGATGCTCGGCGCTGATCACCCGCACATCACCTGGGTCGACATGCGTCAGGCCGGACGCAACCCCGGGCGGATCCTGTCGATGCTGCAGGAATTCGCCGACCGCAACCGCACCGGGCGCCCGTCCATCGTGGGCGAGCCGATCTGGGTGGGACGCACGCCGGAGGAGACCCGGGAGGCCACCCGTCACGAGGCGCTGATCAATCTGGCCTTCGCCCACCGCGGTGCCACCATTCTGTGCCCGTACGAGACCGCGCTGCCCGAGCCCGTGCTGGCCGAGGCGGGCCGCACCCACCCCGTCATAGCGCGGGCCGACGGTTACCTTCCCAGCCCGGCGCACACGGATCCCCACGAGGTCTGCCGGGACTGCGACACGCCACTGCCCGAACCCGAGAGCGCCACCGTTCTGCACTTCGGCGAACGGGACCTCGCAGGCGTCCGGGACGCCGCGCGGCTCTGGGCGGAAGCGGAGGGCCTGTCACCCCGTCGGGGCACCGACTGGCTGCTGGCCGTCAGCGAGGCGACCAGCAACTCCGTCCGTCACGGTGGTGGGGAGGGCACTCTGCGTCTGTGGCGCTTGGGGCAGGCGGTGATCGCCGAGATTCGCGACCGCGGCCGGATGGCCGATCCGCTCGTCGGACGGCAGCGGCCCGACCCCTTCTCGGCAGCCGGCGGCCGGGGCGTGTGGATGATGCACCAGCTCTGCGACCTGGTGG
The DNA here is from genome assembly GCF_056432865.1 of Streptomyces sp. NPDC044921. Classification (NCBI taxonomy): domain Bacteria; kingdom Bacillati; phylum Actinomycetota; class Actinomycetes; order Kitasatosporales; family Streptomycetaceae; genus Streptomyces; species Streptomyces sp. NPDC044921. The sequence goes on from NZ_JBWKIF010000014.1 coordinate 10,240, forward strand.
AGATGCGCATGCTCCCCACTGGTCTCACCGTGCGCCTGCACATGACCGTGGACTGACCTGATTTGCCGTACGGGGGGCCAGACGCCCGGGTTCACCTGTCCCTCGACGTTCGTGCAGTCGGCCACCGACCTGGTGCTGTGTTGTGGCGCACGGGGACGGGTGCGTGCGTCGGTGCGGGCTGCGACTTCCCGGGTATCCGTCAGCCCCGTGCGTGGTGATGCGGCGACGCGCTGCTCGGCCGCTCGGCGGTACGCCATAAGGTGGGCGGGAACGGGCGTCTGGCAGTAGTGCGCCGAAGGAGGATCGTGGTGCCCGCCGACGCTGTCGTCCGGGCCCGGTGACGTGACGGAGTGCGGCGGGTATGCGAGTAGAGCTGGGCGCTGCGGTGTCCATGGCGCGAGAGATCGGTGAGCAGCTCCTGGCCCCACAGGCCGCGGCCGTGGATGAAGGGCGGAGCTGGCCTGAGAAGGGCATGGCCGCGCTGCGGTCCCGGCTGGGCGGGTTGGTGGTGCCGGCCGCATACGGAGGGATGGGGCACGGGCTGCTGGCAGTGGCACAGGTGGGGGAGGCGACGGGACGGGCCTGCGCCTCGACGTCGATCTGCTTCGGCATGCATCTGGTCGGCTCAGCGGTGATCGCCGCCAAGGCCAGCCGGCGGCAGCGGGAGCTCTATCTGGAACCGATCGCCGCCGGTGAGCACCTGACGACCCTGGCCCTGTCGGAGCCGGGGACGGGCGGGGAGTTCTGGCTGCCGCAAACCCGCATGGAGCGTGTGGCGGGGGACCGGCTGCGGCTGACCGGATCCAAGAGCTTCGTCACCAACGCCGGCCACGCCGATTCCTATGTCGTCTCCACTCTGGCCGCCGGACCGGGCATGCCACCGGGACAGTTCTCCTGCACGGTGGTCGACGCCACCGTGCCGGGTCTGGAGTGGGGGCCGCCGTGGCAGGGCTTCGGCATGCGCGGCAACGCCTCGCGCGGGATGGAGCTGCGAGGGGCCGAGATCGCCGACTGGTGCCTGCTGGGGGAGGAGGGCGACGAGATCTGGTACGTGTTCAACGTCGTCGCCCCCTATTTCCTGATGGCCATGGCCGGCACCTATCTGGGAGTGGCCGCTGCGGCCCTGGAGGAAGCCCGCACCCACCTGCTGCGGCGCAAAGGGGCGCGCACCGGCCGGTCCGCTGCCGGGCAGCCGGTGGTTCAGCACCGGCTGGGCACGATGTGGGCCCGCGTGGAGCGCACGCGGCGCCTGATCTACCACGCCGCCGCCGAAGCGGAGATCGGCAGCCCTGACGCACTTCTCGGGCTGGCCTCCGCGAAGGCCGAGGTGGCCGACGCTGCCGAGGCCACCGTCAACGACGCCCTGACCCTGGTCGGCGGGGTCGGCTACGGCGAGCAGTCACCGCTGCACCGTCTGCTCCGCGACGCCCGTGCCGCGCACGTGATGTCCCCCGTGACCGACCTGCTGCGCGTGTGGACCGGCCGGGCCCTGCTCGACGAACCGCTCCTCGAGGGCTGACACGATGAGCCACGGTCTGCCCCTGTTGCTGCTCGTCGACGTCCCGTCCGGGACGGTCAGCGCCGTCACCGCCGAACTGGCCGCAACGGCCGAGATCATCCAGACCACCGCCGAGGACGTACTGGCTTACACCGGCGGTACGCCCGGCCGGCGCCGGCCGACGGTGGTCGTGCTCGGGGAGACGGTCACGGCGCCTGTCGGCGTCGTCCACTCCCTGCGGCCGCACCCCGGGGACCTGGCCGTCGCCGTGACGGCCGTCCCCGCCACGAAGGACAAGCTCGCCGTGCTCCCGCTGCTGTTCTCCGACGAGGTGGTGCGTCGGGTGGAGGGCGGTCAGGCAGCGCATCGGCTGTCCGGTGTGGTGAGCGAGCTGCTGCGGCACCTCAGTCACCGTCGAGCGCACGTGGCGGCGCAGGCCGCCGCCCAGCGCAGCTTGTCGGCGGGGGCCTCGATCGACCGGCAGCTCGGGGAACGGCTGCTGGGAGAGTTCCTGTCCCAGGCTCCCATCGGTGTGTTCATGCTGGACGGCGACGCGGTCGTCGCCTGGAACCGGCGGGCCGCCGATGTACTGGAGCTGACCGAGGCCCAGGCACTGCACCGGCCGTTGACCGACCTGTTCCCCGAGGACCAGCGCACCGCGTTGCACCGCCACCTGACGACCGCCGGCCGACACCGGAACGCCGAACCCGACGCGGTCTTCGAACGCGTACGCGGCGACGGCACCTCCCAGGCGCTGAGCATGGCTGTCCGGCAGGTGCTGGACACCGAGGGACGCAGCCGGACGCTCGTCCTCACCGAGGACGTCACCGACCGCCTGCACGCCCAGCGCAGACTCGCCGAACGCACCACCCACGCGTTGCTCACCGCGGAAGTCGCCGCCGCCATGACGGCTCCCGGACCTCTGGGCGAACGCCTGCACCGGTGCGTGCGCGCCGCCACCGACCGCCTGGGCGCCGACCGCGTCTGCGTGTGGACCCTGAACACCCGTGGCGAACTGGACCATGCCATCTGCGCCGAAACCGACGCCGAACACCTCGACACCTCCCTGTGCGAGCGGAACCAGCGCGCTCTGGCGGAACGCGTGGTCGCGTCACGCCGACCGCACCTGGACCTCGCCTCACGAACCGAGCCGCACGCCTCCGAACCCTCGGAGACGCCTGGCTCGTTCGCCGGTTTCCCGCTCGTCTCCGGTGGGGAACTGCTCGGTGTACTGTCGATCACCACACCTCTGGCGCTGCCCGGTTCCGTCCTGGCCACCTTGGAGAACATCGCCGACCAGATGGCCGTCGGCGCCCAGCAGGACCGTCTGCTCAACCGCCTGACGGAGGCCACCCGCGCCCTGGAACGGCCCCTCCTCCCACCGCGCCTTCCCGACCTGCCCGGGTTCCAACTGGACGCCCGCTACGCCCCCTTCAGCCAGGGGCTGCACATCGGCGGCGACTTCTACGACGCCTTCACCGCCCCCGACGGCCGGCACGTGCTGGTCCTCGGAGACGTCTGCGGCAAGGGACCCGACGCGGCCGCCATCACCGGCCTGGTCCGGCACACCCTGTGGACCGCGGCCCAGCACACCAGCGAACCCACCCACGTGCTCGACCTGATCAACACCGCGCTGCGCCGCCAGAACACCCCTTTCTGCACCCTCGTCTACGTGGTCATCGACGCCAGCCGGACCCCCGCCCGCCTCCGGATCGCCAGCGCCGGCCACCCCGCACCGCTCCTGCGCCGAGCAGCCGGTGACACCGCCCCCCTGGAGACACGGGGCCCGTTGCTCGGCGTTCTGGACACACCGCGCCACCCGGTCACCGAAGCGGAACTACGAGCCGGTGACACCCTGGTGCTCTACACCGACGGCTTCACCGAGGGGGCCGGCGCCGCCGACCAGCGGACCACGGAAGACCTCGCTGCCATCGTCGCCTCCCTGCCGCCGGCCGGGGCGTCGCCACCCGCGCAGAACATGGCCACCGCCCTGATGGACGACGCTCACCGGTGGTGGGGTGAACGACTGCGCGACGACCTCGCCGTGCTGACCCTGACGGCAACTGCGCCGCACGGCCCACCCGGTGGGCTGGGTCCCTGACATCTGTCAGGAGCGGCAGCGCGTCTCGGTTCCTACGATACCGGTGCCCGGTCAAAGCGGCCGGACTGCGCCGACCTGCGTGCGCGCAGAGAGCAGGAAGACGAACGCGCCCTGCTTCAGGCCCCATGGGGCAGGTGGAGTGAGGCGCCGGCGCACAGGAAAGCACAGCGAGTCGGCCACCGACGAGCCACCCGGCACACGTTGTCGTAGAGGGAGAAACCATCATGCGGCGCAGGACTTCACGTTCGATGACCAAGCTCATGACCGCAGTGGCGGCAGCGATCGTGGTGGCGGGCGGCGCGGCCGTTCCGGCCGCCGCGGCACCGGCCCCGTCGGCGGAGCGACCCGCGGCCCAGCCCGCGAGCATTCAGGCGCAGACCGTCACCACCTGGATCAACGGCAATGTGCGCATCGGACCCTCGACGGGCTACCGGATCGCCTACACCGTCGCGGCGAACCAGAACCTGAGCGCCGAGTGCTGGCTCGAGGGCGGTTACGTCAACGCCAACGGCGTCTACCACAACAAGTGGGTGCTCCTCTCGGACGACAACTACATCTGGGGCGGCCTGCTCAAGGGCAACGAGGTGGGCAACGTCTCCAGGCCCTGCTTCTGACACATCGTCAGGCGCCTCGGTACGACACAGAACGTGCCGGGGCGCTGCTGTCCACCCGATCGCCTCTTCCTCCGGCCGGGCGGAGACGTCCGCGTGGGATGGGAGTGCCGTCCACTGTCCCGGTCCGCCCGGAAGACTCCGGCGACCTCGCCCCAGGTGGAGGAACAGGCCCACCGATGGCCGTCGGCGCTCCTCGAACACGGCGACCGCATCGAGCCCGGCGTGGCGCGGCGTCTGCTGGGCGGCGGGCTGCCGGAGCCGAGAGCGGTCAGGGCCGGGCCGGCTGGTGCTCGGGCAGCCGTGCCCGCAGTGTGGCGGCGAAGTCCTCGGCGCGGGCGAGCTGGACGCGTAGCTTCTCCACCTGCTCCGCCGCATTCCGCTCGTACTCGCGCACGCGTTGAAGGAGCGCCTCGCGCTCATCCGGGCCGAGTGCGTCACCGGCGTCGAGGCGGTCGGTGGCGTCCAGCAGGTCCCGCATCTCATCCAGCGTGAAGCCGAGCGGCTTCATCCGCCGGATGACCATGAGGCGGGCGACGTCGCTGTCGGTGTAGAGGCGGAAGCCTCCCTGGGAGCGGGCGGAGGGGACGACGAGACCGGTTTCCTCGTAGTGCCGGATGGTGCGCAGGGACAGCTCGGTGCGCGCGGCGACCTCGCCGATCTGCATGTGCCTGCCGTCCACGTCCTGCTCCTGGCCTTCCCTCGTGGCGGGCTGCGTCCCGTGCGACCTCACCGACCCCTACTCTAACGTTAGGGTAGAGTTGGGAAAGGTGAGGGCGGCCCGGCTGCCCCCGCCACTGCCGTTCCGGGGCCGATGCCGCTCCCGGCGAAGATCCGATTCTTGCAGGAGAGACGCGTGCGCGAGCCCATGACGCCCGGCGCCGCCGTCTGCCCGCCGTGACGCTCCGCCCCTGGACGTGAGCCCTGGCGCCCTCGCGCCAGCCCACTCCGCCCCGTCTGGTCCTCCGGCTCCGCGCATGACGGGGCCGTCCCCGCGACGTGCCGGACCGGCCCCTCCGCGACATCCCGCCCATCCCCGGCCTGCGACGGGGGTGTGCCCGAGCACGACAGGTTCCTGAACTCTTGTCCTCCGCTACCGCTGTGTCCCCGGCCGCGCGCCTGCGCGGCCTGAAGCCCGACTGGCTGAACAACCCGAAGGTCTGGCGCACCGAGGTCCTCGCGGGCCTGGTCGTGGCCCTGGCACTGATCCCCGAGGCCATCTCCTTCTCGATCATCGCCGGGGTCGATCCGGCGGTGGGCCTGTTCGCCTCTTTCACCATGGCCGTGGTCATCTCGGTCGTCGGTGGCCGCCGTGCCATGATCTCCGCCGCGACCGGCGCCGTCGCTCTGGTCATCGCCCCGCTCAACCGGGAGCACGGCCTGGGCTACCTGATCGCCGCCGTCATCCTCGCCGGCGTCTTCCAGATCGTGCTGGGCGCGCTCGGGGTGGCGAAGCTGATGCGGTTCATCCCGCGCTCGGTGATGGTCGGCTTCGTCAACGCCCTCGCCATCCTGATCTTCATGGCCCAGGTACCGGAGGTGACCGACGTGCCATGGGCGGTATACCCGCTGATCGTCGGCGGGCTCGCGCTGATGGTGTTCTTCCCGAAGGTCACCACCGTGATCCCGGCGCCGCTGGTCTCCATCGTGGTCCTCACCGTCATCACCGTCGGCGCGGCCATCGCCGTGCCGACCGTCGGGGACAAGGGCGCGCTGCCGTCCTCGCTGCCGGTGCCCGGCCTGCCCGACGTGCCGTTCACGATGGACACGCTCACGACGATCGCCCCCTACGCGTTCGCCATGGCGCTCGTCGGTCTCATGGAGTCGCTGATGACCGCCAAGCTTGTCGACGACATCACCGACACGCACTCCGACAAGACCCGCGAGTCCATCGGCCAGGGCGTCGCCAACATCGTCACCGGCTTCTTCGGCGGCATGGGCGGCTGCGCCATGATCGGCCAGACGATGATCAACGTGAAGGTCTCCGGTGCCCGCACCCGCGTCTCGACGTTCCTGGCCGGCGCGTTCCTGATGGTGCTGTGCATCGCCTTCGGCCCGGTCGTTTCCGACATCCCCATGGCCGCCCTCGTGGCCGTCATGATCATGGTGTCGTTCGCGACCTTCGACTGGCACTCCATCGCCCCCCGGACCCTCAAGCGGATGCCCGCGGGCGAGATCGCCGTGATGGTGATCACGGTCGCCTGCGTCGTGGCCACCCACAACCTCGCCGTCGGCGTCGTCGTCGGCTCCATCACCGCGATGGTGGTCTTCGCCAAGCGCGTTGCGCACCTCGCCCAGGTCACGGCCGTGCTCGACCCGGACGGCAGCACGGTGGTCTACCGGGTCACCGGCGAGTTGTTCTTCGCCTCCTCCAACGACCTCGTCGGCCAGTTCGACTACGCGGGTGACCCGAAGAAGGTCGTGATCGACCTCTCCGCGGCGCACGTATGGGACGCCTCCTCCGTCGCGGCCCTGGACGCGATCGAGACCAAGTACGCCCAGCGCGGCAAGAGCGTCGACATCACCGGCCTGAACGACCCCAGCGCGCGGTTGCACGACAAGCTCAGCGGCGAGCTCGCGGCCGGCCACTGACGTACCGGGAACCGTGAGCGTCCGGGCCGGGCGGCCGACGCCGATCAGGGCGGCCGACGCCGGTCAGGGTGGTCGACGCCCGGCCGGTCCAGTCGCCGTAGCCGGGCAGGTGCGGTCGCGTCTCTCCGAAAGCGCGGGTGCCGTCGGCAGGGAGGCGGCCGTGCGGACCGCGGAGGTTCGGCGGTGCCGGGTGGCCGACAAGGCCTCGCGGTGGCGGGCGCAGCGCGGGAGCTTCAGGCGGGGCAGCGCGCCGGTGTGCCGGGCGGCACGTCGCCCGCAACCGTGGCCGAGTACGCGGGACGAGTCCATCGGATCACGGCCCCCCGGGTTGTCGCGCCCGGTCGCGGTGCCGTTGACCGGAACCGCGCGTGGCAAGTGGAGGCCGTGGTGCGTACCCGGCATCGCCGAGCGCTCTTTCAGCAGGCAGGATTCGAGCAGTTCTGGGCTGGCGTGTCGCTGCGATCGGAGGGAATGGCGCACAGATAAATGGCTCAAAAGAGAAGGCCGCGGTCGGAATGGCGCGGCGCCGCGGTGCCGGACTTCTGGAAACGCGCCACGCTTCTCGGGGCCTGGTGGTCACACCGCCGTCCACCGCCCGGTCCGAGCGAACCGGCAGGCGGTGGGGCATGCGGCCAGGAGCGCGGGGGCGGCGGTGCCCGAGCGCCGTGACGCGGCCCGGTTTTTTCTTCTCAGGTCCCGGGTTTGAGTGTGAAACGGCGGGATACACGCCCTCTTTGGTGGGCTGCTGGACGGCCATCTCCCCTTCATCGTCGGGGGGTTGCCAACCTGTGACCCAACGTGAAAACTGTGAGCGCACTCGGCCGGGATGAACCGTGTCGAAGCGATTTCTTGGCACGTGAATCGTAAGAACAGGGGAGTTCTGCGCAGGGCTGCTGCGCGGAGAAGACACTGGGGGGACGTGGTGGTGTCTGCTAGGTGCCCTGGGCGCGTACCGCCAGGCAGCGCACGTGCGGGCCTGTCCGCTGCTCGGTGGGCGTCCGGACCGTTCGGAACCGCCGCCCCACCGTCCCCGTCGTGCCCTCGGTTCCGCTGACGCCGGTCCGGCACGTCCCGAGCGGTGGACGGCGCCACGCAGCTGGAGTCCATCGAGGATCCAGCCGCTGCCAGCGCCGACCCGGCTGAGCCACCGCGCCGGTCGCCTGGCGCGGAACGACCGCCCCGCGGTGCCACGCCCCCGATGGCCGAACCCGTGGCGGCCACCGCTGCCCGCGATCGGCCACCGCGCACGGTCGGCGGTCCGCCGCCGGATACGCGCGTCCTCACCCAAGGAGAAACGTGACAAGCACACAACTGACCGGGGCCGAATCGCCCCTTGACGCGTTACCCGAGCACTGGCGGTCCTTACGCGACGCGGGCCCCGTGACGTACGACGAGGAGCGGCGGCAGTGGCACGTCGTGGACCACCAGGGTGTCTCGGCGGTCCTGTCCGACCCGGCGACGTACTCCTCGGACATGACGCCGATCGCCCCCACCCAGGAGGACTTCGAGGCCTTCCGGCAGGGCAACTTCGTCGGCATGGACCCGCCGGAACACCGCAAGCTCCGCACCCTGGTGAGCCAGGCCTTCACTCCGCGCGTGGTCCACGGGCTCGCACCCCGCATCGAGGCCGTGTGCGCGCGGCTGTTCGACGGCGTCGCCGACCGCGACCGGTTCGACCTGGTCGACACCCTCGCCTACCCGCTGCCGATCATCGTGATCGCCGAACTCCTCGGTATCCCCGCCGAGGACCACCGGCTGTTCCAGGAGTGGGCCGCCACCCTCTTCGGCGGCGACCAGCTCGGGGACAGCCTCGACACGGCCGACCTGGAACGGGCGCTGGAGGCCATCGCCCCGACCGTGCGCGAGATGAACGGCTACGTCCTGGATCACATCCGGCACCGCCGCGCCCACCCCGGTGACGACCTGACCAGCAGCCTCCTCACCGCCGAGGTCGACGGAACCCGGCTGGAGGACCAGGAGATCGTCGGGTTCGTCGCGCTGCTGCTGGTCGCCGGGCACATCACCACCACCGCGCTGCTCGGCAACGCCATGGTCACCTTCGACCGGCGGCCCGGCACGCTCACCGCACTGCGCGAGGACCCGGACCGGGTGCCGAACGCCGTCGAGGAAGTCCTGCGCTGGCTGCCGCCCTTCCCCGAGCTCGGCCGGCGCACCACCCGGCCGGTGACGCTCGGCGGGCACGAGATCCCGTCCGGCACGCTGCTGATGGTGCACCTGGGGGCCGCCAACCGCGACCCCTCCCGCTTCACCTCGCCGGATGTCTTCGACGCGGCCCGCGATCCCAATCCCCATCTGACCTTCGGACACGGCATCCACTTCTGTTTCGGCGCCCCGCTGGCCCGGCTGGAGGCCCGTATCGCCCTGCAGATGATGATGGAACGTTTCTCCTCCATCGCGGTGCCCTCGTACGACGACGTCACGTACCAGAACCCGGCCGTCATCGTCGGCGTTCGCCATCTGCCGGTCGTCGTCACCAGGCCGTAAGGCGCGTCGACGCGCACGCCCCGCACCGCTCACCCGCGGGCCGGCCGCGTCTTTCGTCCCCGCACCCGCTCTCACCAGGAGTCACCTCCCCATGCCGTACCCGACCACCGCTCCGGCCGCGCACCGGCCGTCGACCTCCTCGCACCAGGAGTTAGGCAGCCGCCTCGACTCCCTCGCGCGCGCCCACCGCGTGCCCGGCGCCCAACTGGCCGTCCACACGGGCACCCAGGTCCTCAGCGCGCACACCGGCACGGCCGACGCCCTGGCGAACACCCCGTTCACCGCGGAGACGGCCGTCCCCCTGGGCTCCGTCACCAAGGTCGCCACGGCCGCGGCCGTCCTGCTCCTCGCCGACGACGGGGACCTGGACCTGGACGAACCCGTCAGCGACTTTCTGCCCGACTTGTCGGGGGAGATACCCGAGGTGACGGTGCGGCACCTGCTGAGTCACACCGCCGGTCTGCCCACCGGCCCCGACTCCGACAGTGCCGTCGGCACCACCGCCTCCCGGTACCTCTCCGCGGTCTGCACCGCCGGGAACACCCTCTTCCCGCCGGGCACCGGCTTCTCGTACTCCAACGCCGGCTACGTCGCCGCCGGCCGCATCCTGTCCGAAGTGACGGGCATGACCTGGCAGGAAGCGGTGGCAGCGCTCGTCCTGGAGCCCCTGGACATCGTCCCGACCTTCCTCGGCGACGTCGCCCCCGCCCGGCCGGTCGCCAGCGGCCACGCCCTCAACACGGCCACGGGCCTGGTACGCCCGGCCCGCCAGAACCTCGCTCCGGTGGAGGCCCCGGCCGGAGCGCTGCTGGCGAGCGCCGAGGACCTGGTCGCCCTGGGCAGGGCCGTGATCGGCAGGTCCGCCGGGCTGCCGGCCGCCGTCGGCGAGCGGATGCGGCGCCCCGAACCGTCCGCCGACCCCGGCGCCCTCGCCGACGCCTGGGGCCTGGGTCTCGCCCTCTTCCGGCAGGACGGCCGGGTGTGGTGCGGCCACGACGGGAACGCCCAGGGCACCTCCTGCCACCTGCGGGCGGACCCGGAAAGCGGCGTCGTCGTCGCCTTCACCGGCAACGCGGGCGCCGCCACCGCCCTGTGGCGTGACCTGGGCGCGGAGCTCGCCCGGCTCACCGGCGTGCGCGTGCCCACCGCCCCGGCCGCCGGCACCGGCCGCGGACCCGCCGTGGCGCTCCCGGAGTGCGCCGGGACCTACCGCAACGGGGGCACCGAGTACGTCGTCAAGCTCGACGGGGACGGCATGCCGACCCTGTCCGTCGACGGCGACTATCCCATCCCGCTGGTGTGCTACCCGGACCTGTCCTGCGACCTGGTGGATCCGGCCACCGGCCGGGTCGAACCGGGCGGCCGCTTCCACCGCGATCCCGCCACCGGGGCCATCGACCGCCTGCAGGTCTCCGGACGCACCGCGCGCCGCACAGGCACCGACTGACCGCGCGCCCGATCGGCACCGTCTCACGGTGTGCCGGATCGGCAGTGCCCGACCGCGCGCCGGACCGGCAGTGTCCGACGTGTGCCGGATCGGCAGTGTCCGGCCGCGCGCCGGATCGGCAGTGTCCGATCGTGTGCCGGACCGGCAGTGCCCGACCGCGCGCCGGAGGGACACCGTTCCGGCCGAACGCGGCACCGGCACCGTCCGGTCGCGCCCCGCACCCGCCCCGTAACGCAAGGACCCCGCACCGCTCCGGTGTGCCCACGGGCAGCCCGAGAGCGGGCGCGCCGGGTCCGTGCGCCGCCCCCGCCCGAAGGACTGCACCCCGATGACGGACCCGCACGCCCCGCGCCCCGCCACGCCCGTCCCCCCAGCGGCCGGCACCGTCCCGCCGGCCCCCGTCCGCGACGTCACCCGCCACGTGCCGCTCGGCGAGCTGTTCACCGGGTGGGTGACGCGCGACCCGGACGCCCCCGCGGTCACCGACGGCCGGACCACCTGGTCGTACGGGGAACTCGCCCGGCGGGCCGGCCGGCTCGCCGCCCACCTCGTCGCGGACGGCGCGGGACCGGAGCGGACGGTGGCCCTGGTCCTGCCGCGCTCGATGGAACTGATCGCCGCCGAGCTGGCCGTGGCCCTCAGCGGTGCGGCCTTCCTGCCCGTGGACCCCGCCTACCCGGCCGAACGACGGGCGTTGATGCTCGCCGACGCCGCGCCCGCCGTCGTGCTGGACGACCTCGACCGGGTCCGCGCACTGACGGAGGGCGAGGAGCCGGGGACGGACCCGGTCCCGGGGCGGACGCTCCCCGATCACGCGGCCTACGTCATCTTCACCTCGGGGTCCACCGGCACACCCAAGGGCGTCACCGTCACCCACCGCGGCATCGCCGGTTTCGCCGCGGCGGCCGCCGAACGCTACGCCGTCGGCCCGGGCGACCGCGTGCTGCAGTTCTCCTCGCCCAGCTTCGACGCCTCCGTACTGGAGCTGTTCATCTCCGTGCTGTCCGGCGCCCTGCTGGTGGTCCCGCCGCACGGGCCCTGGCTCGGCGACGAACTCGCCGGCGTCCTGGACGAACACGGCATCACCCACGCCCTCGTACCGCCGGCCGCCCTCGCCACGCTCCCCGACCCGGCGGACATCGGCGGCCTGCCCTCGCTGCGCACCCTCATCGTCGGCGCCGAGGCGTGCCCGGCCGCGCTCGTGGACCGGTGGGCACCCGGCCGCCGCATGATCAACTCCTACGGGCCGACCGAGGCCACCATCGTCGCCACCTGGACCGGGCCACTCACCGCCGGCACCGGGACGCCCGCCATCGGCCGTCCGCTGCCCGGAACCGAGGCGCACGTCCTGGACGCGGCGCTGCGCCCGGTGCCCCCCGGCGGCGAGGGCGAGCTGTACGTGGGCGGCGACGGCCTGGCCCGCGGCTACCTGGGCCGCCCCGGTCTGACCGCGACGCGGTTCGTCGCCCACCCCTCCGGGACGCCCGGCGCCCGGCTCTACCGCACCGGTGACCGGGTGCGCCGACGCGCCGACGGCGAGCTCGAGTTCCTCGGCCGGGTGGACCGGCAGGTCAAGGTCCGCGGCTTCCGCATCGAGCCCGGCGAGATCGAGGCAGCCCTGACGCGGGACCCGGACGTCCGGGAGGCCGTCGTCGTGGTCCGCGACGAGGAACCCGCCCGCGGTCGCCTCATCGGCTACGTCACCCCCGCCGCCCTCGCTCGCAGACCCGAGCCGGCCCGGCTGCGCGCCGCCCTCACCGCCGCCCTGCCGGCCCACATGGTGCCCTCGGCGGTCGTCGTGCTGGACGCGCTGCCGCTCACCCCGCAGCACAAGATCGACCTGCGGGCGCTGCCCGCCCCCGGCGGCGTGGCCGCCGAGCAGCACGTCGCACCGCGCACCGACGAAGAACGCACCCTGGCCGCGATCTGGGCCGACGTCCTCGGCGTCGACGCCGTCGGCGTCACCGACGACTTCTTCGACCTGGGCGGCGACTCGATCCTCGCGGCCCGCACCCTGACCCGCATCCGGGAGGCGTTCGGCGCCCGGCTCACCCTGCGCGACGTGTTCACCGCGCGGACCGTCGGCGCGCTCGCCCCGCTGACCGCCGACCCGTCCGCCGCCGCCCCGCAGGAGCCGATCCCCTCCGCACCGCGCTCGCGGCCCGTCCCGCTCTCCAGCGCCCAGCGGCGCCTGTGGTTCCTCGACGACCTTGCCGACGGCGGCACCGAGTACAACACCGGCGTGGCACTGCGCCTGCGCGGCCCCCTCGACAGGCCGGCCCTGGAACGCGCCCTGCACCGGCTCGCCGCCCGCCACGACTCCCTGCGCACCACCTTCGCCACCGTCGACGGACAGGCCGTCCAGCTCGTCGCCGCCGAGGCGCAGCTGCCGCTGGGCACCACCGACGTCGGGCACGTGCCCGCCGAGCGGCGGGACCAGGCCGTCGAACGCCTGCTGACCGACGAACTGCGCCGCCCCCACGACCTGACGACCGGACCCCTGACCCGGGCCCTGCTCGTCCGCAGGGCCCCCGAGGACCACGTACTGCTGCTGGCCCAGCACCACATCGTCACCGACGGCTGGTCGGTCGGCGTCCTGACCCGCGACCTGGCCGCGCTCTACCGCGCGGAGGCCGCGGGCGAACCCGACGGCCTGCCCCGGCCGGACGTGCAGTACCCGGACTTCGCGCTGTGGGAGCGCGCACGGCACACCGCCGACGCCCACGCCGACGACCTCGCCTACTGGAAACGCCACCTCGACGGCCTCCAGCAGCTCGACCTGCCCACCGACCGGCCGCGCCCCGCCGTGCGCACCACCGCGGGCGCGGCCCACCGCCAGGAGGTACCGCGCCACCTGGCGGACCGGCTGCGGCAGCTCGCCGCGGGCCGCGACACCACCGTCTTCACCGTGTTCGCCGCGGCGGCGGCCGTCCTGTTCGCCCGCTACTCCGGGCAGCGGGACGTGGCGTTCGGCACCGTCACCAACGGGCGGGACCGCCGCGAACTGGAGGACGTGACCGGCTTCTTCGCCAACACGGTCGTGCTGCGCGGCGAGGTCGACGACGCCGCCACGGTGGACCGGTTCGTGCAGACCATGCGCGCCACCGTGCTGGACGCGTTCGCCCACGACGGCGTGCCCTTCGACCGGGTGGTCGAGGAACTGGCCCCGCCCAGGGACCCCAGCCGCACTCCGCTGGTGCAGGCGCTGGTGGTCCAGCAGGCGGCGCCCGCCCGGCCGCCGGCCGCCGCCGGGGTACGCATCGAGGAACATCCCCTGCCCCGCCCGGCCGCCCGCTTCGACCTCGTGCTGGAGTTCGCGCCCCGGGCCGACGGCGGCCACGAGCTGACCGTCGAGTACAACACCGACCTGTTCGACTCGGCGACCGTGGCCCGGATGGGCCGTCAGCTGCACCGGCTGCTGGAAGGCATGGCGGACGGCCCGCAGCGGACGCTGGCCGAACTCCCGCTGCTGTCCGAGGACGAGCGGCGCGTGCTCCTGGACTCCTGGAACCCGCCCGTTCCGGCCGGCGACCGGACCGACGACGCCACGCTCCCCGCGCTCTTCGAGGAGCAGGTGGCCCGGACCCCCGGCCGGACCGCCGTCACCTGCGGTGGGACCCGGCTGGACTACGCCGGGCTGAACCGGCGCGCCAACCGTCTCGCCCGGCTGCTGGCGGCGCGCGGCGCGGGCCCGGAGTCCCTGGTGGCGCTGTGTCTGCCGCGTACCGCCGACCTGGTGCCGGCGCTGTGGGCCGTGCTGAAGTCGGGCGCCGGATACCTGCCCGTCGACCCCGGCTACCCGGCCGAGCGCATCCGCTTCATGCTCGCCGACGCGGCCCCCGCCCTCGTCCTCGCCACCCGGGAAACGGCGCACGCGCTCCCCGAGGGCTGCCGGCCGCTGCTGCTGGAGGACGTGGCGGCCTTCGACGCCGACACCCCGGACGCGGCTGGGGCCGACGCGCCGGGCGCGACCGATGCCGGTACCGCCGACCTGACCGACGCCGACCTGACCGACGCCGACCTGACCGACGCCGACCGGACGCGACCGCTGCATCCGTCCCATCCCGCCTACGTCATCTACACGTCCGGCTCCACCGGCCGCCCCAAGGGCGTGGTCGTCACCCACGGCAGCGTGGCCGCGCTGGCCGCCTGGGCCGGGGACACGTTCGGCGGGCGCGGGTTCTCCCACGTCGTCGCCTCCACCTCCCTCAACTTCGACGTGTCCGTCTTCGAGCTGCTGTGCCCGCTGCTGGCCGGCGGCAGCGTCGAAGTGGTCGCCGACCTCACCGCCCTGGCCGATGCCACCGCTTCCAGCGACGGTTCCCGGCCGCGCCGGGCCGGACTGCTCAGCGGCGTGCCGTCGGCGCTGTCCCGGGTGCTCGGGGACGGCGCCCTCGTGGCGGACACCGTCGTCCTGGCCGGCGAGGCCCTGCCCGCCCGGACCGTCCGCGACATCAAGGACGTCATGCCCGACGCCGAGGTGGCGAACATCTACGGCCCCACCGAGGCCACCGTCTACGCCACCGCCTGGTTCGCCGGCGGCACCGTCCCCGACCAGGCGCCCCCCATCGGCCGTCCCGTCGCCCGCACCCGCGCCTACGTCCTGGACCGCCTGCTGCGCCCGCAGCCGCCGGGCGTCACCGGCGAGCTGTACCTGGGCGGCGGCGGACTCGCGCGCGGCTACCTGCACCGCCCCGGCCTGACCGCCGCCCGCTTCGTCGCCGACCCGTTCGGCGCTCCCGGGGACCGCATGTACCGCACGGGCGACCTGGTGCGCTGGAGCGCCGACGGCCGGCTCGAGTACCTGGGGCGCGTCGACCAGCAGGTCAAGGTGCGCGGCTTCCGCATCGAACTCGGTGAGGTGGAGGAGGCCCTGCGCGGCTGCGCGGGCGTCGCCGAAGCCGCCGCCACCGTCCGCGACGGCGACGGCCACCGCCGCCTGGCCGGATACGTGGTCCCCGCCCCCGGCGCCCGGGTGGAGCCCGAGGCCGTACGCCGCGAACTCGGGCGCACCCTGCCCGACTACATGGTCCCCTCGGCCGTCGTGGTGCTGCCCGCCCTGCCGCTCAACCCCAACGGCAAGCTGGACCGCGGCCGGCTCCCCGACCCGGCGCCGGCCGCACCCGCCGCCCGCCACGTCGCGCCCCGCACCCCCACCGAGCGCACGCTCGCCGCCGTCTGGGCCGGTGTCCTGCACGTGGAACGGGTCGGGGCGGACGACAACTTCTTCGCGCTGGGCGGCGACTCCATCCTCGGCATCCAGGTCGTGGCCCAGGCCCGGCAGGCGGGCCTGGCGATCAGCTCGCGGGATCTCTACCAGCACCAGACGCTCGCCGCCCTGGCCCGCCGCGCCGACGAGACGGGCCGTCACCGGACCGCCGCCCCGGCCGCCCCCGTCGACGCCACCGGCACCGCGCCGCTGACCCCCATCCAGCGCTGGCTCTTCGACAGCACCGGCGAGCGGGCCGGGCACTTCGCCCAGACCCTCTCGGTGGAGCTGCCCGCCGACGTCGACGCGCACGCGCTCCAAGCCGCCCTCGACGACGTGGTGACGCACCACGACGCGCTGCGCTCCCGCTTCCCCGCCGACGACACGGGCGTGCGGTGGTTCATCGACGGCCCGGCCGTCCGCTGCGGCCTCACCCGCCACACCGGCCCGGACACCGACACCCCGCACCTCGGCCGGTACGACCTGCGCCAGGGGCCGCTGCTGCGCGCCGTCCTGCACGACCGGGGCGACGGACGGCCGCCCGTCCTGCACCTGTCCGTCCACCACCTCGTCGTCGACGGCGTCTCCTGGCGCCTGCTCCTCGAAGACCTCGAACGCGCCTACCACGCCCGCCGTGCGGGCCGGGACGGCGCGGCCGAGCTGCCCCGCAAGTCCTCTTCGCTGCGGCAGTGGGCCGAGCGCCTGGCCGCGCACACGGCCGCCGGCGGCTTCGACGACGAGAGGGCGTACTGGATCCGCGAGACGGAAGCCGCCCGGGCGGCTCTGCCGGCGGACCGGGAGGGCAGCAACACCTACGCCTCCCAGCGCTCGGTGACGGTGCGGATCGGCCCCGAGGACACCCGGCTGCTGCTGCGGACCCTGCCGGAGACGTACCGCACCCGGGCCAACGACGTCCTGCTCGCCGCACTCGGCCGGGTGCTGTGTCACTGGAGCGGCCACGACCGGGTGCTGGTCGACGTCGAAGGACACGGCCGCGAGGACCTCTTCGGCGACGTCGACACCAGCCGCACCGTCGGCTGGTTCACCACCCGCCACCCCGTCGCCCTGGCCGTCCCGCCCGAGGCGGCCTGGGACAGCGTGCTCAAGCAGGTCAAGGAACACCTGCGCGCCGTGCCCCGGCACGGCATCGGCCACGGCGCCCTGACCCTGCCGGGCCGCGACGACGCACCCCTGCCCGCGACCAGCGCGCAGATCAGCTTCAACTACCTCGGCCGGTTCGGCCTGTCGGACACCTCCGCGGGCCTGTACCGCGGGCTGGTGCGCCCGCTGGAGCTGGACGCCGATCCCGCCTCGCCGCGCCCGCACCCCCTGGAGGTCGTGGGGCGGCTGGACGGCGACAGCCTGGAGTTCACCTGGTTCTACTCGGACCAGCTGCACCGGCCGGAGACCGTCGCCGGCCTCGCGGAACGCTACGCCGACGCGCTGGCCGGTCTCGCCCGGTACGCGGCCCGCCCCGGCGCCGCCGGACGCACCCCCTCGGACTTCCCGCTGGCCCGGCTCGACCAGAGCCACGTCGACCGCATCACGGGGGAGGACCCCGCCGGCGTCGAGGACGTCCACCCCCTCACGCCCACCCAGGCCGGCATGCTCTTCCACCGGCTCTCCCAGGACGACCGCGGCGTGTACTTCCAGCAGCTGACGTTCGTCCTCGACGGCGTCCCCGACCCGCACGTGCTGGCGGACGCCTGGCAGCAGGTCACCGACCGCACTCCGGTGCTGCGGTCACGGGTGGTGTGGCAGGACGTGCCCGAGCCACTGCTCGTGGTGCAGCGCCGCGCAGCCGTGCCGGTGGAACTGCCCGACTGGCGCGGCCTGACCGCCGCCGAGCAGGACGAGCGGCTGCGCGACCTGCTCGACAGCGACCGCGCCCGGGGCGTCGACCTGACCCGCGCCCCGCTCCAGCGGCTGGTGCTGGCCCGGGTCTCCGACCGCGCGGTGCGTGTCGTGTGGTCCTTCGACCACCTGATCCTGGACGGCTGGAGCCTGTTCCAGGTCCTCTCCGACGTGTTCACCTGCCACGCGGGCGCGTCCGGCGGCACGCAGGTGCCGCCGTTGCCCGAGCGCCGCCCGTTCCGTGACTACGTCGCCTGGCTGCGGGAACGCGTCGACGCGGCCGAGGGCGAACGGCACTGGCGGACCCGCCTGAACGGCCTGGCCGAGACCACCGCGCTGCCCTTCGACCGCGAGCCCCGCGAGAGCCACCGCGCCGAGTCGACGGCGGCGGTCCGCGTCGCCCTGTCCGAGGCCGCCACGAAGGCGCTGCAGGACGTGGCCAGGACGGCGGGCCTCACGATGAGCACCCTCGTCCAGGGCGCCTGGGCGATGCTGCTGGGTCGTCAGACGGGCCGCGACGAGGTGGTCTTCGGCACCACGGTCTCCGGCCGGCCGCCCGAGCTGCCCGGGGCCGACGCCATCACCGGCCTGTTCATCGCCACCCTGCCCACCCGCGTGACCGTGCCGCGCGACGAGCCGCTGCTCACCTGGCTGGCCCGGCTCCAGCAGGAGCAGAGCGAGGACCGGCGCCACGACCACGTGCCGCTGCACCGCATGACGGCCTACACCGAACTGCCCGAACGGGCCGCCCTGTTCGACAGCATCGTCGTGTTCGAGAACTACCCGGTCGACGACGGCCTCGCCGCCGCGCACGGCCTCCGGCTCACCGGTCTGGACGGGATCGAGACCACCAACTACCCGCTCAGCCTGGTCGCCTACCCCGGCACGGAACTCGCCCTGCGCCTCGGCTACGACCCGGAGCTCTTCGACGCCGCCACCGTCGAGCGGATGGCCGAGTACCTCACCGTCCTGCTGGAGGGCTTCGCCGCCACCCCGCAGCGCACCCCCGCGCGCCTGCCGTTGCTGACGGCCGCCCGCCGTGAGCAGGTGCTCCGCACCTGGAACGACACGGCCGCCGGCACCCCCGCCGCGACCACCGCCGACCTCTTCGCCGCGCAGGCGGAGTGCACCCCCGAGGCCCCCGCGCTGCTGGCCGGCGCCGAGCGGCTGACCTACCGCGACCTCGACGCCCGGGCGGCGGCCCTGGCCGGCCGCCTGGCCGCGCTCGGGGTGCGTCCGGAGGCCGCCGTCGGCGTGCTGATGGACCGCTCGGTCGCCCTCGTGGTCACCCAGCTCGCCCTCGCCCGCCTCGGCGGCGTGTACGTCCCGCTCGACGGACGCGCTCCCCGGGAACGGCTGCGCACGATGCTCGCGGAGGCCGGCGCGGGCCTGCTGCTCACGGACGCGGAGTGGCACGAGACGGCCGCGGACCTGCTCCCGGACGGACGCGTCCTGTGCCCGGATTCGGACACCGGCGGCCCGACAGCGGACCTCGCCTCCGTGCCGCGCGTGCACCCGGACAACGTCCAGTACCTCATGTTCACCTCCGGCTCCACCGGCGCCCCCAAGGGCGTGGCCGTACGGCAGCGGGACGTCGCCGCGCTGGCCCTGGACCGGGCCTTCGCCGGCCACGACCGCGTCCTGGTGCACTCGCCGCACGCCTTCGACGCCTCCACCTACGAGCTGTGGGTGCCGCTGCTGCGCGGCGGCACGGCCGTCCTCGCCCCGCCGGGCGACCTGGACGCCGCCGCCGTCCGCCACGTGATCACCGAACAGGGCGTGAGCTGCCTGTTCCTGACGGTCGGCCTGTTCCGCCTGTTCGCCCAGGAGGACCCCGCCTGCCTGCGTGGTGCCCGGGAGGTGTGGACGGGCGGCGAGGCCGTGCCCGGCGCCGCGGTACAACGCGTGCTGGACGCCTGCCCCGGCCTCATCGTCGTCGACGTGTACGGCCCGACCGAGACCACCACCTTCGCCACCCGGCGGCCCTTCCGCGCCGGTGACCCGCTGCCCGCGACACTCCCCATCGGCCGCCCCCTCGACGACACCCGCGTCTACGTCCTGGACGGCGCGCTCCAGCCGCAACCGCCCGGTGTGCCGGGAGAGCTGTACCTCGCCGGCGCCGGACTGGCGCGTGGGTACGCCGGACGCCCCGGCGCCACCGCCGCCCGCTACCTGGCCGACCCCTACGGGCCGCCCGGCGGACGGATGTACCGCACCGGCGACATCGTGCGCTGGAGCGCCGGCGGCGAACTGCACTTCGTGGGACGCGCCGACGACCAGATCAAGATCCGCGGTTTCCGCGTCGAGCCCGCCGAGATCGAGGCCCGGCTCACCGCCCACCCGGCGATCGCCGAGGCGGTCGTGTCGGTCTCACGGCACGAGGGACGCAAGCGCCTGGTCGCGCACGTGGTGC
The DNA here is from genome assembly GCF_056432865.1 of Streptomyces sp. NPDC044921. Taxonomy (NCBI): domain Bacteria; kingdom Bacillati; phylum Actinomycetota; class Actinomycetes; order Kitasatosporales; family Streptomycetaceae; genus Streptomyces; species Streptomyces sp. NPDC044921. Next base: position 30,470 of record NZ_JBWKIF010000014.1, read on the forward strand.
CGGCCCCCGGGGCAGCCGTGCCGCAGGCGGCCGGGCTGCGTGACCACGTCGCCGCGGAACTGCCGGACTACATGGTCCCGGCCGCGTTCGTCACCCTGCCCGCGCTGCCCCTCACCGCGAACGGGAAGGTCGACCGGCGCCGGCTGCCCGAACCCGAGTGGTCGGCGGCGGCCGAGACCGCCCACCGCGCGCCGCGCACCGAGGCCGAACGGGTGCTCGCCGGCATCTGGGCCGACCTGCTGGGCGTGGAACGGGTGGGCCTGGACGACCACTTCTTCATGCTGGGCGGCGACTCGATCGTCAGCATCCAGGTCGTCTCCCGCGCCCGCACCGCGGGACTGGCGCTCACCCCGAGGGACCTGTTCCGTCACCCCGTGCTCGCCGACCTGGCCGCCGCGTCGACCGGGGCCGCCGCGACCGTGGCGGGCACCGGGCCGGTGTCGGGGGAGGTCGCCCTCACACCGATCCAGCACTGGTTCCTCGACGCCGGGCTCCCGCGTCCGGAGTACTTCAACCAGTCGGTGGTCGTCGAGACGCCCGAGGACGCCGACCCCGGCGCGCTGAAGGCCGCTCTCGCCGCGCTGTGGACCCACCACGACGCCCTGCGCGCCCGCTTCACCCGCGCAGCGGACGGCACCTGGCGCCAGGAGTACGCCGACGCGGACGCCGGCGTTCCGGAACTGCTGCGGGTGCACGACCTGAGCGGTCAGGACGCCCACGCCGCCGAGCAGGCCGAGGCCCGCCTGTCCCACGAGGCGCACACCGGCTTCCGGCTGGACACCGGGCCGCTGATCGCCGCCCGCCTCTTCACCGGCGGCGGCCGGTCGCCGCGCCTGCTGCTGACGGCCCATCACCTGATCGTCGACGGCGTCTCCTGGCGCGTCCTGCTGGAGGACCTGGAGACCGCCTACCGGCAGGCCCGGGCCGGTGAGCCGGTCCGGCTGCCGCAGCGCACCACGTCCGTGCGGGAGTGGGTGCGGCGGCTCACCGCCCGCACCGGCGAGGCGGACCTCGCCGCGCAGCGCGCCCACTGGGCGGACGTCTCGCGCCACTGCGCCGAACCGCTGCCGGTCGACCTCGACGGCGGCAACACCGTCGCCGACCTGCGCGCCGTCACCGTACGCCTCGACCGGCAGCGCACCGAGGAGCTCCTGCGCGAGGTCCCCGGCGTGTACCGCACCCGCGTCGACGACGTCCTGCTGACCGCCCTCGGCCGCGTCCTGGCCGACTGGACCGGCCACCGCACCGTCGCCGTGGGCCTGGAGGGCCACGGCCGTGAGGACCGGCACTTCGACGACGTCGACCTGTCCCGCACGGTCGGCTGGTTCACCAGCCTCTTCCCCGTAGCCCTCGACCTGCCCGAAGGGGACTGGGGCGCCGCGCTGAAGGCCGTGAAGGAACAGCTGAGGGCGGTGCCCGACCGGGGCATCGGCTACGGCGCCCTGCGCCACCTCGCGGACGACGAACGGCTCGCCGCCGCGCCGATGCCCGGCATCAGCTTCAACTACCTGGGCCGGTTCGACTGGTCCGCCCCCGACGCCCAGCTGGTCCGGGCCGTACCCGGCGGCCTGGACGGCGCGGAGGACCCCGGGGCGCCGCGTCCGCACCTGCTGGACGTGGTGGCCCGCGTCGAGGACGACGAGCTGGAGATCACCTGGCACTACAGCGGCGGCCGCCACCGCGAGGAGACCGTCGCCTCCCTCGCCGAGGGCATGCTGCGCTGCCTGGAGGAGATCGTCGCGCACTGCGCCTCCCCCCAGGCCGGCGGCCGCACCCCCTCGGACTTCCCGCTGGCCCGGCTCGACCAGGCGGCCGTGGACCGGGTCGTGGGCGACGGCCGCGGCGTCGAGGACGTGTACCCGCTGACCCCGATGCAGGCGGGCATGCTGTTCCACAGCCTGATGGACCCCGAGGGCCGCACCTACGTCAACCAGGTGCAGGTCGTCCTGCACGGCGTCACCGACCCGCACACCCTCGCCGAGGCGTGGCAGCGCACGGCGGACGCCAACCCGATCCTGCGCACCCGCCTGGTGTGGCAGGAGACGGCCGAACCCCTCCAGGTGGTGCAGCGACGGGCCGCCGTGCCGGTCACCCACCACGACTGGACCGGGTGGTCCGCCGAGCGGTGCGCCCGCGAGACGGAAGCCCTGCTCGACGCGGACCGCGAAGCAGGGATCGACCTCGGCGCGGCCCCGCTGATGCGCCTGGCGCTGATCCGGCTGGCACCGGACCGGGTGCGCATGGTGTGGACGTTCCACCACGTGCTCCTCGACGGCTGGAGCGCGGCCCAGGTCTTCGACGAGGTGTGCGAACGGTACGCGGCCCAGAGGGCCGGCCGCCGTCCGCAGGTGCCCGGCCGGGCCCCCTTCGCCCGCTACCTGGAGTGGCTGGCCGCCCAGGACACCGCCCGGGCGGAACAGCACTGGCGCGACACCCTCGCCGGATTCGCCGTGCCCACCGAACTGCCCCGCGACCGGCGCCCCGCCGACGCCCACCGCGCGTCCTCCTCGGGCACGGTGCGGGTGACTCTCGGCACGGAGGTCTCGGCGCGGCTGAGGGACACCGCCCAGCGGGCCGGGCTGACCGTCAACACGGTGCTCCAGGGCGCCTGGGGGCTGCTGCTGCACCACTACGGCGGCGGCGACGACGTCGTCTTCGGCACGACCGTGTCCGGCCGCCCGGCCGAACTGCCCGGCGTGACCTCCATGGTGGGGCTGTTCATCAACACCCTGCCCACCCGGCTGCGCGTCCACCGGCGGCGCCCCCTGCTGGAGTGGCTGCGCGAACTGCAGGCCGCCCAGTCGGAGTCGCGCCGCCACGACTTCGTGTCCCTGGCCCAGTTGCAGTCGTGGAGCGAAGTGCCCGGCGGCACCGGCCTGTTCGACAGCATCGTCGTCTTCGAGAACTACCCGTTCGACGCGGGCGCCCTGGCCCGGCACGGACTCGCCGTCGAGCAGGAGCGCGACGTCGAGCCGACCAGCTACCCGCTCAGCGTGGTCGTCGCCCCCGGCGACGACGTCACCGTCAGCCTCGACTACGACCCCGCCGCCTTCGACGCGGCCACCGTCGAGGGGATCGGCGCGAGCCTGCGCACCCTCCTGACGCAGGTCGCCGCCGGCGCCGACCGCAGCCTGGCCGACCTGGCCCCGCTCGAACCGGCCGCCGGACGCCGCCTGCTGGACCGCCTCGCCGGGCCGGGCGCGCCGCTCCCGCGGCGTACGCTGCCGGACGCGTTCGCGGCCCAGGCCGCCCGCACCCCCGACGCGCCCGCCGTCAGCGCCGGCGCCGACCACCTCACGTACCGGCAGCTCGACGAGCGCGCCAACCGGCTCGCGCGCCTGCTGATCGAGGCCGGGGCCGGACCCGAGCGGTTCGTCGCCCTGGCCCTGCCCCGCACCGCCGACCTGATCGTGGCACTCCTGGCGGTCCTCAAGAGCGGCGCCGCCTACCTGCCCGTCGACCCCGGATACCCGGCGGAGCGCATCGCGTTCCTCTTCGAGGACGTACACCCCGACGCGGTGATCACCTGCGCGGAGACCTCCGCGCGGCTGCCGGACGGCCCGTACGCGCGGATCGCCCTGGACGACCCGGCCTGCGCCACCCGGCTGGCCGCCGCGTCCGCCGCGCCCCTCGGCGACGACGAGCGGCGCGCCCGGCTGCTGCCGGACCACCCCGCCTACGTCATCCACACCTCCGGCTCCACCGGCCGGCCCAAGGGCGTCGTCGTCCCGCACGCCTCGGTGGTGGCGCTGACCGACTGGGCCGCCGCCGAGTTCACCGGCCGCGGGCTCGCCCACGTGGTGGCCTCCACCTCGCTCAACTTCGACGTGTCGGTGTTCGAGATCTTCTCGCCGCTGCTGGCGGGCGGCCGCGTGGAGGTCGTCCGCGACCTGCTGGCCCTCGCCGAGCGGCCCGAGCCCTGGCGGGCGGGCCTGCTCAGCGCCGTGCCCTCCGCCCTCGGCAGGCTGCTGGCCGAGGACACCGTGCACGTCGGCGCCGACACCGTCGTCCTGGCCGGCGAGGCCCTGCCCGCCCGCGCCGTCCAGCAGGTGCGCGCGGCGATCCCCGGCTGCCGCGTGATGAACATCTACGGCCCCACCGAGGCCACCGTCTACGCCACCGCCTTCACCTGCGACCCGGCCGACCCCGACCGGGTCCCGCCCATCGGCCGGCCCGTCGGCGGCGCCCGCGCCTACGTCCTCGACGCCCGCATGCGGCCGGTGCCCGTCGGGGCGCCCGGGGAGCTGTACCTCGCCGGGACCGGGGTGGCCCGCGGCTACCTCAACCGGCCCGGCCTGACCGCCGGCCGCTTCCTCGCCGACCCCTTCGGCCCGCCCGGCGGCCGCATGTACCGCACCGGCGACCTGGTCCGCTGGACCGCCGACGGCGACCTGCTGTACCTGGGCCGCACCGACGACCAGGTGAAGGTGCGCGGCTTCCGCATCGAACTCGGCGAGCTGGAGGCCGCGCTGGCCCGGCACCCGCAGGTCGCCGCGGCCGCCGCCCGCGTCGTCGAACACGACGGCCACAAGCGCCTCGTCGGCTACGCGGTGCCGCGCGGCGGCGACCTCCCGGCACCGGCCGAACTGCGGGCGTTCCTCGCCGGGACCCTGCCCGACCACCTGGTCCCGGCGGCCGTGGTGCCCCTGGAGCGGCTGCCGCTGGGCGCCACCGGCAAGCTGGACCGGCGCGCCCTGCCGGAACCGCAGTGGTCCGCTGCCGTCACTCCGCAGGACACCCGGCCGCCGCGCACCGCCACCGAGCGGGCCCTCGCCGGGATCTGGGCCGAGGTGCTGGGCGTGCCCGAAGTGGGCGCGACCGACAACTACTTCGCGCTCGGCGGCGACTCCATCCTCGGCATCCAGATCGTCTCCGCGGCCCGCCGGGCCGGACTGGCCCTCACCCCCCGGCACCTGTTCCAGTACCAGACGGTCGCCGAACTCGCCGCCGCGGTCGACGAGTCACCGGCCGGTCCCGCCGTCGTGGCCGACCAGGGCCCGGTCGTCGGGGACGTCCCCCTCACGCCCGTACAGCACTGGCTGTTCGACACCCTCACCGGCGATCCGGCCCGCTTCACGCAGGCGGTCTCCTTCGAGGTGGCGCCCGGCACCGAGGAGACACTGCTGCGCGCCGCCCTCGCCACGGTGCTGGAGCAGCACGACGCGCTGCGCATGCGCTACGAAGTGGCCGGTGAGGGCCGGTGGAGGCAGCTGGGCACACCGCCCGGCACCGAGCCGCACCTGGAGGTGCACGCGCCCGGGCACCCGGCCGCCGTCGCCGCCGGGCTTTGCGCCGGGTTCGACCTGGCGCGCGGGCCGCTGCTGAAGGCCGCCCTGTGCCACCGGGACGGCGACCGGCCGCCCGTCCTGCTGCTGGCCGCCCACCACCTGGTCGTCGACGCGGTGTCCTGGCGGGTCATCCTCGAAGACCTCGCCGGCGCCCACCGGGCGCTGCGCGCCGGCGAGACCCCCGACCTGGGCGCGAAGACCACCTCCTTCCGCGACTGGGCCCGGCGCCTGGCCGCGCACACCGCCGACGGCGGCTTCGACGACGAGGTCGCCCACTGGAGCGCCCTGCACCCGACGGCCCTGCCGGCCGACCTCCCCGGCGGCAACACCGCCGCCGACGAGGAGACCGTGACGGTGAGCCTCGACGCCGAGGAGACCGAGCGCCTCCTGAAGGAGGTCCCCGAGGCCTACCGCACGCGCGTCAACGACGTCCTGCTGTGCGCGCTCGGCCGGGTCCTCGCCCGCTGGACCGGACAGGACCGGGTGGTGGTCGCCCTGGAGGGCCACGGCCGCGAAGACCTCTTCGACCGGGTCGACCTCTCCCGCACCGTCGGCTGGTTCACCACCATGTTCCCCGTGGGCCTCGACGTGCCCCGCGACGCGGACCTCGGCACCGCGCTCAAGACCGTCAAGGAGAACCTGCGGGCCGTACCGCGCGGGGGAGTGGGCTACGGCGCGCTGCGGCACCTGCACCCGGCGGGACCCGAACTGCCCGACCTGCCGCAGGTGGGCTTCAACTACCTCGGGCAGCAGGACTGGAGCGCCACCGGGGACGGACTGCTGCGCGCGCCCCACGAGGGCCTGACCGGCGGCATGGACCGCTCGGCGGACCGGCCCCACCTCATCGACGTGCTCGGCCGGGTCACCGACAAGCGGCTCGAGTTCACCTGGTCGTACTCCCGCGCGGCGCACCGGCGGGACACCGTCGCCCGCCTCGCCGAGGAGACGGCCGGGGAACTGCGCCGCATCGTCCGGCACTGCGCCGAGCCCGGCGCGGGCGGGCGCACCCCGTCCGACTTCCCGCTGGCCGCGCTGGACCAGGCCGCCGTCGACCGGCTCGTCGGCGACGGGCAGGACGTGACGGACGTCTACCCGCTGACCCCCACCCAGACCGGCATGGTCGTGCACGGCATGGACGAGCCCGGCGAGGGCCTGTACGTCGAGCAGATCACCTTCGTCGCCGACGGCGTGCGCGACCCCGCGCTGCTGTCGGACGCCTGGCAGCACGTCGTGGACGCCACGCCCGTGCTGCGCACCGCCGTCGCCCTGACCGGGGTGCAGGCGCCGCTGCAGACCGTGCACCGCCGCGTCCCCCTGCCCGTCACCCGGCTCGACTGGGCCGACCTCGACCCGGCGCGGCGGGAGGGCGCGCTGAAGCGGCTGCTCGACGAGGACCGCGCCCGCGGCATCGACCTGCACCGCCCCCCGCTGCTGCGCGTCACCCTGATCCGGCTCGGCCCGGACCAGGTGCGCGTGGTGTGGACCTTCCACCACGTGCTGCTGGACGGCTGGAGCGTCTTCCACGTGCTGTCGGACGTCCTTCAGGCGCACGCCGCGCTCGCCGCCGGGACCGAGCCGCGGCTGCCGCGGCGGCGGCCCTTCGCGGACTACGCCGCCTGGCTGGCCGGCCGGGACACCGCGGCCGCCGAGGAGCACTGGAAGGCCGCCCTCGCCGGGTACACGGCGCCGACTCCGCTGCCGTACGACCGCAGGCCCGCCCCCGGCGCCGCCGCCCGGTCGGGCACCTGGCTGTCGCAGCGGCTCGACGCGGACGGCACCGCCCGGCTGACCGACTTCGCCCGCCGCCACCGGCTCACCCTCAACTCCCTGGTCCAGGGCGCCTGGGCGCTGCTGCTTGCGCGCACCGGCGGCGAGCGGGAGGTGTGCTTCGGCACCACCGTCTCCGGCCGGCCCGCCGACCTGCCGGGCGCGGACACCATCACCGGCCTGTTCATCACCACCCTGCCCGCGCGGGTCACCGTGGACGAGGCCACGGCGTGCACCGCCTGGCTGCGGGAGCTGCAGGCCGCCCGCGCCGAGGACCGGCGCTTCGACCACGTGCCGCTGACGGACCTCCACCAGTGGAGCGAACTGCCCCCCGGCACACCCCTGTTCGACAGCCTGCTGGTGTTCGAGAACTACCCGGTCGGCGACGCCACCGCCGGTGCGCACGGCGTGCGCGTGCGCGGCCTGGACGCCCGCGAGGCCACCAACTACCCGCTCACCGTGGTGATCTCGCCCGGCGACGAGCTGAGCGTGGAACTCGGCTACGACCCGCGGTACTTCGAGGAGAGCACGGCCCGAGCGCTGACCGACCGGCTGATGCACGCCCTGACCGCCCTGGCCGCGTCCGGTGACGAGACGCCGCTGCACGGGGTGGACGTGCTGCCGCCTGCCGAACGCCACCGGCTGCTGCACGGACCCGCCCGCCCGCACCTGGCGCCGCCGCCCCCGGCGACGCTGCCCGCCCTGATCGAGGCCGCCATCGACCGGTGGCCCGACCGACTCGCCCTGGACACGGAGGGGTCGACTCTCACCTTCGCCGAGACGGAGGCCCGGGCCAACCTGCTCGCCCACCGGCTGATCGCTCGCGGTGCGGGGCCCGGCGACATCGTCGCGCTGGTCCTGCCGCGCTCGGCGGACATGGTCCTCGCACAGCTCGCCGTGGCCAAGGCGGGCGCCGCGTTCCTCCCGGTGGACCCCGGCTACCCGGCCGAGCGGGTCGCGCTGATGCTGCGCGACGCGCGGCCCGCCGTCACGCTGACCGCCGAGGAGGTCGCCGGCCTGCTCGCCGCGCCGCCCGGCGGCACGCCCGGCCACCGGCCCGCCGACACCGACCGCGTCCGCCCGCTGCACCTCGACGACCCGGCGTACGTCATCTACACCTCCGGTTCCACCGGCACCCCCAAGGGGGTCGTCGTCACCCACCGGGGACTGGCCGCGTTCGCCGCCGCCGAGGCCGCGCACTACCACGTGAGCGCCGGGGACCGCGTGCTGGCCTTCGCCACGCCCAGCTTCGACGCCTCGGTGCTGGAGCTGTGCATGTCCCTGCCGCACGGCGCGGCACTCGTCGTACCCCCGCAGGGCCCGCTGCTCGGCGCCGAACTGGCCGGCGTCCTGCGCGGCGCGCGCATCACACACACCCTGCTGCCGCCCGCCGCGCTCGCCACCCTCCCGCCGGACACCCCCGGCACCCTGCCCGACCTGCACACCCTGATCGTCGGCGCGGACGCCTGCCGGGCCGAACTGGTCGCCCGGTGGGCACCGCACCACCGCATGGTCAACTCCTACGGGCCCACCGAGGCCACCGTCGTCGCCACCTGGTCCGATCCGCTGGAACCGGACGGCGCCGCACCGCCCATCGGCCGCGCCCTGCCCGCCACCGCCGCCTACGTCCTCGACGATCGCCTGCGCCCCGTCCCCGACGGCGTGCCCGGCGAACTGTGGCTCGCCGGACCGGCCCTGGCCCGCGGCTACCTGGGCCGCCCCGGCCTGACGGCGACCCGCTTCACCGCCGACCCGTTCGGGCCGCCCGGCGCCCGCATGTACCGCACCGGCGACGTCGTGCGCCGCGACGCCCGCGGCGAACTGCACTACCTGGGCCGCACCGACCACCAGCTCAAGCTGCGCGGCCACCGCATCGAGGCCGGCGAGGTGGAGGCCACCCTGGTGCGCCACCCGGCCGTCCTGGACGCCGTGGTGGGCGTGCGGGAGGACGAACCGGGGCTGCCGCGCCTGGTGGCCCACGTGCTCGTCGCCCCCGGCGCCGAACCGCCCTCCGGCGCGGACCTGCGGGCCCTCGCCGCCCGCACCCTGCCCGGCCCGATGGTGCCCTCGGCGTTCGTGGTCATGGACCGCTTCCCGCTGACGGAGAACGGCAAGACCGACCGGGCCGCGCTGCCCGCCCCCGGCCCGGAGACGCGACAGCCGGACGCCGGGTACGTACCGCCCCGCACACCCACCGAGGAGGCCGTCGCCGCCCTGTGGGAGGAGGCCCTGGAGACCACCGTGGGCGCGGAGGACGACTTCTTCGCCCTGGGCGGCGACTCCCTGCGCGCCCTGCTCATCGCCTCCCGCGCCAACGACGCCTTCGGCGTGCACCTCACGCCCCGCGACGTCCTGGTGGGCCGCACCGTCGCCGCCCTGGCGGACCTGGTGGAGGAACAGGTGCTGAGCGAACTCGAAGACGCCGCACGCGGCGACAGCGACCACGAAGAACGGTGAGGACCGGACGACCATGACGTCTTCGAAGCGAAACCGTGCCGAGGCCCTCCCGCAGGACCTCCAGGAAGCACTCCGCCGCCGGCTGGCCGGACGGGCCGCCGCGGGCGCACCCGGCACCGCCCGGCAGGCCATCCCGCGCGCCGACCGCACCCGGCCGCTGCCGCTGTCCTTCGCCCAGCAGCGCCTGTGGTTCCTGGACCGGCTGCGCCCCGGCGACCCGCGCTACAACAGCGCCGTGGCGCTGCGCCTGACCGGCGCCCTCGACCACACCGCCCTGGCCGCCGCAGTGGAGCACGTGGTGGCGCGGCACGAGGCGCTGCGCACCACGTTCGAGGAGCACGACGGCACCCCGGCGCAGACCGTGCACCCCGCCGCGCCGCTGCCGCTGCCCGTGCGGGACCTCACGGGCGAGGCGGGGGCCGACCCGGAAGCGGCCCTGCTGGCCGAGTACGAGCGGCCCTTCGACCTGGAGACGGGACCGCTGCTGCGCGCCCTGCTGCTGCGGGAGGCGCCCGACACGCACGTCCTGCTGCTGACGGCGCACCACATCGTCACCGACGGCTGGTCCATGGGCGTCGTGCTGGACGAACTGTGCACCGCCTACGACGCCCTCGCCCAGGGCACGCGGCCCGGCCTCGCGCCGGTGGCCACGCAGTACCCGGACTTCGCCGTCTGGCAGCGCGAGCAGCTCTCCGGCGCCCGGCTGGAACGCCACCTGGCGCACTGGAAGGAGAGACTGTCCGGGGCGGTCGCCCCCGAACTGCCGCTGGACCGGCCGCGCCGCGGCGAGGAGTCGGGTGCGGGCGCGGTGCACACCTTCACCGTTCCCGCCGCCACCACGGCCCGGCTGAGGCAGCTCGCGGCCGACCGGCACACCACCCTGTTCACCGCGCTGGTCGCCGCCTGCCAGGCCCTGCTGGCCCGCTGGTCCGGTCAGGACGACATCACCGTCGGCTCGCTCACCCCAGGGCGCGGCCGCACCGACCTGGAGCGGGCCGTCGGGTTCTTCGTCAACACCGTCGCGCTGCGCACCCGCGTCGAGACCAGCGGCTCCTTCCGGGAGCTGCTCACCGCCACCGCGGACACCGTCAACGACGCCTTCGCCCACGGCGACACACCGTTCGAGCGGCTGGTCGAGGCCGTCGGCGCCACCCGCGAGGCGGGCCGCAACCCCCTGTTCGACGTGATGGTCCTGCTGCACCCGGCGCCGCCCGCCGCACCCGACCCGCACGGCCTGACCGCCTCCCCGGTCGCCGTGCCGCGGCGGGCCGCCACGTTCGACCTGAGCGTCGAGTTCGTGCCCGACGGGGACGGGCTGACCGGGCTGCTGGAGTACCGCACCGACCTGTTCGACGCGGCCACCGCCGAGCGCATGGCGGACCAGCTGCTGCGCACGCTGGAGGGCGCCGCCACCGAGCCCGACCGGCCGCTCGGCGCCCTCCCTCTGCTCTCGCCCGAGCAGGAGCGGCAGGTGACGCGGGACTGGAACGCCACCGCGCGCCCGGTGCCCGAGGAGACCCTGCCCGAGCTGTTCGCCCGGCAGGCGGCCCGCACCCCGCACGCCACCGCCCTGGTCGCCGGCGACGTACGCCTGGACTACGCGACGCTCGACGCCGGCGCCGACCGCCTGGCCCGCCACCTGGTGGCGCGGGGAGCCGGACCCGAGCGCCTGGTCGCCCTGCGACTGCCGCGCACCGCCGACATGATCGTGGCGATCCTCGCCGTCTGGAAGGCCGGCGCAGGTTACCTGCCCCTGGACCCGGCGCTGCCCGAGGACCGGGTGCGGTTCCTGCTGGACGACGCGCGGCCCGCGCTCGTCCTCGACGAGGCCGCGCTGCGGGAGGCCGACGACACCCCCGGCGACACCCCCGGCGGCACGCTGGTGCCGCCGCACCCCGACACCACCGCCTACGTCATCTACACGTCCGGCTCCACCGGCCGCCCCAAGGGCGTCGCCGTGACGCACCGGTCGGCTGCCAACCTCCTCGCGGGCCACCGCGAGGGCTTCGTCGCCGAGGCCGGCGGCGGGCCGCTGCGCGTGGCGCTCACCGCGTCGTTCTCCTTCGACACCTCGCTGGAGGGCGTGCTGCTGATGGCCGACGGCCACCCGCTGCACCTGGTCGACGAGTCGACCCGGCTGGACGCCGCCGCGCTGGTCGCGTACGTGGTCGAGCACCGCATCGACTTCCTCGACCTCACCCCCACCTACCTGCGCCAGCTGCTGCCCGCCGGCCTGCTCACCGACCCGCGTCACACCCCGCGCGTCCTCATGCTCGGCGGCGAGGCCGTCGGCCCCGCCCTGTGGCGGGAGCTGGCGGCCCGGCGGGACGTGGCCGCGTACAACTTCTACGGGCCCACCGAGTGCACGGTCGACGCACTCGCCTGCCGGATCGGGGGCGACGGCCGGCCGACCGTGGGCCGGCCGCTGCCCAACGTGCGCGCCTACGTCCTCGACGACCGGCTCCGCCCCGTGCCGCCCGGCGTCGGCGGCGAGCTGTACCTGGCCGGTGTCCAACTGGCGCGCGGCTACAACGGGCGGCCGGGACTGACGGCCGCGCGGTTCCTGCCGGACCCGTTCGGCCCGCCCGGCACCCGCATGTACCGCACCGGCGACCTGGCCCGCTGGAGCGCCGACGGACGCCTGGACTACCTGGGGCGGGCCGACGACCAGGTCAAGGTGCGCGGCCACCGCATCGAGCCCGGCGAGGTCGAGGCGGCCCTGACCGACCTGCCCGAGGTCGCCGCCGCCGCGGTCGTCGCCGTCACCGACCCGCACGGCCACGTCCGGCTCGCCGCCTACCTCGTCCCCGCCGACCCCGACGCGCCGCCCGCCCCGGGCGAGGTACGGACGGCCCTGCGGCGGGTGCTGCCCGACCACATGGTGCCGTCCTCCTACACCGTGCTCGACGCCCTGCCGATGACCGTCAGCGGCAAGGTCGACCGGCGTGCCCTGCCCGCCCCCGACTTCGAAGCCGCCGAGCGGGAACGGGAGTTCGTCGCCCCGCGCACCCCCGAGGAGGAGACCCTCGCCCGCATCTGGGCCGAGGTGCTGGGCGCGCGCCGGGTCGGCGTGACGGACAACTTCTTCGAGCTGGGCGGCGACTCCATCCTCAGCATCCAGGCCGTCTCCCGCGCCCGCGCGGCCGGACTGCACCTGACCTCGCGGGACGTCTTCCGCCACCAGACCGTCGCCGACCTCGCCGCCGCCGCGTCCGCGCGCACCGAGCGGGTGCCCGCGCCCCGGCGCCCCGCCGAGGAGGGGCCGGCGCCGCTGACCCCCGTGCAGGAGTGGTTCTTCGCCACCCACGGCCCGCTGCGGCACTTCACCATGTCGATGCTGCTGGACCTGCCGTACGACCTGGACGAGCCCGCCCTGGAGCGGGCTCTGGAGGCGCTGGCCGCCCACCACCCGGCGCTGCGCACCCGCTTCGCCCGCTCGGGGGACGCCTGGCGCCAGCACCCCGGCGAGGGCCCGGCCACCGGGCTGCTCACCCGCCACGACCTCTCCGCCGCCGCCGACCCGGCGGCCGAGCGGGAACGGGCCGCCGAGGCCGCCCGCGCCGCACTCGACCCGGCAACCGGCGCCCTGCTGCGCGCCGCCTTGTTCACCCGCACCGGCGAGCGACCCCGACTCTTCGTCACGGCACACCACTTGGCGGTGGACAGCGTCTCCTGGCGCATCCTGCTCGCCGACCTCGCCGAGGCCTACCGGCAGGCGGCCGGGGGAGAGGCGGTCCGGCTGGAGCCCGTCGCCACGCCGTTCACCGACTGGGCCGCGCACCTCGCCCGCCGGGTGCGCGACGGCGACCTCGACGCCGACCTGCCGCACTGGACGGCCGAGGCCGCCGAGCCCCGCACCCCGCTGCCCGTGGACCGCCCGGGCACCCCGCTGGCCGGATCGGTCCGCACCCTCGGCACCCGCGTGGACCGCGCCACCACCGAGGCACTGCTGCGCCGGGTGCCCGCCGTCTACCGCACCCAGGTCAACGACGTGCTGCTCGGCGCGCTGAGCCGGGTCCTCGCCGACTGGACGGGCGCCGAGCGGGTGACCGTCCTGCTGGAGGGCCACGGCCGCGAGGACGACACGCTGGACCTGTCCCGCACGGTGGGCTGGTTCACCGCCCAGTACCCCGTCACCCTCGCGCCCGCCGGACCGCCCGGGGCGCCCGACTGGGGCGCCACCCTGAAGGCGGTGAAGGAGCGGCTGCGGTCCGTGCCCCGGCACGGCCTGAGCCACGAGGCGCTGGCCCGCCTCGGCTCGCCCGACCCGGCCGCCCGCGCCCTGCGGGACGTGCCGCTGCCGCAGATCAGCTTCAACTACCACGGCCAGTGGGAGGCCGCCGACGGCGGCGACTTCGCCCCGGCGGGCGAGGCCCCCGGCCGCGACATCGCCCCCGACGCGCCGCTGGACCACCTGCTGGACGTCTCCGCCGTGGTCTCCGACGGCGAACTGCACCTCACCTGGCACTACAGCGACCAGGTGCACGACGAGGCCACCGTGCGCGCCCTCGCCGACGGCATGACCGACGCGCTCGCCTCGATCACCGAGCACTGCGCCCGCCCCGGCGCGGGCGGCCACACCCCCTCCGACTTCCCGCTGGCCCGCCTCTCCCAGGAGCGCCTGGACCGCCTCGTCGGCGACGGCCGGGACGTGGAGGACGTCCTGCCGCTCACCCCCCTGCAGGAGGGCATGCTCTTCCACCGGCTGGTCGGCGGCCCCGACGACGTCTACGTCGACCAGGCGGGCCTGCTGCTGGAGGGCGTCACCGACCCGCACGCCCTCGCCGCCGCCTGGCAGCACGTCACCGACCGCACCCCGGCCCTGCGCGCCTGCGTGGTCTGGGAGGACGTCCCCGTGCCCCTCCAGGTCGTGCGCCGCGACGTACGGGTGCCGGTCACCCACCTCGACTGGCGCGACCTGGACGAGGCGGAACGCGCCGAGCGCCTGGCCCGGCTGCGCGCCGACGACCTCGCGCGGGGCATCGACCTCGCCGCCGCGCCGCTGATGCGGCTCACCCTGGTCCGGCTGCCCGACGCCCGGCTGCACCTGCTGTGGACGTCCCACCACCTGATCCTGGACGGCTGGAGCCTGGCCCAGGTGCTGACCGAGGTGTGCGAGGAGTACGCGGCGCTCACCGCGGGCACCGGGTTCCGCCCGCCGCTACGGCGCCCCTTCGGCGACTACGTGCGCTGGCTCGCCGACCAGGAGCCCGACGCCGCCCGCGCCCACTGGCAGGGCGTCCTGGCCGGCTTCGCCGAACCCACCCCGCTGCCCACCGACCGCCCCCTGCGCGAGGCCCACCGGGCCCGCTCCGCCGGGGTGCACACGGACGGCCTGGACGCGGAGGCGTCGGCCCGCCTCGCACGCACCGCCGGCGAGGCCGGACTCACCCTCAACACGGTCGTCCAGGGCGCCTGGGCGCTGCTGCTGTCCCGCTACGCCGCCCAGGACGACGTGCTGTTCGGCACCACCGTCTCCGGGCGGCCCGACGACCTGCCCGGCGTCGAGTCGATGGTCGGCATGTTCATCAACACCGTCCCCACCCGCGTCCGCGTGGACGCCACGCGCCCCGCCGGGGACTGGCTGCGCGAACTGCAGGACGCACAAGCCGAGTCGAGACGGTTCGCGGCCGCCTCGCTCGCCGAGCTGACCCAGCTCAGCGACGTGCCGTCCGGCAGCCCGCTCTTCCACAGCATGGTCGCCTTCGAGAACTACCCCTTCGACGAGGCCCGCACCGCCGGATCCGGGATCCGCCTGGCGGAGGTGACCTCCCGCGACGCCACCAACTACCCGCTGGTCCTGCGCGCCTACCACCGCGACCGCCTCGGCTTCGACCTGGCCTACGACCCGGACCTGTTCGACCCGGAGACCGTCCGCGCCCTCGCCGGCCGGCTGTGCCTGCTCCTCACCGGGCTGGCCGACGGCACCGACCGGCCGCTGCGCGCCCTGGCCTGGACGACGGCCGGGGAACGGCACCGCATCCTCACCGGCTGGAACGGCACCGAGTCCGGCCGGCCCGCCGAGACGCTGGTCGACCTGTTCGAGGCGCAGGCCGCCCGCACCCCCGGCAACACCGCCGTCACCTGCGGGGCCGAGCACCTGGACTACGCGACCCTCGACGCCCGCGCCGGCCGCCTCGCCCACCGGCTGGCCGAACTCGGCGCCGGACCCGAGCGGTTCGTCGCCCTCGCCCTGCCCCGCTCCACCGACCAGGTCGTCGCGATCCTGGCCGTGCTGAAGACCGGCGCGGCCTACCTGCCCATCGACCCGAACTCGCCCGCCGAACGCATCACCCACCTCCTCACCGACGCCACCCCGGTCACCCTGGTGACCACCCGCGACACCGCGGCCCGCGTCGACGGCACCGCTGTGCCCGTCGTCCTCCTCGACGCCCCGGACGAGGAGGCCGACCTCGCCCGGCGCCCGGCCGGCGGACCCGCCCCGGCCCGCCGCCCCCTGCCGGAGAGCCCCGCCTACGCCATCTACACCTCCGGCTCCACCGGCCGCCCCAAGGGCGTGGTGATCCCGCACGCCAACGTGGTGCGGCTGTTCACCCGCACCCGCCCCTGGTTCGCCTTCGGCCCGGACGACGTGTGGACGCTGTTCCACTCCTACGCGTTCGACTTCTCCGTGTGGGAGCTGTGGGGCCCGCTGCTGCACGGCGGCCGGCTCGTCGTCGTGCCCGACGAGACCGCCCGCTCCCCGGAGGACTTCCTGCGGCTGCTGGCCGAGGAAGGGGTCACCGTCCTCAACCAGACGCCGTCCGCCTTCTACCCGCTCGTCCGCGCCGACGCCGAGCACCCCGAGACCGGTGCCCGCCTCGCCCTGCGCACCGTCATCTTCGGCGGCGAGGCCCTCGACGTCGGCCGGCTCGCCGACTGGTGGGCCCGCCACCCGGCCGACGCGCCGCGCCTGGTGAACATGTACGGCATCACCGAGACCACCGTGCACGTCACCCACGCCCCGCTCGACCCCGCCACCGCCGCCCACGGCCCCGCCAGCCCCATCGGCGCCGGCATACCCGACCTGCGGGTCTACGTGCTCGACGCGGACCTGGCACCCCTGCCCCCGGGCGCGACCGGCGAACTGTACGTGGCGGGGGAGGGCCTGGCCCGCGGCTACCTGGGCCGCCCCGGCCTGACCGCCACCCGGTTCCTCGCCGACCCGTTCGGCCCGGCCGGCACCCGCATGTACCGCACCGGCGACCGGGCGAAGTGGCGGCCCGACGGCACCCTGGAGTACCTGGGCCGCGCGGACGCCCAGGTGAAGATCCGCGGCTACCGCATCGAGCCCGGTGAGATCGAGGCCGCCCTGCACGCCCACCCCGGTGTGGCCGAAGCCGCCGTCGGCGTGTTCGAGGACGCCTCCGGCACCCGCCGGCTGGTGGCGCACGTCGTCGGCACCGGCGGTGCGACATCCCCGGCGGCCGAGCTGCGCGCCCACCTGGAGCGGCTGCTGCCCGCCCACATGGTGCCCGCCGCCTACGTGCCGATGGACGCCCTCCCGCTCACGGTCAACGGCAAACTCGACCGGCGCGCCCTGCCCGCCCCCACGGCGGACGGCTACGCCGCCGACACCGGCCGGACCGCACCCCGCACCCCCGCCGAACGGGCCGTCGCCGCGGCCTGGTCGGACGTGCTCGGGGTCGAGGAGGTGCACGCGGGGGACGACTTCTTCGCGCTCGGCGGCGACTCCATCCTCGCCGTCCGCGTCACCGCCCGGCTACGTGCCGCGTTCGGGCCCGACGTCTCCCCGCGCCTGCTGTTCACCCACAGCACGGTGTCCGCGCTCGCCGCCGAACTGGGCGAACCGGCCGCCGCCGTCTGCGCCCCGCCCGCCGACGCGATCCCGGTGACCGCCCCGGACACCCCGGCTCCGCTGTCGTACGCCCAGCAACGCCTGTGGTTCCTCGACCGGTTCGAGCCCGGCAGCACCGAGTACACGACGCTGTCCGTGCTGCGCCTGCGCGGCGCGCTCGACGAGCCGGCCCTGCGCACCGCCCTGGACGGCCTCGTCGCCCGCCACGAGGCCCTGCGCACCACCTTCACCGAACAGGACGGACAACCCCGGCAGGTGGTGCACCCACCGCACCCGGCCGCCCTCACGGTGGACGACCTCACCGCCGCCCCCGACCCGCGCGCCGCGCTGGAGGAGCTGCTTGAACGCGAGGCCGCCACGCCCTTCGACCTGGCGGCCGGTCCGCTGCTGCGCGCCCGGCTGGCCCGCACGGCGGACGGCGAGCACGTCCTGGCCCTCGCCGTCCACCACATCGTCACCGACGGCTGGTCGCTCGGCGTCCTCGGCCGGGACCTGGGCGAGCTGTACGCCGCCGCCCGCGAAGGCCGCCGCCCCGAACTCCCGGCGCTGCCCGTCCGGTACGCCGACCACGCCGCCTGGCAGCGCGCCCGCACCGGCCAGGTCGAACGGCAACTCGCCCACTGGCGCGAGAAGCTGGAAGGCGTCCCGCCGCTGGAGCTGCCGACGGACCGGCCGCGCCCCGCCGTACGCACCCGCGACGGCGCGCTCGTCACCTTCACCCTGCCCGCCGAGCTGACCGGCCGGCTGCGCGAGCGGGGCCGGGAGGCCGACGCCACCCTCTACATGACCCTGCTGACCGCGTGCACGGTCCTGCTGTCCCGCTGGGCCGACCAGGACGACTTCGCCGTCGGCACCGTCACCGCGGGCCGGGAGCGGCCCGAACTGCACGACGTCGTCGGCATGTTCGTCAACACCCTGGTGCTGCGCAACGAGGTCCGGCCCGGCACGTCGTTCCGCGCGCTGCTGGAGCGGGTGCGCGGCACCGTCCTGGACGCGTTCGCCCACCAGGACGTGCCCTTCGAGCGGCTGGTGGACACCCTCCAGCCCGAACGGGACACCAGCCGCACGCCCCTGTTCCAGGTCATGGTCGCCCTGCACAACCTGGGTGCCGAGGCGCCCGCGCTGCCGGGCCTGGAGGCCGAACCGGTCCTGCCGCCGGTCCGGCACGCCACCTTCGACCTGGCCTTCGACTTCGTCGAGGGCGACGGCGGCGTCACCGGCCACCTGGAGTACGACACCGGCCTGTTCGACGAGGACACCGTCCGCGGCCTGGCCGCCCGCCTGCGGCTGCTGCTGGAGGCGGCGGTGCGGGACCCGGACCGCGACGTGCGGGCGCTGGAGCTGATGACCGCCGAGGAGCGGCGGCGGGTGCTGCACGACGGGCAGGGAGCGCACCTGACCGTCCCGGACACCACCTTCCCCGCCCTGTTCGAGGCGCAGGCCGCCCGCACCCCGCACGCCACCGCTCTGGTGGCCCGGGACGCCACCTGCGACTTCGCCGCCCTGAACGAGCGCGCGAACCGGCTCGCCCACCACCTGCTGGCCCTGGGCGCCGGCCCCGAGCGGGTGGTCGCCGTCCGGCTGCCGCGCACCTCCGAGCTGATGGTCGCGGTCCTCGCCGTCGCCAAGACCGGCGGTACCCTGCTCTACCTCGACCCCGGCCTGCCCGCCGAGCGCGCCGCCGGGCTCCTCGCGGACGCCGCCCCGCACACCGTCCTCACCGCCGACGCGCTGCGCGACACCCCGTGGGACCGGCTGCCCGCCCACGATCCCACCGACCGCGACCGCCCGGCCCCGCTGCGCCCGGACCACGCCGCCTACATCGTCTACACCTCCGGCTCCACCGGCCGCCCCAAGGGCGTCGTCGTGGAACACCGCCACCTGGTCAACCTCTGCCACGACCACTGCGCAGGGCTCGTCGCCCCGCACACCGCGGACGGAGAGCGGCTGCGCGCCGCGCTCAGCGCCTCGTTCTCCTTCGACACCTCCTGGGAGGGGCCGCTGCTGCTCGCCCTCGGCCAGGAGGTCCACCTCGTCGACGACGACGTACGCCTGGACCCCGAGGCGTTCTGCGCGCAGATCACCGAACGACGCCTGGACCTGGTCAACGTCACCCCGTCCTTCCTGCGCGAACTCCTCGCCGCCGGGCTCCTCGCACCCGGGCGCCACCACCCCCGCGTCCTGCTCGTCGGCGGCGAGGCGACCGGCCCCGACACCTGGCGCGAGCTGTGCGCCGCCGCCGAACTCGGCGTCACCGCCTACAACATGTACGGCCCCACCGAGTGCACCGTCGACGCCACCTACGGGCGCGTCACCGACCGCCCCGGCCGGCCGGTCATCGGACGGCCCGGCGCGAACCTGCGCGCCTACGTCCTCGACGGCGCCCTGCGTCCCGTGCCGCCCGGCACGCCCGGCGAGCTGTACCTCGCCGGCGCGCAGGTCGCCCGCGGCTACCTGGGCCGCCCCGGCCTGACCGCCGGACGGTTCCTCGCCGACCCGTTCGGCGCGCCGGGGGAGCGGATGTACCGCACCGGCGACCGCGCCCGCCGCGACGAGCACGGCGTGCTGGAGTTCCTGGGCCGCGCCGACGAACAGATCAAGATCCGCGGGTTCCGCATCGAGCCCGGCGAGGTCGAGGCCGCGCTGCTCGCCCACCCGGACGTGGCCGACGCCGTCGTCACGGCACGCGAGCACGCGGGCCGGCTGATGCTCGTGGCGTACCTGGTGCCCGCCGGGGACACCGCCCCGACCGCCGACGAGCTGCGCCTCGCGCTGCGCCGCACCCTGCCGGACCACATGGTTCCGGCGGCGTTCGTCCCGCTCACCCGGATCCCGCGCACCACCAGCGGCAAGACCGACCGGCGCGCCCTGCCCGCCCCGCCCGCGCAACCCGACACCACCGCCGCCCACGTGGCTCCCCGCCCCGGCACCGAGCAGACGCTGGCCGCCATCTGGGCCGACGTCCTGCGCGTCGAACGGGTGGGCGCGCGCGACAACTTCTTCGCGCTCGGCGGCGACTCGATCCTCAGCATCCAGATCGTCTCCCGGGCCCGCCAGGCCGGGCTCGCGCTGACCACCAAGGACGTCTTCCGCCACCAGACCGTCGCCGAACTCGCCCTGCGCGTCACCGAGTCGGCGCCGGTCACCACCGACACGACCGCCCCGGCAGAGGCACCGCTCACGCCCATCCAGCGCTGGTACCTCGACGGCCGCCGTCCCGGCGATCCGCTGCGCTTCAGCATGTCGCAGCGCCTCGAACTGGCCCCCGGAACAGACCTGCCGGCCCTGCGCACCGCCGTGGACGCCCTCGTACGCCACCACCCGGCGCTGCGCACCCGCTTCCGCCGCACCGAGGAGGGCTGGCGCCAGGAGGTCCTGCCCGCTCCCGCGGACGGCATCGTCACCCACCACGACCTGGCCGGCCTGGACGACCCCGCCCTGGAGGCCGAGACGGCCCGCCTCGCGGACGAGGCCCGCGCCGCCCTCGACCCCACCGAAGGCCGGACGGCCCGCGTCCTGGTCCTCGACCGCGGCCCGCGCCTCCCCGCCCACCTGCTGTTCACCGTCCACCACTTGGCCGTCGACGGCGTCTCCTGGCGGATCCTGCTGGCCGACCTGGAGACCGCCCACCGGCAGGCCGCCGCCGGACACCCCGTCGAGCTGCCCCCGGCCACCACCGCGTACGGCCACTGGGCGGCCCGGCTGGAGGCCCACACCCGCTCCGGCGCCCTGGACGGCGACCTCGGCCACTGGCGGCGCACCACGCAGGCCCCCGCCGACCTGCCCGCGGGCCGGCCCGGCCCCAACACCCACGGCACATCCGCCACCGTCACCGTGGAACTGGAGCCGGAGACCACCGAGGCCCTGCTGCGCCAGGTCCCGGAGGTCTACCGCACCCAGGTCAACGACGTCCTGCTCAGCGCCCTCGGCCGCACCCTGGCCCGCTGGTGCGGGCGCGAGAGCGTACTCGTCGGCGTGGAGGGCCACGGCCGCGAGGACCTCTTCGACGACCTGGACCTGTCCCGGACCGTCGGCTGGTTCACCGCCGAGTTCCCCCTCGCGCTGACCGTCGCCCCCGACGCCGGCTGGCACGACACCCTGCGCTCGGTCAAGGAGCAACTGCGCGCGGTGCCCCTGCACGGGCTGAGCCACGGCGCGCTGCGCCACCTGCTCCCCGACAGCCCCCTGGCCGCCGCCCCGGCGCCCCAGGTCGGCTTCAACTACCACGGCCGGTGGGACGCCGACGGCGGCGGCAGCGGCCTGTACGGCGCCGCCCTGCCCCCGGCCGGCTCCGACACCGACCCCGACGCCCCCCGGCCGTACCTGCTGGACATCACCGGCGTGGTGCAGAACGGCCGGCTCGAACTCGGCTGGACCTATCCGCCGGCCGTCTACGACGAGCCCACCGTCCGCGCGCTCGCCGGGCAGATGTGCGCGGCGCTGCGCGAGATCGCGGCCCACTGCGCCCGTCCGGACGCGGGCGGCCGCACCCCGTCGGACTTCCCGCTGGCCGGGCTCGGCCAGACGGAGCTGGACCGCCTCGTGGGCGACGGCCGGCACGTGGCCGACGTCCTGCCGCTGACACCGCTGCAGGCCGGCATGCTCTTCCACGGCCTGGTCGACACGGCGGGCGCCTACGCGGACCGCGTGGCCGTCCGTCTGTCCGGGGTGAGCGACCCGCGGGGCTTCGCCGCCGCCTGGCAGCAGGTCGCCGACCGCACCGAAGCCCTGCGCACCAGCGTCCACTGGCAGGGCCTGCCGCACCCCGTACAGGTCGTGCACCGGCGCGTGGAGCTGCCCGTCACCCACCTGGACTGGCGAGGCCTGACGCCCGAGGAGCGCGCGGCGGCCACCGAGGAACTGCTGGCCGCCGACCGCGCGGCGGGCATGGACCTCACCACCGCGCCGCTGACCCGCATCACCCTGGCCGCGCTGCCCGGCGACGAGATCCTGCTGCTGTGGTCCTCCCACCACCTGATCCTGGACGGCTGGAGCACCGGACAGCTCCTCACCGAGGTGTGCGAGCGCTACGCCGCCCTCACCGGCGGCCGAGCCGCCCCCGCACCGGTCAGGCGCCCGTTCGCCGACTTCCTGCGCTGGCTCCACGACCAGGACGACACCGCCGCCGAGGCCCACTGGGCCGAGACCCTCACCGGGTTCACGGACCGCACCCCGCTGCCCTACGACCGCACGCCGGCCGAGGAGCACCGCGCCCGCGCCGCCGCCCTCACGAGCCGGCGGCTGGACGAGGACCTGTCGGCGCGGCTGCGGTGGAGCGCCGCCCGGGCCGGGCTCACGGTGAACACCGTGATCGAGGGCGCCTGGGCGCTGCTGCTGGCCCGCCACAGCGGCCGCGACGACGTCGTGTTCGGCACCACCGTCTCCGGACGCCCCGCCGAACTGCCCGGCGTGGAGTCGATGATCGGCATGTTCATCAACACCGTGCCCACCCGCGTCCGCGTCGCGGGCGGGGGAGCGGCGTCCTGGCTGCGCGAGGTGCAGGAGCGCCAGAGCGACACCCGGCGCTTCGACTTCCTCGCCCTGCCCCGCATCCAGGCGCTGAGCGAGACACCGGCGGGCGAGGCGCTGTTCGACAGCATGGTGGTGTTCGAGAACTACCCCGTCGACGAGTCCGCCACGGCCCGCACGGGCGTGCGGGTCGAGGAGGTGCGCGCCGAGGACGCGCCCACCTTCCCGCTGTGCCTGCGCGCCCACCTCGGTGACCGCCTCGGCGTCGACCTCGCCTACGACGCCGCCCTGTTCGACGCGGACACCGCCGAACGCCTCGCGGACCGCCTCACGGTCGTCCTGCGCGCCCTCGCCCACGCCCTGGAGACCGGCGCCGATGTCACCGGCCTGGAGGCGCTGACCGAGGACGACCACCTGCTGCTGCGGCGGTGGAACACCACCGCCCGTCCGGTGGTGCCGCGCAGCCCCGTCGACCTGTTCGCCGAGCAGGCCCGCCGCACCCCCGAAGCTCCCGCGCTGCTCGATGGCGACACCCAATTGACGTACCGTCAGCTGGACGACTGGTCCGACGCCGTGTCCTCCCGGCTGCTCGCCGACGGGCTGCGGGCCGAGGACCGGGTGGCCCTGCTGATGGACCGCGGCGCCGCACTCGTCGTCGGCCAGCTCGCCGTCCTCAAGGCGGGGGGCGCCTACGTGCCCGTGGACGCCCGCGCCCCCGAGGACCGGCGTCGCGCGCTCCTCGCGCGGGCGGGCGCCACCGTCCGGCTCACCGCCGAGGACGTCACCATCGCGCGCACCCCCGTGCCGGGCGCGCCGGTCGCCGCACCGGCGGACCCCGACCGGCTCGCCTACGTGATGTTCACCTCCGGGTCGACCGGCGAACCGAAGCCGGTCGCCGTACGCCACCGTGACGTGGCCGCCCTCGCCACCGACGGCCGCTTCACCGACGGTGTGTGCGAACGGGTGCTGCTGCACTCCCCGGTGGCCTTCGACGCCGCCACCTTCGAGGTGTGGGCACCCCTGCTGACCGGCGGCTGCGTCGTCGTGGCACCCCCGCCGCCGCTCGACGCGGCACAGCTGCGGCTCCTGGTCCGCGACACCGGCCTGAGCGCCCTGTGGCTGACCGCCGGCCTCTTCCGGCTGCTGGCGCAGGACGCACCCGATTGCTTCACCGGTCTGCGCCAGGTGTGGACCGGCGGCGACGTCGTGCCCGCCGCTGCCGTACGGCGTGTGCTGGCCGCCTGCCCGGGCCTGACCGTCGTGGACGGCTACGGCCCCACCGAGACGACGACGTTCGCGACGTCGTTCGCCCTCCGCGACGCGACAGCCGTCCCCGACACCGTGCCCATCGGCCACCCCCTCGACGACATGCGCGTCCACGTCCTCGACGGCAGGCTGCGGCCCGTACCGCCGGGCTGCACGGGTGAGTTGTACCTCGCCGGCGAGGGCGTCGCCCGCGGCTACCTGGGCCGCCCCGGCGACACCGCGGCCCGCTTCCCGGCCGACCCGGCCGGCCCGCCCGGCAGCCGCATGTACCGCACCGGCGACCTGGCCCGCCGCCGCCCCGACGGCACCGTCGAGTTCCTGGGCCGCGCCGACGACCAGGTGAAGATCCGCGGCTTCCGCGTCGAACCCGGCGAGGTCGAGGCGGTCCTCGCGGCGCACCCCGGCGTCACCGACGTCACGGTGCTGGCCCGCGAGGACCGGCCCGGCAGCCGCCGCCTGGTGGCCTACGTGGTCGGCACCGAAGACGTCGCGGCCGTACGGGAGTTCGCCCGGCGCTCCCTGCCGGACTACCTCGTGCCGTCGGCGTTCGTCGTCCTGCCGGCGCTGCCGCTCAGCCGCAACGGCAAGGTCGACCGGGCGGCGCTCCCCGCACCCGAGCACGCGAGCGGCGACCCGCAGGGCGCACCGGCCGAACCGCGCACCGACGCCGAGCGGCGCACGGTGGAGATCTTCGCCGACGTCCTCTCCGTGCCGCACCCCGGTGTGCGGGACGACTTCTTCCAGCTGGGCGGCGACTCCATCCTCAGCATCCGGCTGGCCGTCCGCCTGGCCGAGGCGTTCGGCACCGACCTGTCCCCGCGCGCGGTGTTCACCCACCCGACCCCGGAGGCCCTCGCCGCCCTGCTCACCGAGGAACGCCCCGGCGACGCCGGGCCCGCCCCGATCGTCCCGGTCACCCGCGACACGCCCGCCCCCATGTCGTACGCCCAGCAACGCCTGTGGTTCCTGGAGGAGTTCGCGCCGGGCAGCGGCGAGTACGTCACCGCGCTGGCCCTGCGGCTGCGCGGGCGGCTCGACGTGCCCGCCCTCACCGCGGCCCTGCGGGCCCTGGTCGAGCGGCACGAAGCGCTGCGCACCACCTTCGACGCGGTCGACGGCCACGGCGTGCAGATCGTCCACCCGGCCGGGGACGTGCCGCTGACCCTGCACGACCTGTCCGCGCTGTCGGGCAGCGAACGCGACGCCCGGCTCGCGGACCTCCTGGACGCCGAACGCGCCCGCACCTTCGACCTGCGGCGCGGCCCGCTCCTGCACACCGGGCTGATCAGGTTCGCCGACGACGAGCACGTCCTGACGCTGACCCTGCACCACATCGTCACCGACGGCTGGTCCACCGGCGTGCTCACCGGCGACCTCGCCCACTTCTACCGTGCCCGACTCGGTGCGGAGCCGGGCACGCTGCCGCCGCTTCCGGTGCAGTACGCCGACTACGCCCACTGGCAGCGCGGGCGCGGCACCGACGACCACCTCACCTACTGGAAGGAGCGCCTGGCCGGGCTGGAGACGCTGGACCTGCCCACCGACCGGCCCCGTCCGGCGGTGCGCACCCACCACGGCTCCTCCGTGCGGCTCGTCCTGCCCCGCGACACGACCCGCCGCCTCGCCCGGGTGGGCCGCGACCGGCAGGCCACCCTGTTCACCACGCTGGTCGCCGCCGCCCAGGCCTACCTGGCCCGCCTGACCGGCGGTGAGGACATCACCGTGGGCACGGTCACCTCGGGCCGCGACCGGGCCGAGGTCCAGCACCTCGTCGGGTTCTTCGTCAACACCCTCGTGCTGCGCTCGCGCGTCGAACCCGACCGCAGCTTCCCCGAGTTCCTCGACGAGGTGCGCGGTACCGTCCTCGACGCCTTCGCCCACCAGGAGGCGCCGTTCGAGCAGGTGGTGGACGAGGTGCAGCCCGTGCGCGACACGAGCCGCACCCCCCTGTTCCAGGTCATGGTGGTCCTCCAGAACGCCCCGGCCGCCGCCCTCGACCTGCCCGGCATCGAGGTCACCGACGTCGACACCGAGCTGCGGCACGCCGCGTTCGACCTCACCCTGGAGTTCGCCGAGACCGGCACCGGCGAACTGCACGGTGTTCTCACCTACAACACCGACCTGTTCGACGCGGCCACCGCCGAACGCATGGCCGACCAGCTCGCCACCCTGCTGACCGCCGTCGCCGACGACCCCGACCAGCCCCTGGGCGCCCTGCCCCTGGCCACCGACGAGACGCTCAAGGCCGTACTCGACCAGGGACGCGGCACCGCCCGCCCGGTGCCGGCGGCGACCCTGCCCGAGCTGTTCGAGCGACAGGCCGCCCGCACCCCCGACGCCGTGGCCCTGGCCGACGCCGACGGCCGCGAGCTGACCTACGCACACGTCGAACGCGCCGCCAACCGGCTGGCGCACCGCCTCATCGCCCGGGGCGTGGGACCCGAGCGGATCGTCGCGCTGGCCCTGCCCCGCGGCGCCGAGACGGTCGTGGCGCAGCTCGCCGTCACCAAGGCCGGCGGCGCGTTCCTGCCCGTCGACCCGGACTACCCGCAGCAGCGCCGGGAGTTCATGCTGCGCGACGCCGGCGCCCGGCTCGTCCTCGACGACCCCGCCGCCGTATGGCACGCGGACGGCCCGGACACCGCGCCCACGGACGCCGACCGCACGGCACCGCTGACCGTCGACCACCCGGCGTACGTGATCTACACGTCCGGCTCCACCGGCACCCCGAAGGGCGTGACGGTGACGCACCGCGGCCTCGCCGCCTTCGCCGCGGCGGCCGCCGACCGCTACGACGCGGGCCCCGGCGACCGGGTCCTGCAGTTCGCCTCACCCAGCTTCGACGCCTCGGTCCTGGAACTGTGCGTGTCGCTGCTCAGCGGCGCCACCCTGCTCACCGGGGAGGAAGGCCCCCTCGTGGGCGAGCGCCTCGCCCAGGCCCTCACCGAACGGCGGGTCAGCCACACGCTGATCCCGCCCGCCGCCCTCGCGACGGTCGATCCGGAATCGGCCGACGCCTTGCCGCACCTGCGCACCCTCATCGTCGGCGCCGAGGCCTGCCCCGCCCACCTCGTCGAACGGTGGGCCCCCGGCCGACGGATGATCAACTCGTACGGTCCGACCGAGGCCACCGTCGTCGCCACCTGGACCGGCCCGCTCACCCCGGGCACGGGCGCCCCGCCCATCGGACGCCCGGCCGGCGCCACCCGCGTCCACATCCTCGACGCCGCCCTGCGCCCCGTCCCGCCCGGCGTCACCGGCGAGCTCTACATCGCCGGACCGGGACTGGCCCGCGGCTACCTCAACCGGCCCGGCCTGACCGCGTCCCGCTTCGTCCCCGACCCGTTCGGCGCCCCCGGCGAGCGCATGTACCGCACCGGCGACCTCGCCCGCTGGGCGGCGAACGGGGAACTGCGCTTCGCCGGACGCGCCGACGCCCAGGTCAAACTGCGCGGCTTCCGCATCGAGCCCGGAGAGATCGAGAGCGCGCTGCGCGGCAGCCCGCTGGTGCGCGACGCGGTGGTCACCGTACGCGGCGGCGGCAGCGACCCCGACGGCCGCTCCGGCGCGCGGCTGGTCGCCCACGTCGTCCCCGCCGAGGGCACCCCGGAGACACTGCCGGTGCCTGAACTGCGCGACCACCTCGCCGGGCTGCTCCCGCCGCACATGATCCCCTCGGCGTTCGTGCCGCTGGCACGGCTGCCGCTCACCCCGAACGGCAAGACCGACCGCAGCGCGCTGCCCGAACCCGGGCCCGCCCACACCGCCACCGGCCCGCACACGCCGCCGCGCACCGACACCGAACGCCGCATCGCCCGCATCTGGGCCGACGTCCTCGGCGTGGCCGAGGTGGGGGCGCACGACAACTTCTTCCACTTGGGCGGCGACTCGATCCTCAGCATGCAGGTCGTCTCACGCCTGCGACGCGACGGACTCCACCTGACCACCCGCGACCTGTTCACCCACCAGACCGTCGCCGAACTGGCCGGCGTCGTCACCGCCGCGCCCCGGCACTCCGGGGACGAAGCGGTGAGCGGCGAGGTGCCGCTCACCCCCATCCAGGAGTGGTTCCTGACCAGCCCCCGCGCCAGCCACGCCCACTTCAACCAGTCCCTGCTGGTGGAGCTCACCGCCGACGTGGACGCCGCCGCCCTGGAAACGGCCCTCAACGCCCTGCTCGATCACCACGACGCGCTGCGCATGCGCTTCACCGCGGACCAGGACGGCTGGCGCCAGTTCAACCCGCCGGTGGCCGACACCGACCGCGACGGGCTCCTGACCCGCCACGACCTCGGCGGACTGACCCCCGGAGAGGCCGACGCGGCGATGGAGAAGACCGCCGACGACCTGCACACCGGCTTCGACCTGGCGCGCGGTCCGCTGCTGCGGGCGGCCCTGTTCACCGGCGCCGCCGACCGGCCCGGCTTTCTCCTCCTGGTCGCCCACCACCTGGTCGTGGACGCCGTCTCCTGGCGCATCCTGCGCGACGACCTGGAGGCCGCCTACCGGCAGGCCGCCCAGGGCGGCCCCGTCACGCTGGGCGAACGCACCACCTCCTTCCGCGACTGGGCCCGGGGCATCGCCGCGCACGTCGCCGCGGGCTCCCTCGACCACGAATTGCCCTACTGGGAACGCGCGGTGAACGCCGAGCCGCTCCCGGCCGAGGCACCGCCCGGGCCGGAGGCGGGTGCCGTCGACACGCTCACCGTCGAACTGGACGAGGCGGACACCGAAGCGCTGCTGCGCGCCGCCCCGACCGCCTACCGCACCCGCGTCAACGACGTGCTGCTCGCCGCCCTCGCCCTCGCCCTGGCCCGCTGGACCGGCCGCGAGGAGGTCCGCCTGGACCTGGAGGGACACGGCCGCGAGGACATCCTCGACGACGTCGACCTCACCCGCACGGTCGGCTGGTTCACCACCGTCCATCCCGTCGCCCTGCACATCCCCGAACCCGCCGGCCTCGACGCCGACCGCGACTGGCGCACCCTGGTGAAGTCGGTACGCCGCCAGCTGCGCGCCGTACCCGGCAACGGCCTCGGCTTCGGCGCGCTGCGCACCTTCGGCCCGCCCGAGGTGCGCGAACGCCTCGGCCGCGCCGCGCACGGACAGGTCGTCTTCAACTACCTCGGACAGTGGGACGCCCGCCCGGAGACCCCCGGGAACGGCCTCGTCCGCGCCGAACACGGTTCGTTCGGCCGCCACCACGACCCGCGCGACAGCGGCTCCCACCCGCTGGAGATCGTCGGCGCGGTCCAGCGCGGCCGGCTGTCCTTCACCTGGCACCACCGCCCCGCCCTGCACGCCACCGACACCGTGCGCCGGGTCGCCGAGGACTTCGCCCGCGCGCTGCGCCACATCGCCCAGCACGCCCGCGAGCGCCGGTGACGCCCCTCCCCGTGGGCCGCGCCCCACCGCTGGCACCGCACGAGCGACCGTTCCGCACCACCCACCCGTCACGAACCGTCACGACCGAAGAGAGCGAGACCGACAGACATGGACGAGAACACCCGCTACCAGGTGCTGCGCAACGACGAGGAGCAGTACTCGCTGTGGCCCGCCGACCTCGAGGTCCCCGCCGGCTGGCAGCCCGTGGGCAAGGAGGGCACGGAGGCCGAGTGCTCCGCCTACGTCGACGAGGTGTGGACCGACATGCGTCCGCGCAGCCTGCGTGAGCGCATGGACAGCGCCCAAGCCTGACGCGTCCGCGCACCGTCACGCCGAACGGGCCGGGGCGCGCCGTCCGACAGCGCGCCCCGGCCCGGCCCCGGCCCGCCTGCCCGCCCTTCCCCCGGAGCCCTCATGACACCGGTCCTGCACACCGAACGACTCACCTTCCGTCCCTACCGCCCGCAGGACGAGGACGCCTTCGTGGCTCTGCTGCGCGACGAGGAGGTCTGCCGATGGATGGGCCAGGACCGCGTGCCCGAGGCGGACATCCGCACGCTGTTCCGCGCCATCCTCGACGATGTCTACCCCAAGCACCGGTTCGACGTGTGGGGGCTGTGGCAGGAGGACGTCTTCGTCGGGCACGCCGAGGTGAAGAAGACGGGGAATGCCGACGGACACGAACTGATAGCCGCTCTGGCACCTGCCTACTGGGGCCGCGGTCTCGGCACGGAGGTGGTCCGCGGCCTGCTGCGGCACGCCGCCGGCAACCTGGGACTGAAGGAGGCCTACGGAATGGTCGGAGCCGACAACACCGCCAGCCTTGCCCTGTGCCGCCGTCTGGGCTTCCGGCACGTGCGGGACGTGATCGGCGACGACGGGCAGGTGACCAGGCTGATGGTGATCGCGACGACGGAAGCGGGATGACCGGTCGGCGCAGCCGAGCCGAGGCGGGTGGGCTGATGGGAATTCCTGAGTACCGGAAAGCTCCATCTGGGTGGTCGGCGTGCGGGACCCCGGTGCCATGCACAGGTGTCCTCGGCCGGGCAGGTCATGATCGCCGCTCTCGCCCTGATCGCGGGTGTGGTCGGGCACTGGGTGCTCCGCAGTCGTCTGGAAGCCACGGATACACCGGCGCTGACGGTGCGTGACTTCGTACTGCCGCTGCAGACGCTCACCGTGTTCGTCCTCGCGTTCGTCCTGGTGACCGCGTCCACCTCGAACGGCAGGGCCGACCAGGCGGCACGTGATGAGGCCGGTGTCGTGGACCACCTGTACGAGGTCGCCGAGTACGCCCCGGCAGCCCAACGCCGGCGCCTGCAAGGTGACGTCGTCTGCTACGCCCGTGCCGTCCGCGCTCACGAATGGCCCCGCCATGGCGCACGGACACGGCGCGCGGCAGCCGAACGCGTGGAGCACCGATCTGCGCCAGACGCTGCGGCACATGCAGGACTCCGCCGTCTTCGGCATGCTGATCTCCTCCGACCGGGACCGCTCCGAAGCCCGGCAGACCCGCATCGCCGAGTCCACCCCCGCGATCCCCGGCGCCGTCTACTGGCTCATGCTCGCCGCTCTGGCCTTCCTGATCGCCACGCTCGCCCTGTGCCTGCCGCGGCAGAACACGGGCCTGGTGACCGCCGGACTCGTGGTGCTGACAGCGTTGCTGACGTCCGTCCTGCTCGTCATCCGGGACGTCGAACGGCCCTTCAGCGGTGTCATCACCATCCCGGCGACGGCCATGACCGCGGTGCAGGACGACATCAGCGAGGACTACGCGGCCGCCTACGGCCCGAACCGTCTGCCCTGCACCGGCGACGGCAGCCGCAAGCGCCCAGCCGCCTGAGACGCTTCACTCCGGACCCGCCGGCCCCTCGCGCGGCGGCAGGTCGATCCGGTCGCGCAGATGGGCCAGCCCCGCCGTGCCTCCCGTGCCGGGCTGGTCACCGATCATCCTCTCGACCAGGAACAGGTGCCGGGTCTGCCAGAGGGCAACGGCCCCACGCAGGGACTGCAACGCGGAAGCCGCCAGTGGCTGCCGGGTGGGAAGGGCGTCGTCCGGCGGGCCGAGGAGGTCGGCTGCGGCGACGCTGCGGAACAGTTCCGCGAACTGGCCGGACTGGGCTCCGCTGGCGTTGTCGAGCAGAGGGCGGAAGGAGACGAAGCTGTCGGGTCGGAGGTGGTCCAGGAGCGTGAGGTGGCGCTCGAGGACGTCCACGAGTGCGGTGACCCGGTGCAGGGCCGCGGCGGCTTCGTCGTCGTTCCCCGCCCGCGCCAGCTCGGTGGCCCGGCGCAGGTCCACCAGGGCCTGGCCGGCGAGGACTTCGGCTGACTGGTGAACGGTGATGAAGAAGCGCTCGTCCGCCCACTGGGCGGGCCGCTCGGCCGGGCTACGGGGCTGCTGCAGATCGAGGAGCACGGGAAGGCGCAGGTAACAGGCGTAAGGCGTCTCCATGCACGCGATGATGACGGCAGGTGCCCACCGATGCGCCCGTTGCCGCCCGGCTCGCCACCTCGCCACCCGATCGGCCTCCCAGGACCAGGACGGGCGGGGCTGAGCCCCAGTCAACTCGACGCCCCCGCTACCGTGTGGCCGTTCCCCTCACCTGAAGGCGCGTCCGGAGAAGCGCTGACAGCGCCCGTGCCGCGTCGCTGTCCCTGACGCGTGGTCAGGGCTCCTGACTGCCACCTTCATGAGTCCCTGCTGGTGGCATATGCCAAACGCATACTTGCAGATGAACAGCTTGTTCATAGTTTTATTGAATATGCGTCGGTCGCGGAACATGGACGGTCATGTGATGGTGGTGGTGCTGCCCAGTCGGCGCGCGGGTGATCGGCGCAAGGCCCTGACTTCCCGTCACTGAGGCGCAATCCATCCAAGGACCGTGCTGTCTTCTGTTCTCCCTGTGCGTAGGCCTGTCCGACACGGCCACCGCCGGGAGTGTGAGGCGGTGCGGCGAACCAGGCCGCGGTGTGTCCCCGCGTGGGGGCCGGTGCCCAGACCCGCACGCCGCCGCGGCCGATGTGAGGAGTGACTGCCGCCATGGCCGGTGCCATCGAGGACTACGCTTTCGTGGGGGACCTGCAGTCGGGCGCGCTGGTGGGCAGAGACGGTTCCATCGACTGGATGTGCCTGCCGAGATTCGACTCGCCGGCGTGTTTCGCGGCCCTGCTGCACGATGACAGCGCGGGCCGGTGGCTCCTGGCACCGGCCCAGGGCGGTCCGGCGACGCAGCGCCGCTACCGCGAGGACACGCTGATCCTGGAGAGCGAGTGGCACACCACCGAGGGCAGCGTGCGCGTCGTGGACTGCATGCCCCTGCGGGGGGAGGCGGCCGACATCGTCCGGGTGGTGGAGGGCCTCAGCGGCCGGGTGACCATGCGCATGGACCTGCGGCTGCGCCCTGACTACGGCCGGATCGTGCCCTGGGTCAACCGGGTGGGCAACGCCCTGCGCGCGGTGGCCGGACCTGACGCGTTCTGGCTCCACACGCCGGTCAAGGTGTACGGGGAGAACATGGCCACGCGGGCCGAGTTCACCGTCGAGGCGGGCGACCAGGTGCCGTTCGTGCTCACCTACAAACCGTCCCATCTGGCGGGACGCCCGCGTCCGGTGGACGCGGTGCCCGCCATCGAGGACACGGAGGCCTTCTGGAAGACCTGGATGAGCCGCTGCACCTACCGCGGCAAGTGGAACGACGCGGTGCGGCGCTCCTTGGTCACCCTGAAAGGGCTGACCTACCAGCCCACCGGCGGCATCCTCGCCGCCGCCACCACCTCCCTGCCCGAACAAATCGGCGGCCCGCGCAACTGGGACTACCGCTTCTGCTGGCTACGTGACGCCACCTTCACGCTCCAGGCCCTGGTGGGCACCGGTTACCTGGAGGAGGCGGCCGCCTGGCGCGAGTGGCTGCTGCGCGCGGTCGCCGGGAACCCCGCCGACCTGCAGATCATGTACGGCCTCGACGGCACCTGGCGCCTGCCCGAGTTCGAGCTCGACTGGCTCTCCGGCTACGAGGCTTCACGTCCGGTCCTGGCCGGCAACGCCGCCGCCGACCAGTTCCAGCTGGACGTGTGGGGCGAGGTCCTCGACTGCTTCCACGTCGCCCGCGAAGCGGGCCTGCCCGCTCACGACATCGCCTGGAACGTGCAGAAGGCGCTGCTGGACTACCTGGAGGGCAACTGGAGCCGGCCCGACAACAGCCTGTGGGAAGTGCGGGGCGAGCCCCGTCACTTCGTGCACTCCAAGGTCATGGCGTGGGCGGGCCTCGACCGGGCGGTACGCGCCGTACTGCACCACGACCGGTGGGGTCCGGTCGACCGCTGGGAACAGCTGCGCGACCGCATCCACGCGGAGGTCTGCGAGCAGGGCTACGACGCCGAGCGCAACACCTTCACCCAGTTCTACGGCTCCCAGGGCGTGGACGCGGCCCTGTTGCTGCTGCCACGCGTCGGCTTCCTGCCCTGGCAGGACCCGCGGGTGCGCGGCACCGTCGAGACAGTGGCCCGCGAACTGGGCGAGGACGGCTTCCTCGTGCGCTACCGGCCGGAGGCGGACGGGGGAGTGGACGGCCTGCCGGGCACCGAGGGCACCTTCCTCGTGTGCACGTTCTGGCTCGCCGACGCCCTGCACGGCGTCGGGCGCCACCGCGAGGCCCTCGACCTGTTCGAACGGCTGCTGAGCCTGCGCAACGACGTGGGTCTGCTCAGCGAGGAGTACGACCCCCTCACGGGCCGCCACCTCGGCAACACACCGCAGGCGTTCAGCATGGTCGGCCTGGTCAACAGCGCCCTGTGGCTGAGCGGAACCGCGGACATCACCTCCGTCGACGGTCACCACGAGCACGCCGTCGCCGACGCAAGCGACCCGTTCACCGCCACGCGCAGCCGCACCCGTCGCTGACGCACACACCCCGCAATCTCCCGCTCCCGCGGAAGGACGTCCATGAACAACCACGACCTGTCCGGCACCGAGTACGACGCGCTGATCATCGGCAGCGGCCCGGTGGGCTGTACCTTCGCCCGCAAGCTGGTGGAAGCCGGCAAACACGTGCTGATGATCGACGCCGGCGCGCAGCTGTCCCGCCGCTACGGCGAGCACCTGAAGAACAGCTACCTGTTCCAGAAGAACATCGACCTGTTCGTCTCCGTCATCAAGGGCAACCTGCTGCCCCTGTCCACCGCGACGAACAAGGAACCGGAACTCACCCTCGACCCGTCGGCCTTCTCCTACGACCCCGACAAGTACGCCGGGTTCTCGATGCGCAACCAGAACCCGGAGCAGAAGAAGCACACCAACCTGCCCGCGGCGGCCGCGACGTACGCCGTGGGCGGCATGGCCACACACTGGACCTGCGCCGTTCCGCGTTTCCACCCCCGGGTGGAGCGCCGCAACGGCGACGAGGAATACCCCATCGACGACAAGAAGATGGACGGCCTCTACGACGAGGCCGAGGTCCTGCTCGGCCGGCGCACCGACGTCTTCGCCTCTTCGGCCCGGCACCTGCTGGTCAAGCAGGTACTGCGGCAGGCGGGACAGGAGTTCACCGACGTGGCCGAGCTGCCCCTCGCCGTCAGCGACCGCGCCGACTCGCAGCGCACCTCGGCGGTGACCTGGTCAGCGGCCGACACGGTCCTGGGTGACCTCGCCGAGCCGGAACACCGGCCTGCCGCCGGCTCGTTCACCCTGCTGCCCGAGCACCAGTGCGTGCGCCTGGAGATCACCGGCGCCGGCCGGCGTCAGAAGGTGGAGTACGCGGTCGTACGCAACCTGCGTGACCTCCGGGAGGAGCTGCACCTGCGGGCCCGGACCTATGTGGTGGCCTGTGGCGCGGTGCCGACCCCGCAACTGCTGTTCAACTCGGGCGTCACCCTGCCGGCGCTGGGCCGCTACATGACCGAACAGCCCATGTCCTTCTGCCAAGTGGTGCTGCAGCAGGATCACATGGACAGCATCGAGTCCGTACTGCGTGCCACGTCCGGCACGGACGACGACCACGCGGCCCTGCTCGCCGCGGACCGCGTCGCCGACTACCGCGCCGCCCAGCTCAAGCGGCTGCACTCCGGTGACAAGACCGCCGACCCCGTGCCCGTGCCGCCGAGCGAGCGCGATCCGAACCTGGCCCTGCTGGTGACGGACGAACGTCCCTGGCACTGCCAGATCCACCGGGACGCCTTCACCTACGGCGCCGTGCCGCCCAACATCGACCCCCGCCTGATCGTGGACCTGCGCTGGTTCGGCATCTCCCGCCCGCGGCCGGAGAACAAGGTCACCTTCTCCCGCAGGATCCGCGACACCTTCGACCTGCCCCAGCCCACCTTCCACTTCCGTCTCGACCAGAACGAGCGGAAGGAGTCCGACCGCATGAACGAGCACATGCTGCGCACCGCTGCGGTGCTCGGGGGTTTCATGCCCGGATCCGAGCCGGTGTTCCTCACTCCGGGCCTGCCGCTGCACATCGCGGGCACCACCCGCATGGGCACCAGCGAGCTGGACAGCGTCGTCGACGAGTACTCCAAGGTCTGGAACATCGACAACCTGTACCTCGGCGGCAACGGCCTGCACCCCTTCGGCAACGCCAGCAATCCGACGCTGACCAGCGTCGCCATGGCCGTCCACGCGGCCAACACCATCCTCAGCGGCCACCCCGGGCACTGACCCCCAACCCGCCACCCTGAAGGACTGTCACATGCGGCGAGACACCACGCCTCTCCCCGAGGGCATCCACCTCGGCATCACCCCCACCTGCTGGACCAACGACGACTTCCCGCTCATCGGCAACGACATCCCCATGGAGCAGTGCCTGAGCGAGATCGCCCTCGCCGGCTTCGCCGGATGCAGCATCGGTCACAACTTCACCACCGACGTCGACGCGCTCACCGCCGCCATGCACCTGCGAGGCCTCAGCGTGAGCGAGCCGTGGGTGAGCACCTACTTCACCGTGCCCGACGGCGCCGAGCGCACCGCCTGCGACCTGCTGAAGGTGCTGGAGTTCCTCAAGGACTTCAACGCCGGCGACCCACCGGTGAAGACCACCACGATCGGCGTCGCCGAGTTCGGCCACTCCATCCACCTGCAGTCACTGAGCCTGCGCAGCAACAGGCCCGAGTTCACCGACGAACAGTGGGCGGACCTCTGCAAGGGGCTGAACAAGATCGGCGAGATCGTCGCGAGCCAGGGCTTCACCCTCGCCTACCACCCGCACATGGGCACCGGCGTGCAGACCGAGGAGGACGTCGACCGCCTGATGCGCGACACCGACTCGCGCCACGTCAGCCTGCTCCTGGACACCGGCCACCTCACCTGGGCCGGCGCCGACGTCCACGGCATCGTCGAGCGGCACCGGGAGCGCATCGCGCACGTCCATCTGAAGAACATCCGCAGCAGCGTGCGCGCTGACCGGACCCTGGCCGCGGGAAGCTTCCGCGAGTACGTCGAGGCGGGCATCTTCACCGTCCCCGGCGACGTGGAGGGCGACGTGGACTTCGACGCCTTGCTGAAGAGCCTCCGCCTGGGCGAGTCCTACCGGGGCTGGCTCGTCGTCGAGGCCGAACAGGACCCCCGCGGCGGTCAACCGCCCCTGTACCACGCGCAGACGGCCCACAGCTACCTCAGCCAGGCCCTCGCCTGACTCGTCAGCCCGCACGGCAGGCGCGCGCTGCCCTGCCGTGCGGGCGCCCACTCCACCGCGGGCCGGCACCCGACCCGCCGGCCCCACCATCGGAAGGCCCTTCCATGGCCGCAAACGCCCCCCTGAACCTCCACACCCCCAAGTTCGAACGGGAAGTCGTCGCCGACCAGCTCAACGACGGCTACTGGGTGGAGGCCCCGGACATCGACGGCGACACCAGGCCCGACCTGTTCGGCTACGGCCTGTCCCTAGGCGAGATCTACTGGTACAGGAACCCAGGCTGGAAACGGCAGTTGGTGGCCGACGGCTTCCACATGCCCATCGGTGCCCATTGCGCCGACATCTCCGGCAACGGCCGCCCGGACATCGTGGTCTGCTACGAGCTGTACGGGCCGGGCGGGCGCATCGACGACCCGAACCTAGAAGGCGGGAAGATCGACTGGATCGAGAACACCGGCAAGCCCGACGCCGACGTGCGCTGGGAGCGCCATTACATCGGCCGTGAGACCGGCATGCACCGCCTGCGCGTCGGCCACTTCACCCAGACCCGCAAGCCCGAGGTGATGGGCGTACCGTGCGTGGGGCCCCGGCACGTGCACGGTCTCATCCCGGTCGTGCTGTTCAGCCCCAACAACGACGTGCGCCAGCCCTGGGAGAAGCGAGTCGTCGACGACAGCCACTTCCGCATGATCCACGGCGCGGAACTGCGGCAGAACCCGCTGCCGGGCTGCGAGCACCTCGACTCGATCCTGCTCGCCTCGGAGGAAGGCGTCACCTGGCTGCACTACGACGAACGCGAGGGCCGGTTCACCACCACGCACATCGGCTCCGGCGAGCACTCCCAGTTCGAGCAGACCGGCTTCAAGGGCAGCGGCGACGTGGGCGCCGGACGCGTCGGCGACGACCCGCACGCCTACGTCGCGGCCACCGAGCCGTTCCACGGCAACACCCTGGCCGTCTACGTCAAGGAACAGCCCGGCGCACCCGTGGCGGAGGCCACCTGGCGCCGTGTCGTGCTCGACGTGTTCGGCGACCCGAACGAACTGGGTGAAGGTCCCGGCCACCAGATCGTCTGCGCCGACTTCGACAACGACGGCGACGACGAGTTCCTGGTCGCCCTGCGCGGTCCCTGGCCCTGGCAGGGCGTCTTCTACTACAAGGCGATCGACCTCCAGGCCGGCATCTTCACCAAGTGGCGCGTCTCCTCGGACTCCACCGCGCGCATCGCCGTCGGCGACTTCAACGGCGACGGCCGGCTGGACTTCGCCACCATCGCCTACAAGGTCGACAAGTACTTCGTCGCCCAGGACGCCAAGCTGTCCGTCTTCCACAACGCCATCGACGGCATCGCCCCCGCCGACGCGGACTAGCCCTGGTCACAGCGCGTGCGGCTCCGCCGGCCACCCGGCCGGGCCGCACGCCGACACGGCGTCCCGAGTACCGCAGCAGGAAGGAGACGGACGTGGCCACGACCGGTGACGACACCGGCAGCGCCGATGGCGGGCGGACCTCCGCCCGGATCCCCTCCGGCAGCGACTGCGGACCCGCCGGTGCGAGCGCGAGCGGCCTGCGGCCGAGATGGCGCACCCGCCCCGCGCGTCTGTTCGCCGCGGCAGCCGTCGTCCTGTCCCTGGTGGTGGTGGCGGTGGTCCTCTCCCACCTGCTGCGCCCGGCGCCGGAGCCGGTACACGTGGCCCTGGTGACCAGTCACAGCGGCCCCGGCAGCGCCCGCGGCCAGGAGATCACCCGCGGGGTCCGCTTCCAGATCGACCAGATCAACAAAAGCGGCGGCGTGGGCGGCCACCACATACGGCTGCTGCCTTTCGACGACGGCGCCGACCCCGAGACCGCGCGCCGCACGGCCGAACGCATCGTCCGCGACGACCGGGTCGTCCTCGTCATCGGCAACAACACCAGCGTCACGGCCACCCAGGCCGCACCCGTCTACGCGGCGGCCCGTATTCCGTTCATCACCCCCACGGCCACCGCCGACAGCATCACCGCGAGTCCCTGGTGCTTCCGCACGACCTACACGAACACGTACCAGGGCCAGTTCATCGCCGCTTACGCCCACCACGTGCTCGGCGCGCGCAGCGCGACCGTGCTGCGCGCCGACAACCCGTACGGAGCGTCCCTCGCCGACGGCTTCCGCCGGGCCTTCGCCCCGACGGGACGCGTCCACCGGGTCGTCGCCCTCGGCGAACGGAGCGGCGATCCGCGACCGGACCAGCTGGAGCAGGCGCTGGAAGCCGTCCGCGCGGACCCGGACCGAGGACCGGTCGTCCTCGCCCTGACCGAAGACGCCGCACTGACCACTCTGACCCACCTGCGCCGCCACGGCGTGGACGCCACCGTCATCGGCGGTGACGACCTGTCCAACGCCCAGTTCGGCGCCCGTCTGGCCGCCTCCGCCCAGGAACGGGCGGTACCCCGCTCGATGACCGGGCGGTTCTACGTGGCCTCACCCCAGCTCGCCGACAGCCTCACCGGTGCCGGCCTGACGTGGGCCACGGCCTTCCGTGACCACTACGGCTTCATGCCGTCCTGGAAGGCGATGTCGGCGCGGACCGCGGCCGACATGGCCGTGCACGCCCTGCAGCGGGCGAAGGTCCACCACCCCCGCCCGACCGAACGGGACAGAGCGGCCGTCCGCGCCGCGCTGGCCGCCATGAACGCCCCGGGCAGGGGCGTCCCCAGCGTGTACGGGCGGGTCTTCTTCGACCGCAGTCGCTCCGTGCACCTGCCCGTCACCATCGGCACCGTCCACGCCGGGGACGTGGTCTCCGCCCCCGTCCAGCTGACCGAGTACAGCCCGGAGGAGGACGTCGACGCGGCACGGGAGGTGGCCGCCGAGCGGGCCGTCTCCTTCCAGGGCAAGGTGCTGGCCCGCCAGCAGATCGTCTACACCGGTATCAACGTCAACCGGATCAGCGCGCTCAACACCCGGGAGGGCACCTTCAAGGCGGACTTCTTCCTGTGGTTCCGCTACAGCGGCAGCGACGAGGTCACCGACGTGGAGTTCCCCAACCTGGCGGACCAGAAGTTCAAGTGGGGCGCCCCCGTGCGCACATCGTCCGTTGACGGTGTCAAGTACAGGCTCCACCAGGTCGTGACGACTTTCAGCACCTCGCTGGACTTCCACCGCTTCCCCTTCGACCGGCAGCACCTCACCATCACCCTGCAGAACCGCTCCCAGCCGTCCTCCCGCGTCGTCTACGTCATCGACCGGCCCCTGCTGAAACAGGACCGGACCGAGGCTATGCACAGCGGCAAGGACGTCCACCAGACCATCGACGGACTGCCCAACTGGACGGTGCGCGACGTGGGCCTGTACACGACCGCCGTGGGCAGCACCGCGCGACTCGGCGACCCGGACCTCACGCAGGGAGCGCACGGCGTTCATTTCGCCCAGTACGTCGCCGACGTGACCGTGGCCCGCAACGTCGCCCCCTTCCTCGTGAAGAACCTCCTGCCGCTGCTGCTCAGCGCCGCCGTCACGTACGCCACGCTGTTCTTCCCGCGGGACCCCCGCTACACCAGCACCCGCGTCAACCTGGAAGCCACCGCCATGCTCAGCGCCGCCGTCCTGCTGACCAACGTCACCGGCTCCCTGCCGGACATCGGATACACGGTCGCACTGGAGTGGGCCTACTACACGTTCATGTTCCTCGTGGGCACCTGCGTCTTCATCTCACTCGCCGGCGCCTGGCTCGACGAGCATGGCAAGGTACGGGCCTGGAACCGGCTCGCCCTCGTCTCCCGCGTCTACTACCCGGTGTTCTGCCTGGCGGTCCTGCTCGTCTACCTCCGCCAGTTCGGCTGAGCCCCGTGGGCCAGGTGACCCAGTGAAGACTCCGCATCACGACCCGCTGCTGCACCGCCTGCGCGACGCCGCCCGGACCGTCGACGTGCTCGTCGTCGTCGCAGGGGTGCTCTTCGCGGTCACGCTCGCGGTCGTCGCCCACCTGGACCGCCGGCTCGACTTCGCCGACCCCGGACCGGCTCTCGGTACCGTCGTCACCACAGGCATGGCCTTGCTCCTGCTGGCCGGCCTGTCCGGCATCCGCCGTCTGAAGACCCACCGTTTGAGGCTGGCCAGCGCCTGGACCGCCACCGTCCTGCTGGGCGGCACCGTCCTGATCTGGTTCGCGACAGTGACCGACACCTCGCACGGTCTCACCCGAGGCACAGCGGTCACCACCCTGCACGAAACCGACACCTACCTGGCCCGCCACGCGCCCGCCCACCGCGTACGCATTCCGACCGGCGTGTTCATCCAGGCCCTGCGCTTCACGGGGCCCTACGACGTCGAGGTGAGCGGATACATCTGGCAGCGGTACGCCGACTCCGTGCCGGCCGGGATCCAGCGCGGCGTCGTCCTGCCGGAGGCGGACGACTCCTACGAACCCGACAAGGTCTACGACATCCACCGCGACGGCGAACACGTCATCGGCTGGTACTTCAACGTCAAGCTCCGGCAGGTGTTCGACTACCGCACCTACCCCCTGGACGAACAGGACGTCTGGCTCCGCATGTGGCACCCCGACTTCGAACACAGGGCACAGCTCGTCCCGGATTTCTCGGCGTATCCACCGTGGCACGGCCCTGCCGCCTACGGCCTGGACGCGAACTTCGTCCCCGGTAACTGGGCCGTCAAGAGTACGTCCTTCAGTTTCGACACTCCGCCCTATTCGGCCAACTTCGGACAAGGCCGCGAGTTCCGCCGCCAGGTTGATCCGGAGCTTTACTTCAACATGCACATGGCCCGGGAGTTCGTCTCCCCGCTCTTCGGGCGGATCGTCCCCCTGGCCTTCATCGCCGTCCTCGTCTTCGCCTCCCTGTTCGTCACGACGAAGAACACCCGGCGGTTCCCGCTCTCCGGATTCGACGGGCTGACGATGGTGGAGTTCGCGGCGGCGACGCTGCTGGTCCTCACCGTCGACCACAACACCGCGCGACAGGAAACCGGCTCCCATGGAATCACCTACATTGACTACGTCTACTTCTGCCTCTACTTCATGATCATCGTGGTGGTCTGGAATTCCCTGCTGCTGTCCCGCGGTCCACAGCTGGCGCTGA
The DNA here is from genome assembly GCF_056432865.1 of Streptomyces sp. NPDC044921. Taxonomy (NCBI): domain Bacteria; kingdom Bacillati; phylum Actinomycetota; class Actinomycetes; order Kitasatosporales; family Streptomycetaceae; genus Streptomyces; species Streptomyces sp. NPDC044921. Next base: position 72,628 of record NZ_JBWKIF010000014.1, read on the forward strand.
TCCATTGGCGGGACAATCTGGCGCCCAAATTGCTGTACTGGCCTGTCCTGGCCTTCCTCCTGTGTGCCGTGACCGCTCTGACCTTTTTGGTGTGAGACCCCAACGGGCCCTGACGAAGCGGGTCACGTCCCGGACCGTCACACTGAAAATGGCTGAACTCGAGATCGTGTAATAGAGTTTTTTTCGAAGGAGCTGAATCGGAATTCCGGGAAATCGAAACGCTGGGAGAACGGCATGAGTGAAACCCCTGTCAATAAGCAGGTCAGAATCGTGCGTTCGCAGGACTTCAGCTCTGCGACGGCGCAGACTCCCGGCCTCTTGCGTGAGGTCGCGTTCGAGGGAGGAGGCTCCGGACCCGTCCGGTTGTCGGCCTTCAGGAGCACGGTGAGCCCGGGCGCGGCCACCGGCGCACACCACCACGAGGACCAGGAGACCGTCCTGTACGTGGTCAGCGGCACGGCCCATTACCGCTGGGGGGACCGCCTCGAGAACGTGGCCCAGGCCGAACCGGGCGACTTCGTGTTCATCCCGCCGTACGTCGTTCACCAGGAGATCAACAGGTCCACCGACTTGGAGACGGTCTGGGCCGTGGTGCGCTCCGGAATGACCGGCAAAGTCACCAATCTCCCGCACCTCGACAAGTACGGCGAAAAGCCGAAGGTCGATTACACCGCGGCGGAATAGCGGTACGTCCAGCCGTCCCGGCGTTTCGTTGGCTGATGCGACGGTAACCGGCAAACTGTGGCAAGTAGCTGGCCACCGATGTCGCCAGCGGCGACTCGACCAGGCGGTCACCCGCAAGGGCCCCGCTCGACGAACCGCTCCTCGAGAGCTGAGATGAGCCACACTCTGCCCCTGCTGCTGTTCGTCGACGTCCCGTTGGGGACGGTCAACGCCGTCACCGCCGAACTGGCCGCAACGACCGAGGTCGTCGGGCCTGGAACCGGCGGGCCTCCGACGTACTGGAACCGCCCGAGCCCCAGGCGTCTTGGAACGCGGAGTGCGGATCCCCTCGATGCACGGGCTGGGCGCACGCCGCCCGAGGTGACAGCTTCCCGGACCGGCTGCCGAGGACGGCCGGAGCCGACCGGCTGCCCGGGTGCTCACGGCGGACATCGCGGGCGGTGTGAGGTCCCGGCAGGTCGACGGCGCAGCCGAGTGAATGCGCCGGGCAACGCTCTGGCGCCTGCGGACGAGGGTCAGGTCCCGTATCGATCATTGGGTGCGGCGGCACGTCCGCGTCGCTGTGACACAGCCGGTGACGAGGCACCCGGGCGCTGCCTGCCGACCGTGGCGTGCCAGGACCAGGTGAAGGGAGACCCATGGACCTGACGTCGGTTCGCGAGGTGGTCGATGCACGGTGCGCTCTGCCGTGGCAGCCGGGTGACGCGTGGCTGGCCGGGGGTACGGCCCTGTTCGCCGAGCCGCAGCCCAGTTTGACCCGACTGCGGGACCTGGCGGGGATGGAGTGGCCATCGTGGGAGATCAAGGACGATCACCTGGTGATCGCGGCGACCTGCACCGTGACCGAGCTGCTGGCCTTCGCGCAGGACCGGCACGCCCCGTGGCCGCGAGCCAGGGCGTTGATCACAGCCTGCTGCCGAGCCTTCTCCTCCTCCTTCAAGGTGTGGAACACCGCCACGGTCGGCGGCAACTTGTGCCTGGCCCTCCCGGCCGGTCCGATGATCTCCATGGCCGTGGCGTTGGACGGCGTGTGCCGCGTGCTCACCCCCGATCAGGGTGAACGCCTGGTACCGGCGGCCGACTTCGTGACGGGGGCGGGGCGGACGCTGTTGCTGCCGGGTGAGATGCTGCGGTCGGTCCTCCTGCCCGCTGCCGCCCTGGCACGGCACACGGCGGTACACCGTATGAGCCTGCGCCCTCATGGCCGGTCCGCCGCCCTGGTGACCGGGACCCACGTCCCCGGCACCGGCCGCCTGGACATCGCGGTGACCGCTGCCACGAACCGGCCGTTGACCGTGCACTTCCTCCAGCCGCCGTCCCCGTCTCTCCTGCGCGCTCGACTGCAGGAGCTTCTCGAACCCGGCCTGATCGTCGACGACGTGCACGGGCACCCGGCGTGGCGCCGCCAGGTGACCCTGCAGCTCGCCGAGGCCGCCCGACACGAGCTGCTGGGGGAGTAGCCATGCCGTTCTCGGTCCGGATCAACGGCCATGACAGCGATGAACCGCCGGTGCCTGGTCAGTGCCTGCGCACGTATCTGCGAGCACGGGGCTGGACGGGGGTGAAGAAGGGCTGCGACACGGGCGACTGCGGGGCCTGCACCGTGCACGTCGACGGCACGCCCGTGCACAGCTGCCTGTATCCGGCGCACCGTGCCGACGGCCGTACGGTGACCACCGTCGAGGGCCTGGCCGGCGATGACGGACTGCACCCCGTCCAGCAGGCGTTCATGCGGGCACGGGCCTTCCAGTGCGGATACTGCACGCCCGGGTTCGTCATGACCACCACGGCCCTGACCGAGGGACACCTGGCCGACCTGCCGGAGGCACTGAAGGGAAACCTGTGCCGGTGCACCGGATACCGGGTGATCGGCGAGGCGGTCCTGGACGCACATCGGGGTGCCCGCTGCCTGCCCCCGACCCGGCCCCATGAGGCGGCCCGAGGCGCCGGCGGCCACCGCACGACCGTCGCCACCGACGCCGCCCAGGAAGCACAGGCCGTGGTCACCGGCGCCGCCTCCTTCACCCTGGACGAGCAGCCTCCCCCGGGGACACTGCACATCGCCCTGCTGCGCTCACCCCACCGCCACGCCCGCATCCTCGACATCGACACGACCGCCGCCCGGGCGGTGCCAGGGGTGAAGGCCGTCCTGACCCACCACCACGCCCCACCGACGCGGTTCTCCACGGCCCTGAGCGAACCCGCGCAGGACTGTCCCGCCGACGCCCGCGTCCTGGACGACGTGGTGCGCCACACCGGGCAGCGCGTCGCCGCCGTCGTCGCCGACCACCCCGCCGCCGCCGAGCAGGCTTGCATGCTGATCCGTGTCAGCTACGACGTGCTGCCCACCGTCACCGACCCCGAGGAGGCACTGCACCCGCAGGCGCCCCGCGTGCATCCCCAGGGCAACCTGGCCGACGAGATCCACCTGCGCACGGGCGACCTCAACCGGGGCATGAGCGAGGCGGACACCATCTATGAAGGCACCTTCCGCACCCAGCGGGTCCAGCACACCGCACTGGAGTGCCACGCATCACGTGCCTGGACGACCGAGGACGGGCGTCTCCACGTGCACACCACCACACAAGCCCCCCACCTGGTCCGCCGACGCCTGTGTGAGATCTTCGACCTGCCGGCCGAACGCGTCCGGGTGACCGCGGCCCGCCTGGGCGGCGCATTCGGCGGCAAGCAAGACCTGCTGACGGAGGACACCGCCGCCCTCGCCGCGCTGCACACCGGCCACCCGGTGCAGGTGGAGCACACCCGGGCCGAGGAGCTCACCGCCACCACCACCCGCCATCCCTTCCACGTACGCGTCACCTTGGGCGCCCGCCGCGACGGCACACTCACCGCCGTACGGCTGCGGGTCGTCGCGGACACCGGCGCCTACGGCAACCACGGCCCCGGTGTCCTGAGAGAAGGGTGTACAGCCGGCATCAGTCTCTACCGCAGCGCGAACATCACCGTCGACGGGTACAGCGTCCGTACCCACAACGTGCCCGCCGGAGCCTTCCGCGGCTACGGTGCCGGTCAGATCGCGTTCGCCATGGAGTCCGCCCTCGACGAACTCGCCCACACGCTCGGCCTGGACCCGCTGGCCCTCCGCCGCACGGCCTGCCTGCGCCCCGGCGAACCCACGGCGTTTCCCGGCGTCGGCGGGCGGCACCCGGTCATGGACACCGGCCTGGAGCAGTGCCTCAACGCGCTGCACACCGCCCGCGCTCGCCGTATGCGCGACAACCCCGTGCCGACGGCTCCCGGGGAGCTGACCGGGCAGGGCATGGCCGTCACCGCCCTGCACACCGAGCCCATGGACGGACACATCTCCCGCGCCCGCATCGCGCTGCGTGCGGACGGCCACTACGACCTCGCCCTCGGCGCGCCCCAGTTCGGCAGCGGCACCCCCACCGTCCTGCGCCGCATCGCCGCGAGCACCCTGCGCACCGAACCGGACCGCATCCACCTGTGGCAGGCCGACACCGACCTGCTCGATCACGACAGTGGCGGCTTCGCCTCAACCGGCATCCGCATCACCGGACGCGCCGTCACCCGCGCCTGCCGGACGCTGCTCGGGCAGCTGCGAGACCTCGCGGCGGCCCACACCGAGACGGCGCCGTCCTCCTTCCAGCCGGACAGCGAAGCGCTGCACGACCCCGACACCCACACCGTCATCCCGCTCACCACCCTGTACGAGCACGCCCGGGCGTACGGGCACCACCTCACAGCCACCGGCCACGCCGCTCCCGGGGAGGGCATGCCCACCCTGGCCGTCAGCGCCCAGTGGTTCCGAGTCGGTGTCACCCCCACGACGGGACAGGTACGCGTCCTGGACAGCGTGCACGCAGCCGACGCCGGTGTCGTCCTCGACGACTCCCAGTGCCGCGGGCAGATCGAAGGAGCCGTCGTCCAAGGCGTCGGCACCACACTGTGGGAGGTGCTCCTCACCGGTCCCGACGGCCACATCACCACACCCGACCTGCGGACCTACACCGTCCCCCACTTCGGCGACCTGCCTGCCACCGAAATCCACTTCGCCCGCCCGGACGCCAGCGAGGACCCCAAGCCGATGAGCGAACTCCCCTTCAACCCCGTCGCCGCCGCGCTCGCCAACGCCCTGCGCGACGCCACCGGCATCCGTTGCACCACACTGCCCCTGCGCCCCGACACTGTCTGGGCCGCGCTGAACCCGTCCTGAAACGGGCCCACCCGGACGCCTCGGTGCTACGGCATGGTGAGCCGGGAGCCATCCCGTGATCAGTAGCCGACCCGGAAGGTCGCGTCCTGCCGGTCCGTGGTCGTGGAGATGGGGTCGACGCGCAGGACGTGGTTCGAGTGGCGGATGTACCGGGTGGGGTTGTTGTACGACCGGAAGGACGCCCAGCTCGCGTCCGCAAGGCCTGTCGTGCGGTAGAAGGTCGCGTCCGCGGCGAACGTCGAGGTGCCGTCGTTCGCGTCCAGCTGGAGCGCGTAGTTGTAGTGCCGCAGATAGCGGGCCGGGTGGCTGACCGACCGGAAGGAGACCCCGGAGCTGTCGGCGAGCCCGGGGACCAGGGTCCACAAGGAGTCCTTGTACGGCTCGATCGGGTACACGTCGATCCGGCCCGCGTAGTTGGAGTGGCGGATGTAACGAGCCGGGTAGTTGTAGGACTTGAGCCGGTTCCAGGCCGGTGAGCCCCACCTGGCGAGCAGGTTGTCGTACTCGGCCGTGGTGATCGTCGTGATGCCGCAGTGCTTGGAGTTGACCGGCTGCGTGTACGTCTTCTGGTCCAGCGCGGTCCAGGTACCGGAGGCCAGGCTGCTCGACTGCCACGCGTAGAAGACACCGTTGGGCGTGTAGGTGTCGCCCCACAGCCACCAGTTGCCGGACGTGAGGGACTTGACCAGCGTCGGGGCCTCGGTCCCGCCGTGGGCCATACCGGCGCCGTACTCGGTGAAACTGCCCGGGTCGAGGGAGGTGGACCTGGCGCTCACCAGCGTCTGGTTCTTCTTGTAGTAGAGGTAGTTGTATCCGTTCACGCCGACCGCCATGTCGCCGTCGATGACGTCGTAGCCGGGGTCGAAGAACACCTGCGGGGCGGAGGCTGTGACGAAGTCGCTGGTGTAGTTGACCATGATGACGTTGTGGCCGCTGTCGTTCACGGAGGAGTAGATGACCGCGTACCGGCCTCGGCCGGCGTCCCAGAACGCCTCCGGCGCCCAGCTGTGGGTCGTCATGTCGTGCAGCTTCAGGCGCCGGTAGCCGGTGAAGGTGCGTAGGTCGGCGGAGTCCCACACGTGGATGTACTGGCTGTTGTAGCTCCAGTCGGTGCCCTTGAGGTCGGTGGCGAGCACCACGAAGGTGCCGTCCCGCTTGCGCATGAGGAACGGGTCGCGCAGGCCCATCGCGCCGGCCGTGGGAGTGACCAGGGGGTTGTTCTGGTTGAGCGGTGTCCAGTTCAGCCCGTCGGTACTGACGGCGAGGTGCAGGCCGTAGTCGGTACCGTCGCCGAGGTTGGTCGACTCCGTGAAGTAGACCATCGCGTACGCCGAGTCGGCGGCGTGGGCTGTGCCCGTGCCGAGGGTCAGCGCGAGGGGGACCGCGGCGGTCATGCCGAGGAGAGCGCGGCGGGACAGGCGGGGGTTCTGGCTCATCTCGTGCTCCAAGGTGGCGTGCGGGGGAGGACATCGAAACCGAAGGTCCGGTATACCGAACGGAGTTCGGGAAATCGGTCAGACCGTAGAGCCGGGTCCTGCGCTCGTCAATCTTCCTGTCGTGATTCGGGCCGCGGACCGACGCCGCGCGCTCCCCCCGACGCGGGGAACGGTGCACCAGGGCGTCTTCGTGGGCAGCCGCCGCACCGCCCTATTGATACTTAATGCAAGTCAAAAGAAAAGCCTGCGCGGAACCTTGACCGTGTCAGACGCGGCGGGCATGGTCGGGGAAGCGCTCTCCCACTCACCCCGTGTCGAGGAGTCTCCCCATGCCCGCTGTCGGCATACCCCCAGCTTCGCCGGTGCCACACAGACCCGGCCGCCGCGGCCTCGTCGGCGTGCTGGTCACCGCCCTGGCCGCCGCGCTGCTCGCCGTCGTCCCGGCCACGCAGGCCCAGGCCGCCCCCGTCCTGCTCTCCCAGGGCAAACCGGTCACCGCGTCGAGCCAGGAGCACTACGGCACCCCGGCCACGGCAGCGGTCGACGGCGACGACGGCACCCGCTGGTCCAGCGCCGCGTCCGATCCGCAGTGGATCCGCGTCGACCTCGGCGCCCCCGCCTCCCTCAGCCGCGTCGAACTGCGCTGGGAGGCCGCCTACGCCAAGTCCTACCGCATCGAGACGTCCCCGAACGGAACGGACTGGACGACGGCACACTCCACCACCACCGGCGCCGGCGGCACGGAGACCGTGAACGTCTCCGGCACCGCCCGCTACGTCCGCGTGCTCGGCACCGTCCGCGCCACCCCATACGGCTACTCCCTGTGGGAGTTCAAGGTGTACGGCACCACCGGAGACGACCCCGGCCCGGTCACCCCGGGCGGCGACCTCGGCCCGAACGTGCACGTCTTCGACCCGTCCACCCCGGGCATCCAGGCCAAGCTGGACCAGGTCTTCAAGGAGCAGGAGTCGGCCCAGTTCGGCTCCGGCAGGCACGCCTTCCTCTTCAAGCCGGGCACGTACGACAACCTCAACGCCCAGATCGGCTTCTACACGCAGATCGCCGGCCTCGGCCTCAGCCCCGACGACACGACGATCAACGGTGACATCACCGTCGACGCGGGCTGGTTCAACGGCAACGCCACCCAGAACTTCTGGCGCGGCGCGGAGAACCTCGCCGTGAAGCCGGTCAACGGCACCAACCGCTGGGCCGTCTCCCAGGCCGCCTCGTTCCGCCGGATGCACGTCAAGGGCGGCCTCAACCTCGCCCCCAACGGCTACGGCTGGGCCAGCGGCGGCTACATCGCCGACAGCAGGATCGACGGTCAGGTCGGCAACTACTCACAGCAGCAGTGGTACACCCGCGACAGCTCCATCGGCGGCTGGTCCAACAGCGTGTGGAACCAGGTCTTCTCCGGTGTCGAGGGCGCTCCCGCCACCAGCTTCCCCGAGCCCCGCTACACCACGCTCGGCACGACACCGATCTCCCGCGAGAAGCCCTTCCTCTACCTGGACGGCGGCGAGTACAAGGTCTTCGCGCCCGCCAAGCGGACGAACGCACGCGGCATCACCTGGGCCGGCGGCACCCCGCAGGGGGAGTCCGTTCCGCTGAGCAGGTTCTACGTCGTCAAGCCCGGCGCCACGGCCGCCACCATCAACGCCGCGCTCGCCCAGGGCCTGCACCTGCTGTTCACCCCGGGCGTCTACCACGTGGACCGGACCATCAACGTCGAGCGGGCGAACACCATCGTGCTGGGTCTCGGTCTCGCCACGATCATCCCGGACAACGGCGTGACCGCCATGAAGGTCGCCGACGTCGACGGCGTGCGGCTCGCCGGCTTCCTCATCGACGCCGGACCGGTCAACTCCCCGACCCTGCTGGAGATCGGCCCGCAGGGCGCGTCCGCCGACCACGCGGCCAACCCCACCACCGTGCAGGACGTGTACATCCGCATCGGGGGAGCGGGCGCGGGCAAGGCGACCACGAGCATGGTGGTCAACAGCCACGACACGATCATCGACCACACGTGGGTGTGGCGGGCCGACCACGGCGAAGGCGTCGGCTGGGAGACCAACCGGGCCGACTACGGCGTCCGCGTCAACGGCGACGACGTCCTGGCCACAGGCCTGTTCGTCGAGCACTTCAACAAATACGACGTGGAGTGGTACGGCGAACGCGGCCGGACGATCTTCTACCAGAACGAGAAGGCGTACGACGCGCCGAACCAGGCCGCCATCCAGAACGGCGCGACGAAGGGATACGCCGCCTACCGGGTCGACGACTCGGTCGACACCCACGAGGCATGGGGTCTGGGCAGCTACTGCAACTACAACGTCGACCCGAGCATCCGCCAGGACCACGGCTTCAAGACCCCCGTCAAGCCGGGCGTGAGGTTCCACAGCCTCCTGGTGGTCTCCCTCGGCGGCATGGGCCACTACCACCACGTCATCAACGACACCGGCGCCTCCACGGTCCCGGCCGGCACCTCGACCGTCCCGTCCACCGTCGTGTCCTTCCCCTGACGTCCCACCCCTGATCGGGCCGCCCGCCGGCCACGCATGTCCCCTCCGGGCCGGATGACATCCCCGCGCCCCGGCCCGGAGGGGCCCTCACGCGGTGCTCCCGCAGCGCCGCGCCGTTGGCTCTCCCCACCCCGCCAGGAGCAGACGTGTCCCCCACACCCCCGTACCGCGGACCAGCCGTCCGGCGCGCCGTTCCCCTGCTCGTCCTCGGCGCACTGGTGGCGTCCCCGGTCGCCCTCGCCACACCGCCCGCCCACGCGGCTCAGACGCTGCTCTCCCAGGGCAGGCCCGCCACCGCCTCCTCCCAGGAAGGGGACGGCTACGCCCCCTCGGCGGCCGTCGACGGCAACCTCACCGGCACCCGCTGGGCCAGCCGGTGGAGCGACCCGCAGTGGATCCAGGTCGACCTCGGACAGCGGTCCGACCTGAGCCGCGCCGTGCTGATCTGGGAGGGCGCGTACGGCAGGAGCTACCAGATCCAGGCGTCCGACAACGGCACGGACTGGCGGACCCTGACGACCGTGACCGGCGGCGACGGCGGCACGGACGATCTCGCCGTCTCCGGTTCCGGCCGCTACGTACGCATGCTGGGCACCGAGCGGTCCAGCGGCTACGGCTACTCCCTGTGGGAGTTCCAGGTCTACGGGACCACGGACGGCACGCCGCCCGCCGGGGCAGCGGTCGAGGTCACCGGCTCCCAGGGGAACTGGCACCTGACCGTCGGCGGCGAGCCGTACCCCGTCAAGGGCCTGACCTGGGGACCCGCCATCGCGGACGCTGCGAAGTACATGCCCGACGTGAGATCCATGGGCGTCAACACGATCCGCACCTGGGGTACCGACGGCGGCACCAAGCCGCTGCTGGACACCGCCGCCGCGCACGGGATCAAGGTCGTCAACGGCTTCTGGCTGCAGCCCGGCGGCGGACCCGGCTCCGGCGGCTGCGTCGACTACGTCACCGACACCGCGTACAAGAACGCCATGCTCACCGAGTTCGCCAAGTGGGTCGAGGCGTACAGGAACCACCCGGCGACCCTCATGTGGAACGTCGGCAACGAATCCGTCCTCGGCCTGCAGAACTGCTACAGCGGGACGCAGCTGGAGAACCAGCGCAACGCCTACACCGCCTTCGTCAACGACGTCACCAGGAAGATCCACGACATCGACCCCGACCACCCCGTCACCTCGACCGACGCGTGGACGGGAGCCTGGCCGTACTACAAGCGCAACGCGCCCGACCTCGACCTGTACGCGATGAACTCCTACGGCGACATCTGCGGCGTCCGTGCGGCCTGGGAACAGGGCGGCTACACCAAGCCGTACATCATCACCGAGGGCGGGCCGGCGGGGGAGTGGGAGGTGCCGGACGACGCCAACGGCGTCCCCGACGAGCCGGCCGACGTCCGCAAGGCCGAGGGCTACACCAAGGCCTGGGACTGCGTCACCGGCCACCGGGGCGTCGCCCTCGGTGCCACCCTCTTCCACTACGGCACCGAACACGACTTCGGCGGCATCTGGTTCAACCTCGTGCCCGGCGGACTGAAGCGGCTCTCCTACTACGCGGTCAAGAGGGCCTACACCGGCTCCACGGGCGGCGACAACACCCCGCCGGTCATCAGCGACATGACGGTCAGCCCGGCCTCGTCCGCTCCCGCGGGGGGTGAGTTCACCGTCCGCGCGGGCGTCCGCGACCCCGACGGCGACCCGATCACGTACAAGGTCTTCCTCAGCGGCAACTACGCGAGCGGCGACAAACGCCTGGTCGAGGCCAGGTGGCGGGCCACCGGCAACGGGACCTTCGCCGTGACGGCCCCCGAGAAGCTCGGCGTGTGGAAGGTGTACCTCCAGGCCGAGGACGGCCACGGCAACGCCGGCATCGAGACCAAGTCCGTCAACGTCGTCGCCCCACCGGTCACCGGCACGAACGTGGCGCTGAACAAGCCCACCACGGCCTCCTCCTTCCAGACCTCCTACGGCGACTGCCCGTGCGAGCCCGCCAAGGCGACGGACGGCAGGACCGGGACACGCTGGGCCAGCGACTGGAGCGACCCGCAGTGGATCCAGGTCGACCTCGGCACCGCCACCCCCATCCGCAGGCTCCAGCTCGTCTGGGACCCCGCCTACGGCAAGGCCTACGAGGTCCAGGTCTCGGACAACGGCACCACGTGGCGCACGCTCCACGCCACGACCACCGGTGACGGCGACGTCGACACCATCGACGCGGCGGCGACCGCACGGTACGTACGGCTGCACCTGACGGCGCGTGGCACCGGCTGGGGCTACTCGCTGCACGAGTTCGGCATCTACAGCTGACGACGGCGAAGGGCGCCCGGCGTCGCCCTTCGCACCACCCGGCTGTCACCCCACTGGCACCTCGGCGGGCAAGGAGGCCCCATGAGACCGCGTTCGAAACTCCCCGCGCTGCTGCTCGGCAGCGCCCTGCTCGCCGGCGTGCTCGGCGTCGGCACCGTCGCCACGGCTGCCGGCCCCGGCGACGCCCCGACCGCCTCGGCCGCCGGGCACACCGGGCACACGACGGCCGTGTCGTCCCGGGCGTCCGCCGACGACCCGGACGGCGACGGATACGTCCCGGCCGTTCCCCCCGTCACCGGCGTGACCCCGTCCGACGCCACCCCGCCGCCGCGCTACCACAAGGAGTTCCAGGCCAACTGCGCGGTCACGCACACCGCGCCGGACGACCCGATCGTGTACCCGGGGCAGCCCGGCAAGTCCCACGACCACACCTTCATGGGCAACACGTCGACGCACGCCGGCAGCACGACGTCGAGCCTGTACGGCGGAAGCACCACCTGTCTGGCACCGGCGGACGCCTCCGCTTACTGGATGCCCTCGCTGTACAACGGGGACAAGAAGATCCTCCCGGTCGGCCCGCAGGTCATCTACTACAAGTCGGGCATCACCGACTACACGAGCGTGCGCCCGTTCCCCAGAGGCCTGCGGTACGTCGTCGGCGACCCCCTGCAGAGCGCCCAGCAGTTCCGCGGCCACAAGGGCTTCGTCGAGGGCTGGGAATGCGGTGACAGCTTCTTCAACGTCGACTTCCCGGCCACCTGCCCGAGCCGCCCCGACGTCCAGCTCAACATCCGTTTCCAGGCGCCCAGTTGCTGGGACGGCAAGTACCTCGACACCCCCGACCACAAGAGCCACATGGCCTACCCGGTCGTGAAACCCGGCACGAACGACAACATGTGCCCGGCCTCCCACCCGGTCGCCCTGCCGATGATCGAGTTCAAGATGGCCTTCCCGGTCAACGGCGACATGAGCCGGGTCCGCCTCGCCGGCGGCCGCGGGTACTCCTTCCACTACGACTTCTTCAACGCCTGGGAGGAGCGGACCCTCAAGGCCCTGGTCGACCACTGCATCGTCGGCGGCCTCCAGTGCGACACACGCGGCTACGACCAGAACCACCCCGAGCGCGGAGCGGTGCTGAACGCCGACCACCGGCTGCCCTGACGCCCTCGCAGGCCTGTGGTCCAGCCCCACCCGCAGGCTTCCGTTCTAGTGGTCGTCGCAACACCCCGGCTCAGGGGATGCGATGGACTTCGAGATCCGGGAGGACCGGGGGCAGGCGCCAGGCCGTAAGGCCCTGGTCCGTGAGCGGGAGGAATACTTCCGGCTCATGGACCAGGGCGTCAGCAGCATGGCGGCCTGCCGGATCGTCGGCATCAACCGGCGTACCGGGAAACGGTGGCGCACGGCCGCCAGGCCACGGGAATCACGCGCGGTGCGCCGCCGGTTCGCCGCCCTCTCAGCTCCGCCGGCCCGTCGCGATATCTGCGCGAGGCCGACCGCATCCACATCGCCGACCGGCTGCGGGAGAAGGCGTCGATCCGGCAGATAGCCTCCGAGCTGGGCAGGAGCCCTTCCACCATCAGACGGGAGATACGCCGCAACGGCATTCCTCTGCGCGGGGACGCCTCCCGCTGGGCCTATCGGCCGCATGCCGCCCAGTCACGCGCCGACGCCCGACGCCGGAAAAGATCAGCCAGAACCCGGAGCTCCGCGAAGGCGCGATGGTCTGCCGAAGGCTTCGTCGACTCCTTTCCCGCCTACCAGGCCGTAGCCGAGCTGCAAGGCCCTGGGCGACTGCAGCAGGTCCGGCGAGAACTTGGTGACCGGGCCGGTCAGCGCGATGCCCCGCACGTGCCGGGCGCCGTAGTGCTTCAGGTAGCGGCCGACGGTCAGCGCGCCGAAGGACCAGCCGACCAGGGTCGGCCGGCGGAGTTCCGCGGCCTCGCGCACGCTGCGTATGCCGGCCGCCCACCGCGCGCCGTCCGCGTACGCGTCGGGCGAGCCGGGCACCGAGGAGGCGCCGTGCCCCCGCATGTCGAAGGTGACCAGGCGGAAGCGGTCAGCCAGGTGTGCGATCCGCCGATGCCAGGACAGGCCGCTTCGGCCGAGCCCGTGCGCGCCCGGATGTCTACCCCGACTCCGGTCACGCACCCTTCTACGACGACTACGCGCGCTTCAACCGCGACCTCGCCCGCTTCGCCTCCGCCTGACCGGCGGGGGGACCCGTGGTCGGCGCAGCACCGGCCCGCTTCCTCACGCAGCCTGGGTGCGGCGCGACGGTCTCACTGGTTCTCCGGGCGCGGCCTTCCCAGTGATGCGGGTCGCCGCCCGTGACGCCCGCCCGCGTTCGGCACACCACAGCAGGTCTGGGAGGATGGCCGGAGCCGTCCGAACCGGGTCCGTGAACGCGCGGGCGGCGAGAGACGGACGGGCACGGGCCATGGCCCGGTGGGCGGGAGAGCGGAGCGGTGCGGCACATGCCGGAGTACCCCGAGTACATTGCCGCGGCCTTGTTCGCCGCGGGCGGCCTCGTCAACGCCCTGTTGGCACCGCACCGGTTCTCCACCGCCGTCCTGTTCTGCCTCGCGGTGACCTCTGCCGGACTCGGCCTGGCCGCTCGCAGTGCGCCAGCCCAGCCGGCCATCGCCACCGCCCTCGCCGTCGCCGCGCTGCTCCTGGCGCTCGCGCTGGGGCTGCTGCTGCTCGCCGACGGTGTCCTTCTGGTCCGGCGCTACGGACCGCAGGCAGCTCTGCTGGCGACCGGGGGCACCGGCTGCGCGATGCTGGCGGTGCTCGGCCTCAACGCGGCCCACCATGCGCTAGGCGGCGAGGTGTTCGGTGCCCTCCTGGTCGCGCTGAACGCGACCGCGGGATACCTCACTCTGCTCTTCCTCGTCTTCGCCGGCTACGTGTTCGTCCGGGGCCGCAGCACCCCCCTGCCGGGGACCACTCATGTCGTCGTCCTGGGAGCAGGGCTCACCGGCGACCGGCCCGGCCCGCTGCTGACCCGCAGGCTGGAGCGCGCCCTCGCCATCGACGCCGCCCGCGCGCCGGACACACCCCGTGTGGTGTTCGTGGTCTCGGGCGGCCAGGGCGACGACGAGGTCCGCTCCGAGGCGGACGCGATGGCCGACTTTCTGCGCGGACGCGGAGTCCCCGCCGACCGGATCGTGCGGGAAGACCGCTCGGTCAACACCGGGGAGAACCTCCGCTTCAGCGCGGCCCTCGTGGACGGCACCACGGCCGGCCATCGTGCCACGGTGGTCACCAGCGGCTTCCACGTCTACCGCACGACCCTGCTGGCCCGCCGCGTCGGCGTGCCCGTGCACGTCGTGGGCGCGCCGACGTCCTCCGCCTACTGGCTGGCCGCGACACTGCGCGAATTCGCCGCCGTCCTGTGGCTGGACCGCCTTCCCCTGGTCGGACTCAGCCTGTTGCTGGCAGTGCCGGTGGCGACGGCGGTCTTCGGGCACTGACGCGCCGGCCGCTTCACTCCTCACGAGCAGACCGTGACTCTTCGCCGCCGGAGGCGGGTTGACCTCGTATTCGGGCGCGCGATGGCGGTCTGGCGCTCCTGGGATGCGCCGAATGACCCTGGCAGACCGTGGCCGGGCCTGCACGCGCGCAGGGGTTGGGGAGGCGCCCCTGCCGCTCCGGGCGTGTGCGCCTCCCCGGTCCACGGCTCAGGGGCTCAGCGCTGAAGGTGCGCAGGCAGCGGCACCCAGCGGCGGGTGGCGCGGCTGTCCATGATGTCCTGGCCGTCGTGGATCCTCAGTCCGGCCGCCGCACAGGCGTAGGCGAGTGTGTCGGCATCGTGCGGGAACGCTGACCGGCGCTGCCAGAAGCGGAAGTGCCAGTACGTGGCCGGGTCGTGCTCTTCCGGGGGGAGGCCTATCTCCTCGTGTGCGATGACTTCGCCGTCGCGGGCCAGGGTGCCGAACGTCCCGCCCTTGGGATTGAAATAGACGCCGTAGGCGGTGGTGCCCGCCGATAGCGCCCGCAGAACGGCGTCGTCGCTCGGCATATAGCCGCCCTGCGTGATGGCGCAGCCGCCAGGAGTCCCGGACACGCTCGTCACCCCCACATAACGGAGGGACTCGTCGTAGTCCATGACATCGAAGGGCGCGTGCTCGGAGTCTGCTGCCGGGCACTGCGCGGGCTCGGCGCCGAGCCGCCGGATCACCTCGTCCTCGCTCAGGCCCTGCACGAAGCAAATGCCGAGTCCTTCGGTCCACAGCTCCTGCTCACCGAAGGCCGCGATGAGGGTGTCCGCCGCTGTGAACGCCGCGGCTTCCTCCGCGGGCAGCTCCACCGCCCCGGGCAGATCCGCGACGAGCGGCGCGAGCGACGTGGTCAGCAGCAGCCGGCCGGGGGACCAGGGCCCGGTCTGCGGCGTCCACACGTCGGCCCCGGCGTCGATCAATGCCTGGACGCTGCCCGCGTCCACACTGCAGGCGGCGTACCACAGCGGCGTGTGTCCGTCCTCGTCGCGTGCGTCGACCTCCGCGCGATGCGACAGCAGGGCGGCTACCGCCTCCGCCGCCCCTTGCTCCGCAGTCAGATGCAGGGGAGTGGTGCCACGCCATCCGACGCGGGCGTCGGGCGGTGCGCCTGCGTCCAGCCGAGCACGGACGAGGGCCGCGTCAGCCCAGTCCTGGTATCCCAGTTGCTGCCAGTCGGCCCGCGGCACGTAGCGCTTGCGGGCTTCCTCCTGGCGGCGCAGCATCTGGCGCTGGTGCCGCGTCAGGGGTGGCGCCAGAAAGGCAGGCGGTCCGCTCACCTCCAGGTACCCGAACGTGTCTGGCTGCTCGGACGGATCCGGCGGCTCGAGCGCCGGCCAGACTTCGATCGCCCGAGCCGAGGCGGCATGGAGGGCAGCCACGTCGACCGAGGTGCGGGTCTCGGCGATCCCCTCGTCCGGCCATTCCACGACCAGCTGAGCCTCTCCGGTGGGTGGAAGCTCCGCCAGATACAGGTCGACGTCGGTCTTGAAGAGGGACCGGCGGGGATGGTGCAAGCCGGGATCCAACGGGATCAGCCCGACCGCTTGCGGCGTCGACGCCACGGTCACCTGTCCCTGCGAACCGGTGAACTCCACCCTGCGGTCCATCGTGCCGTCCAGCGAGGTCACCCGGCGGCCGTCGGAGAACAGCAGGCCCACCCGCAACCCGGACTGCCGTCCCGCAGCCGCGTTGTCCTGACGGGCCCTGCGGAAGACCGCCAGATGCAGGGTGGCTGCCTGCGGCCATACGGACCATCCGGTAAGCAGCACCTTCGTGTGCGGACCGGAGCCGAGCACCTCGAGCTGCGACAGCAGCGCGGGAGCGAACCAGTCAACCGGGGGCGCGTACCGCCCGGCGTCCTCCGCCGGCGGGCCTAACCGGACCAGTACCGTGCGCTGGGCGACCGGTTCTTCCGGCACCACCAGATCGTCGAAGAATCCCATGCACCGATCGTGGCAGAGGGGTCTGACAACAGCGGGAGGCCCTCTTGCGCGCTGGAGCGGATCTGCGGGCCGCAGTGTCCCCACGGACCGGCGTGAGTCAGGGAGCCTCCGGCAGCTGCGCGACGTCGGCCCCACCAGAAGCGGAGAACGCCGATAGCCGTCACCTCCTGCGGAACGAGCGCGAGTTCACCGGGTGTCACGCGATCTGCCGGTGACCAGGGCAGCCCGAACAACTCCCGCCGCACCACGAGGCGACCCGAGCAGAGTTCCAAGATCACGGCAACCCTTTGCGCGGCCTGTGACCACAAGGAATCGGATCCGGCCGGTTCCCGTGGCGGGGAGTGGCACAGGGATCCGGATTTCCACGTGAACAGCCTGCAAGGAGAACGCCTCCCCATGAACCACCCCACGAACGGCGGGCGCCGCGGGCGTCACCGCCGCCGCTGGACCGCCACCGGTCTGGTGCTCGGTGTGCCCGCCGTCCTCGTGCCGTACCTCGTGTTCGCCCAGGAGGACTCGCAGGCCGCGACGGTCGACGACGACGCCTACTACCGGCTGGTTTCCGTGCGCAGCGGCAAGGTGCTGGACGTCGACGGCTTCTCCACCGCCGACGGCACCCGTCTCCAGCAGTGGACCGACGAGAACACCGCCAACCAGCAGTGGAGGCTGCGGCCCACGGGTGACGGCTCCTACGAGCTGGTGAACCGCAACAGTGCCAAGGTGCTGGGCATAGCGGGCAATTCCCGAGCTCAGGGGGCCGCCGCCGAGCAGCAGACCGACAGCCCCGCCACTTCCCAGGAGTGGCGGATCAGCGAGGTGAGCGGTTCCGGCGCCGTCATTCTCACCTCCCGCAGGAGCGGGCAGGTCCTGGCCGTCTCGGGGGGCTCCACGGCCCGGGGAGCCGCGGTCGTCCAGAATCCGAGCCGGGGCGGCTCCCATCAGCAGTGGAAGCTGGTGAAGGCGGACCGGACCCCGGCGTCCGGGTCCGGGACCGCGCGGACCGCGGCCGCGGCAGGACCGTACGTGTGGAAGAACACCCAGGTGGTGGGCGGCGGTTACGTCACCGGGCTGGTGTTCAACCAGCGGGAGAAGGGCCTGCTGTACGCGCGCACCGACATGGGCGGCGCCTACCGCTGGGACACGGGGGCCGAGCAGTGGCTCCCGCTGACCGACTGGATCGGCGAGAAGGACTGGAACCTGCTGGGCATCGACTCGGTGGCCACCGACCCCGTCGACCCGAATCGCCTGTACCTCGGGGCGGGCACCTACACCAACGAGTGGGCGGGCAACGGCGCGATCCTGCGCTCCACAGACAGGGGCCGCACCTTCAAGCGCACCGATCTGCCGTTCAAGCTGGGCGGCAACGAGGACGGACGCGGGGCGGGCGAGCGGCTCGTGGTCGACCCGGCCGACCACGGCACCCTGCTGCTGGGCACCCGCAAGAACGGCCTGTGGCGCAGCACCGACTTCGGCGTGACGTGGCGTCAGGTCTCCTCGTTCCCCGTCAGGGACGGGGCGGGCAGCGGCGGGGGCATCTCCTTCGTGACGTACGGCCCGGCCGGAAGCAGGACGATCTACGTCGGCGTCAACGACAAGTCCACCTCCCTGTACCGCTCCACCGACGGCGGCAGCACCTGGCAGGCCGTCCCCGGGCAGCCCACCGGCCAGATGCCGCAGCACGGTGTGCTCTCCGGTGACGGCTCGCTGTACCTGACGTACACCAACGCCCTCGGCCCCAACGGCGTGACGGGGGGCTCGGTGTGGAAGTACACGCCGGCCCGCGGTGCGTGGAAGAACATCTCCCCGTCCAGTGGCGACTACGGGTTCTCCGGTCTGGCCGTCGACCCGCGCAAGCCCTCCACGGTCATGGTCACCACCCTCGGCCGCTGGTACCCCCAGGACGAGATCTACCGCAGCACCGACGGGGGCGCGACCTGGAAGGCACTGTCCGACAAGTCGGTGCGCAACGCCTCCGCCGCTCCCTACGTCGGCACCCACACCGGGCACTGGATGACCGCCCTGGCCATCGACCCCTTCAACTCCGGGCACGTGCTGTACGGCACCGGCAACGGCATCCTGCGCAGCAAGAACGCCAACGCGTCCGACAGCGGCGGCACCAGCCACTGGAGCATGGGCGCCCGCGGACTGGAGGAGACCGCGCTGCTGGACGCGATCGCTCCTCCCGGCGGCGCCACCGTCATCACCTCCATGGGCGACCAGGGCGGCTTCCGGCACGACTCCCTGACCAAGGTGCCCTCCGGGCGGCTGAAGAACCCGCTGATGACCAACAGCACCGATATCGACTTCGCCCAGTCCAAGCCCTCGATCATGGTCCGCGTCGGCCGGGGCGGCGCGCAGGACGGCGCCTACTCCACCGACGGCGGCCGCAGCTGGAAGGGCTTCAAGGCGGAGCCGGTGGCGGGCGCCCAGGACGGGCGGGTCGCGCTCGCGGCGGACGGTTCCACCATCGTCTGGACACAGGCCGGCCAGCCTCCGTACCGCTCGACCGACAGGGGAGCCAGCTGGTCGAGGGCCGTCGGCCTGGGCGACGACGCCGTGGTCGTCGCCGACCGCTCCTCGGCCAGGACCTTCTACTCACTGTCCGGCGGCACGCTCTACGCCAGCACCGACGGTGGCGCGACCTTCACCGCTCGCGCCACCGGCCTGCCCTCCGGGCGGCTCACAGCGGTGCCCGGGATCGCCGGAGACCTGTGGCTCGCCGGCGGCGCCAAGGGGCTGCTGCACTCCACCGACGGCGGCCGCACCTTCACCACGCTCAAGACGGTGCAGTCCGCCGCGGCACTCGGCTTCGGCAAGGCCAAGCCGGGCACCGCGTACCAGGCGCTGTACCTGATCGGCACCGTCAAGGACGTCACCGGTGTCTTCCGCTCCACCGACAAGGGCGCCACCTGGCTCCGCGTCAACGACAACGCCCACCAGTGGGGCGCCATCGGCGGCGTCGGCGTCATCACCGGCGACCCCGACACCTACGGCCGCGTCTACGTCGGCACCAACGGACGCGGCCTGCAGTACGGCGACCCGTCCTGACCGCGACACCCGAGCGGGGCCGCAGGCACTACCGCCTGCGGCCCCACCACGCCCCAGCTGCTTCGTCGACCTGTCACGCCGGCCCACGCGATGACGGGTCACGGGTTACGGGTAGCAGGGGCCGAACCAGCAGTCGTCGGCGACGACGTACCGGTAGCCCGCCTCCTTCATCCGGAGGACACCATCGCGTCGGTGGCCTGGCGCACCTGGGCCCCGGTGATGCCGCGCCGTCAACGCGGCGGCCGCGTGGAGCCGCAGCAGCCGTGTGTGCAGGGGGACACGGGGGTTCCTTCCCGGCCCGCAGAGCGGTAGCCGCTCTGCGGGCCTCAGCGGCCGGTCAGGAGTGTGTGATCGCGTGCGCGCGGGTCAGCGTCGCAGGGTGAGCAGACCCGGCCGGTACGGCAGTTTCAGGTAGTCGGTGCCGTCCGACGCGGGGGTCCTGCCCTGGTAGAGGAACTGCAGGTTGCAGGGGTCGATGGTCATGGTCTGGTCGGGGTTGGTGCGGACCAGGTCGCCGTGGCTGATGTCGTTGGTCCAGGTGGCGCCGCTGTTGGCCTTGCCGGCGAAGGGGCTGCTCTCGCTGCCGGCCTGCAGTGTCCACGGTCCGTTCAGGCTGGTGGCGGTGAACGAGCGGAAGTAGCGGCCGTTCGCACCCATCGCCTCGACGATCATGAGGTACTGGTTCTGGCCCTTGACCTTGTAGACCTCCGGCGCCTCGAACAGCTTCTCCTTCGTGTCGCTCATGACCGTGGTGTACGACGAGCCGAAGCTGCCCGGGAAGTTCCCGATCGGCATGGTCGACTTGTAGATCTTGCCGTTGTCATCGGCGAAGAACATGTACATGTTCTTCTCGTCGGCGATCATGGTCGGGTCGATCGGACCGCTCTCGGGGAGGCTGCCGGTGAACAGCGGCTGCGGGGCGGACCAGCCGTTGGGGTCGGTGGGGTCGCTGGACGTGCGGTAGGTGAAGGGCCAGGCGGTGCCCCACCCGTTGGAGGTCAGCACCCAGATGTTCTTGGGCGCGAAGTAGAACAGTTTGGGCGCCACCGCCAAGCCCGGGCTCATCCCGGTCTGGGTGGCCGTCGCCATGTCCGACCACTTCGTGAAGGGGCGGAACGCCATCGTGCCCCACGACGATCCGTCAGAGGTGGTCGCGTAGACCAGCTGCTTGCCGTTGTATGGCACGGTGGTGAAGTCCTTCAGCGCGATCCAGCCGTTCGACGGCTGCGCCAACGGGCCGGTCGACGACCACCGGTACGCCGACGGAAGAGCGCACGTCTCGCCCGGCGGCGCGGACAGACCGGTCCACTTCTGGTTGCTGCCGCCGTGGCAGTTCCACAGCTGTACCGCCGTGCCGTTGCCCGTGGCACCGCCGCTGACGTCCAGGCAGAGCCCCGACTCCACCCCGACGATCGTGCCGTCGGAGTGCACCCGCCACTGCTGGTTGGCACCGCCGTGGCAGGCCCAGATCTGCACCCGCGTACCAGCCGTGGTGGCGTGGCCGGGTACGTCCAGGCACTTGTTGCCGTACACGGTCAGCTGGTTGTTGTCCGTCAGTGTCCACTGCTGGTTGGTGCCGCCCGTGCAGTCCCAGATCTGCAGGTTGGTGCCGTCCGTCTGGCCGGCGTTCGGCACATCGAGACACCGGCCGGAACCGGCGCCGCGCAGCGCGCCGCTGGTGGCCGCCTGAGCCGGGTTGACGACGAGTGTCGCCGCTGCGGCGACCAGGGCCGCGACTACCACGGACAGATGCCTGGGCCTGAAACTACGTGTACGCATGGAGGTCTCATTCCTTGAGTGAGCGGTTCCGGTCGCCCCCGTCAGGGGCTGCCCGGACCGTTGATGCGCTACGACCCGACCTTGGCGTTCGCCTCGTCCTGCCGAACGTCCACGTTCGGTATTTCGAGCAATGGTCGAAGTGTCGCGCAAGCGGGAGTGGGAAAAGTGATCACCATCTGCCTCCGGGCGCTGTCAGTTCCGTACGATGCGCCAGCGGTTGTCGGCGGTACCGTCGTCCGAGGCCTGCACCGCGAAGGCGCCCACAGCGGTGGAGGTGTTCGCGATGGCGAGCAACTTGCCGCTGTGCACGTTGCGGATCTTGTAGGTTCCGTCTCCCTGGTCGAGCAGCGTCCAGCGGTGGTCGGCGGTGCCGTTGTCCGCCCACTGCAGCACGGTCGCGTTGTCCGCCGTGGACATGTCCTGGACACCGAGCACCTTGCCGCTGTGGGCATTGCGGAAGCGGAACCCGTTTCCGTCGGGGATCATGTGCCAGTCGTGGTCGGCGGTGCCCGAGTCGTTCCACTGCAGAGCGCGGCCGCCGTCGGCCGTGGACATGTTCTGGATGCCCAGCACGAGACCGCTGCCCGCGTTGGCGAGCCGGACGGTTCCGGTACCGCTGGTGTTCCAGTAGACGGTGTAGTTGTGGCCGTGCGCGTCGTGGAACGGGCCCAGGCCGACGGTGGAGCCGTTGGCCGTCGCGGTGAAGGCGAGCGACGTGTTGCCCGTGCGTCTGATCGAGGACGTGTCCAGCCTCGGCAGGGAGTTGAGCGCGGCGTCGCCGTAGTCGCCGGACAGGACCACCGGGCCGTAGGTGATCGCGGCGACGTTCGCGTCGTCGTTGGCCGCCCGTATGACGACCCGCATGGGCAGGCGGACGGTGACCGTGTCGCCCGAGGTCCAGGAGCGGGTCAAGGTGGCGTAACTGCCGGGGGTGGTGGTGATGTTCTGCGCCACGCCGTTGACGCTGACGGCGGCCCCGGAGGTCCAGCCGGGGATGCGGACGCGCATCGCCCAGGTGCCGCTGACGTTCCCGGTGACCCGCAGGGTCGTGGTGTCGCTCACCGGATAGGCCGTCGTCTGGGTGACCGTGATCCCGCGCTCCGACCAGTTGAGCACCGAGGGCACGAACATGTTCACGATCAGCGTGGTGTCACTCCGGTAGTAGACCGAGTCCATCAACCTCGTGTGCATCTCCAGGCCCGTGCCCTGGCAGCACCAGAAGGTGCCGTAGTCGGTGCTCCACGTGCCGCCGCCCCACGCCGGGCCCACACCGCGCCGGCCTCCGGGGTTGAGCGGGGTGAAGTAGGTGACGTGGCCGTGGTCGTCTGCCGGGTTCTGCTGGCCGATCATCTGGTTCAGCCACGCCTGCTCGTAGTAGTCGAACAAGGCGGCCCGACTCGGGTCCAGCGCGAACAGCTCCCGGGTGAGGGTGAGCATGTTGAAGGTGTTGCAGCTTTCGCACGTGTCCTTGTTCAGGTAGCCGGCGATGGCGTTCGGGGCCCGGAAGTGCTCCGCCTGGCTGTTGCCGCCGATGGCATAAGTGTGGTTGTTGACGCAGAAGTTCCAGGCACGGGTGGCGATGTCCCGGTACCGAGTGGTGCCGGTGGCCTTGAACTCCCGAGCGGCCCCGATCCACTTGGGAACCTGCGTGTTGGCGTGCAGTCCGTTGAGCTGGTCCTGGTTGGCCGCCAGAGGGTCGAACACCGCCGCGTGGTCGAACCGTTGGGCGACTGTGAGCCATCGCGCGTCGCCTGTCTGCTGGTAGAGATCGGTCAGCACCGTGTTCATGCCGCCGAACTCCGTCTGCAGCATGGCCTGCATCTGCTGGCCGCTCAGCCGGCCGGTGCGCCGGTCGACCCACCCCGCCAAGGAGAGCAGGACGTCACGGGCTTGTGTGCTGCCGATGTGGCGCCACACGTCCAGCAGGCCGGCCAGGGTCTTGTGGATCGTGTAGTACGGAACGTTGCCGTTGCTCAGGGTCCGCTGCTCGAGAGCGGTGAAGTCGGACTCGGGGTAGCCGGAGAGATACCCGGCGCTGAAACCGGCGGCACTGTTGTTGGCCTGGCATTTGGCCAACTCCGCCACCATCTGGATTGCCTTGTCCCGGCAGACGGTGTCCCCGGTGACGGCGTAGAGCTGTGCCCACGCCGTAAGGAAGTGCCCTTGGGCGTGGGTGCGGAAGGGGAACGTCGGCGCGTCCCAACCGCCGTTCGCCGTCGCGCCGTTGGTGGACAGGCGGTGGTTGGCGCGGAAGTTGTACAGCAGCCGGTCGACATCGACGAACCGCAGGTAGTTCCGCGTACGGTCCTGGTTGTCCAGCCAGCGGCTCGCGGTGAGCCGGACCTGGCCGAGTGCGAAGGGATGCGCGGACACCCCTATGTCGGCCCTGACGGGAGGGACGGCCGCTCGGGCAGGCGATGAGCCGATGAAGGACCCGGTCGCAGAGGCGGCGGCCGCGGCCCCGGCGACTTGCAGGAGGCGCCGTCTGCTGACGGAGGAAGCCATCTCGCACCTTTCGGTGGGTGGGGGGTTGGGGGGGGGGGACTGCCTGGATCTCGGTGCGTTCGCTCACAGGTCGGGCGTTCGAGCAGTCGAGCGTTCGGACGGTCGGACGCGGCGGTCACGTGCTCATCTTTCGAGGTCTCGCTTCGATCAGCCCTGTCGAGCGACACATGGGATGGATTAACGGATACGAACGTTGCTCCTGTCTAGTCTCGCGACACGGAAGACTTGACTACTCGCGGGTTTTTGTCGCCTCCCGCCCTGACGTCGCGTCAAACATGGGAGCTTCGGGCGGAAGTGAGCAGCGCATGAGCTGGATGACGGCTGTGGCCGGAAACCGACACCATTCCCGTGCGGTACGGACCATGCGCCCGGCCAGGCCGGACTCGACCACTACCAGGTCCGCAACTGGACCCCTGTCCCTCCTGACGCCGTCTCGATACCCGAGCTATCCGCGATCACGAAACCGCACCTGAAGTACTAGGACAGCAACTGACCCCCGATGGGGCTTGCCGCTACTTCGCCGTCGGTAGTGGCAGACTGCGTCGGGCTGCGACCGAGTGGTGTCGGTGCCAGTCGGACCACCATCCAAGTCTGTACGTCGGCGTCGCCGTCCACCGGACAGTATGGAGACGGTGGTTCTTGGAGGTGATCTCAACGGGCGCTGTGCGTCGGCCGGGCTGCCAGGCCGGGGCTACCGGATGAGTCCGGTAACCCCAGCCGGAGGTGGTCAGCGAGGGTCGTTCAGGCGGCTGCTGATCTGTTCGTGGAGTTCGTGCGGCAGGTGAATGGCCCAGCGGTCGGCGGCCTCGGAGGCCAGGTCGCGGCTTCAGCGCCAGCTGTTGCGTGCCGCCGTGCGCACGTCCTGGTCGCGGGCGGCAGCTGTGGTGGCGACGTAGCGATGACGGTCTGTGTCGGGCAGGTCCCGTTCGAGTCCGCGGCTGGGGGTGAGCCAGTGGGCTGTGCTGTTGCGCAACAGGCGGCAGAGCTGGAGTTGCTGGGGGGCGATGACGGTGTGCAGCAGGGCGTGGGCGCGGGCGATCTCCCCGCGGGCCAGGACGTGGGCGAGCATGAGGGTCCAGTTGGTCAGCTCGTTGGAGAGCTGCTGGGCAGTGGTCACCGGCTCGGGCGGCTGGAAGGTGGCCAGCTGCCGGGCGGCCTGGGTGAGCCGGCCGGTGCGGTCGAGCAGGACGGCGTCGTCGGGGCGGGGCAGGTGCACCATGCCTTGCCAGGTGGGGACTTCGTCGATGCCGGGACCGGCGGGGGCGAGGTGGAACTCGCCGCGCATCAGGTCGTCGAAGACGACGGCGAGGATGCCGTACATGTTGGTGTAGGAGAGCTGGAGCGGTGCGAGCTGTGCCAGGAAGCCGGGGCCGTCGAAGTCGGCGAGGCGGTCGTCCTGGATGTAGAGGTATGCCTCGATGTCGGAATGGGCGTCGGCCTCGCCCACGGTCCACGAGCCGTAGAGCAGCACGCCCTCCAGCCGGGTGTCGGCGTGGGCGAGCTGTCGTAGGCGTGCGATGCGGTCGTCCAAGGCGGAACGGGCAGAGTGAACGGACATGGTGTGGTCGTGTCTCCCCTGAAGGTGAGCGTGCGGGCACGCTGACGGAGCCCGGCACCTGCCGGGCACATGTCTGTGGACCGTCGCGGCCCGCTCAGGAGAAGTTGCCCATGATCCAGATCATAGGGGACGGCTCAGCCGCCGAGTCGGCGGAAGCAGGTCAGGGTGGCCCGGATACCGGCGAAGGGCGAACCGGACCCCTATGCGGGCATGTTCGACTGACAGATAGCAGCAACCGCATCGAAGAGACAGGCTTGGCCGGGCCATGACGCACCTCGGACCGCTCACATCCGGGAATCAGCTCTCCGGGCGTCGATGATGCAGCCGATGAGCTCCTGGCGCAGGTCCAGGCAGCTAGCCGGACACTGCGCTTCCCGGATCCCGTATCGTGCGGTCCGATGTCGCGGTCACCCACCGTCCGCCACCGGGTCGTGCCGTACCCGGCGGTGCCGGGTACGGCCGGAAGATCTGAACCGATACCGAGAATCAGGCCGCGAGGAGCTCGTGCTCGCGGTCCGGCGTCGTGATCCTGGGCTTCTTGTTCGGCAGCGAGAGCCGGAAGACCTTCCGCCACGCGGAGAACACCTGCTGGGGCAGCGGCCCGGTGACGTACTCCAGCTCGTACTTCTCGAACAGCGCACGGACCTTCACCGCGACCTCGGCGTACCGGTTGCTCGGCAGGTCCGGGAACAGGTGGTGCTCGATCTGGTGCGAGAGGTTGCCGGTCATGAAGTGCATGGCCTTGCTGCCGCTGATGTTCGCCGAGCCCATCATCTGGCGCAGGTACCACTGGCCCCGCGTCTCACCCTTGATCGACCGGCGCTCGAAGACCTGCACGCCCTCGGGGAAGTGCCCGCACATGATCACCGAGTGCGACCAGAGGTTGCGGACCAGGTTCGCGGTGAACGTGGCGGCGAGCGTCGGGAGGAACGACGGGCCCGACAGCAGCGGGTGGATCACGTAGTCCTTGAGCACCTGCTTGCGGATCTTGCGGCCGACGGCCCTGGCCCGCGCGCGGAACTCCGGGTTCTTGCGGCGGCGCTTGTTCAGGTTCTTGCCGAGCTCCAGGTCGTAGGCGGCGATGCCGTACTCGAAGAAGCAGGCGTTGAGGAAGTTCCACAGTGGCTGGCCGAGGTGGAACGGGTGCCACTTCTGGTCCTCGTCGACGCGCATGATGCCGTAGCCGAGGTCGTTGTCCTTGCCGATCACGTTGGTGTACGTGTGGTGCAGCTCGTTGTGCGAGTGCTTCCACTGGTCGGCCGGCGAGACGTGATCCCATTCCCAGGTGGTGGAGTGGATCTTCGGGTCCCGCATCCAGTCCCACTGGCCGTGCAGGATGTTGTGGCCGATCTCCATGTTGTCCATGATCTTCGCCACGGACAGACCGGCGGTGCCGATCAGCCACGCGGGCGGGAAGATCGAGAACAGCAGCACGCCCCGGCTGACCAGTTCGAGCTTGCGCTGCGCCGAGATGACCTTGCGGATGTACGCGGCGTCTTTCTCGCCGCGACTGGCGATCACCTCGTCGCGGATCGCGTCCAGCTCGCGGCCGAGCTCCTCGATCTGCTCCGCGGTCAGGTGGGCGGTGGGGTCGATGGCGGTCAAACTGTTCCTACCGTTCGATGTCGCAGGGGCCCGCCGCGGCGGACACGCAGGTCTGGATGAGGACGCCCGGCTCGGCCTCGGTGATCTCGCCGGTGCGCAGGTCGCGGACGGCGCCCGCCTTGAGCGGCGTGATGCAGCCGAAGCAGATGCCCATGCGGCACCCGGAGGGCATGAGCACGCCGGCCTCCTCGCCGACGTCCAGCAACGGCGTGGCACCATCGGCGCCGACGGTCTTGCCGGTGGCGCTGAACGTGACCTCACCGCCGTCGCCGGTGACGACCACGCTGGGGCGGAAGCGTTCGGTGTGCAGGCGCTCGGGTACGCCGTGCTCGCTCCAGTGCTTCTCGGCGGCGTCGAGCAGGCCCGCGGGCCCGCACGCCCAGGTCTCGCGCTCGGCCCAGTCGGGCACGAGTTCGCCGAGACGGGTGATGTCGAGCATGCCGTCCGTGTCGGTGTGCACCTCGGTGAGCCGCAGCTTCTTGTCGGCGACCAGGGCGTGCAGTTCGTCGCGGAAGATCACGTCCTGCGGCCGTGGCGCGCAGTGGACCATGACGACGTCGTCGAACTCGGTGTCGCGCAACATGCCCATCGCGGGCGTGATGCCGCTGCCGGCCGTCAGGTACAGCACCTTGGCGGGCTTGGCCCGCGGCAGCACGAAGTCACCGGTCGGCTGGTCGAGCTGGATCAGCGTGCCCGGTTTCACCCTGCGGACCAGGTGGTTGCTGACTTTGCCGTCCGGAATCGCCTTCACGGTGATCGTGACGCGGCCGTCGTGACGGTTCGCCGGTGAGGTGATGGAGTAGGCACGCCACAGGCGCACCCCGTCGACGTCGACCCCGATCCGCACGTACTGACCGGCTCTGTGACCGCGCCAGCCCCGTCCCGGCCTGATCACGATCGTCGCGGCGTCACTCGTCTCGGGGTGCACGGCCTCGATGCGCCCGCGCAGGTCAGCGCCCGCACGCAGCGGGCTGACCAGGTCGAGGTAGTCCGACGGCAGGAGCGGCGTCGTGACCATCTCCAGCAGTTTCCACGCCCTGCTGCGGAGGGCTGCACTCGTCATGACTCCAGCTTGCTGTGCCTTGAGGCGTAAAGTCCTGACCGAAGGACGTGAATCTGGTTGATCGATTTGTTCGCTAGGGATAGAAACGTGAGCCATGCACTCCGGAGGGTCAGCGAGCTGGCCTTGGATGAGACGACCGTCACCGCGCTGCGGGCCGAGCTGAAGAGCACTGCCGACGAGGTCGTCCAGGCGATCATCGACGAGGTCCCTCCCTACGCCAACGCCCTGTCGGGCCACATGGGTGCCACCATCCGCCGTGCCGTCCGCACCGCCCTGGGGCACTACCTGGACCTCGCGAGCGGGAACGCCACAGGCGGCGACGCCGGTGACGCGGCCTACGAGCTGGGCCGCGGCGAGGTGCGCGACGGCCGTTCGATGGACGCGCTGCTCAGCGCCTACCGCGTCGGTGCCCGTGTGGCCTGGCGGTGCCTGGCGGCGGGTGCCGTACCCGCGGGTCTGCCCGCCGCCGAGGTCGCCAAGTTCGCCGAGCTGACCTTCGCCTACATCGACGAGCTGTCCGCCGCGAGCGCCGCGGGCCACGCCGACGAGTTGGCCGCCCGGGGCAGGGCCCACGAGCGCCACCTGGAACACCTGGCCCGCGACCTCCTGGCAGGCGCGAGCCCGGACGTGCTGCTGACCTCTGCTCAACGGGCGGGCTGGCAGCCTCCGGTCTCGCTGACCGCGGTCCTGCTGCCCGCCGCCCAGGCCCGGCCCGCCTACCGCACGCTCGACCCGAGCACCCTCGTCCTCGACGATCTGCCGGACGCCACCGGCGTGCTGCTCGTTCCCGACGCCGACCGATCGCATCTGTTGCGGCAGCTGACCGACCGCACCGCCGTGGCCGGCCCGGCCCGGCCGTGGACGCGTGTGTCCGCCTCGTACGCACGGGCCGCACGCGCGCGCTCCCTCTCCGCTGATATCCGCGACACCGAGGAGCACCTGCCCGAGCTGGTCCTGAGCGCCGACGCGGACGCGTTCGCGGACCTGCGCGCCCGAGCCCTCGCACCGTTGCGGACCCTGCCCGCCACCACGGCACGGCGGCTGGAGGAGACGCTGCGGGCGTGGCTGCTGCACCAGGGCAGGCGGGACGAGGTGGCGGCGGCGCTGTTCATCCACCCCCAGACGGTCCGGTACCGGATGTCGCAGCTGCGGGAGCTGTTTCCCGATCTCGCATCGCCACACCGCGTCCTTGAACTGATGCTCGCGGTCGGTCTTCGGGCCGACTGACGAGTAGTTCCTCTTTCTCGGCGCCACCAGCTGGCTCATGCGGCCCCACCCCTGGGGTCACCGTGGTTCCGCGACGGCCCCACGCTCCCTCCCGACAGTCAACCGGACGACCGACCGGGTCGCCCGTACGCTGCCTAGCAAGAACCGGGGTCACCCGTGTCGAGTAGTACGCACTGATCGAAATTCATGCAGCCGCACTCCAGGCAGTCCGCTACCGCCTGCCGCAGGGCCTGGACTTGTGCGATGTGCCGGTCGAGTTCGGGCAACTTGCGCGTGGCCATGTCCCGCCACTGGCGCGTAGCGGATGGTGTGGTGTCACCGGCCAGCAGTTGCGTGATCTCGGCGAGGGTGAAGCCGGCCCGTTGTGCCATTCTGATCAGAGCGACGCGGCGGACGGTGGCCGCGGGCCACACGCGACGTCCGCCTTCACGACGCGCGCCGGGCAGCAGACCGCGCTCCTCCCAGTAGCGCAGTGCTGAAGCGCGCACGCGGGCTCTGTTCGCGATCTCACTGATGGGCAGATATCGCATGCCCGCCCTTTCCGAATCCGGCCTTGACTTCAAGTGTGCTTGAAGCACGACGGTGATCTGCATGTTCTCAGCAGCACCGGGACGCCCGATGCCCGGCCCCTACCGCTCCCTGTTCGCCGACCGTACCTTTCGGCGGCTGATGCCGGTCTTCGCGCTGTCCGACCTGGGCGACGGCATGACCGTCGTCGCCATCGCGTGGCTCGCGCTCACTCTTGGGCCCGACGGCAGCCAAGGCACGCTGGTCGGTATCGCTGTCGCAGCCTACGTCCTGCCCGGCGCCCTGGGCGCACTGTTCCTGGGCCGATGGATGGGAAGGCTCCCCGCGCAACGGCTCCTGGTCACCGACTCCGTTCTACGAGCCGTGCTGCTGGGGGCGGTGCCGGTCGCACACGTGGCGGGAGTACTCACACCGGCCGTGTACGTCGGGCTCCTGGGTGCCTCCTCGCTGCTTCACGCCTGGGGCAAGGCCGGCAAGCACGCCCTGTTCGCTCCTCTGCTTCCCGATGACCAGCGCCTGGCGGCCAACAGTGTGCTCAGCACCAGTCTGTGGAGCGCGACGATCGCGGGCCCGGCTCTCGCGGGCCTGCTCGTGGGAGTGGTGTCCCCGGTATGGATCATCGGCTTGGACGCTGCCACGTTCGCCGTGCTCGCTTTCCGAACCGGCCGCATCAACCTGCCCCGGTCCCTGGCCTCGGGGCCGGTGACCGGTGGCACACGGCAGGGGCTGAGTACTCTGCGGCGTCACCCGGAACTCCTCGGCCTGCTCGTCGTCACCTGGGTGTTCAACCTCGCCTTCGGACCCGTCGAAGTCGCCCTTCCCTTGTTCGTCTCCGACGACCTCGACGCCGGCGCGGGGATGCTCGGTGCCTACTGGGCCGCGTTCGGGATCGGAGCCGCCATCGGCGCTCTCGCGCTGGGCGCGGCCAGACGGCTTCCCCTGTGGCCGGCCATGCTCGGCATCATCGCGGGCCACGGCGTCGGGATGCTCCCCTTCGCCATCACACACACCGCCCTCCCTTCCCTGATCGGCTTCGCTTTCGCCGGACTCGTCTACGGCCCCTACTCCGCACTCTCCTTCACCCTGATCCAGGACCGCGCGCCCGCCGGCTCGCTCACCACGGTTCTGGCTGCCCGCAGCGCCGTACTCCTCACGGCCTCACCCCTCGGAGCGGCGCTCGGCGGCTTCCTCCTCGACCGGACCAGTGCTCCCGTCATCCTCGTCAGCTGCGGTGCAGTGATGATCCTCACCGTCCCCACCAGCACCGTCGCATTGAAGCTCTACGGAGTTCATCGACGCCGGCATCAGCCCTCACACACCCCCGCCCCCGCCCTCGCCGAGCGAGCAAAGGACACCGCCTGAGAAAGGAAGGCGCGGCGAGCCAGATTGAGGGCGAGGCGGACTCGATCTGATTGCGCTCTATCGCCAAGAAGTCGCACGGAAACTCGCCGGCCTGGGCCCCAACGAGCAGAACCCGCTTCCTGCGCACCACCATGGGCGTGGCCGACCCCGATCGTTACCTGCACGGGCACCGGGTCCGCTTCCCCAACCGCACCCCGTGGTGTTCACACCGTCGCGCGGTACATCCTGTCGCAAGCAGTGACGGCATCGCACGAGCTTCAGCTGGTGGCCGGCCGAGCCCGGCAGATATCCGGGGCACGCTCTTTCAGTCCCAGCAGGTCGAAGTAGTTCTGCCCGAGGGCGATGCGGCGGAAGGCCTCGTCACCGAGGTCTTTGTTGATGCGGCTCGTCACCTCCAACTCCTCCTTGTAGACGGCGTAGTTCTTGTCGGCTGACGCCACGAAGTCCGTTCCCGGAATGGCCCGGGAGGGGTGGGCGTCGAGGAACCTCGCGTACAGCCTGCGCACCCCCGGTTTGGTGAAGTACTGGTCGTGGAGGACACGCCAGCTGAGGTCCAGCGTCAGGTTCGGGTGCTCGTCGAGCAGGCGCTTGGTGATGGCGATGTGAGAGTGCGGGTCCATCGTCGCAAGCTCCTTTGACAGACCCATGTGCGCCCACACGATCTTGTTGCGCGGGTAGCGGTCAAGCACGCGCTCCAGTAGGTGCAGGTATTTTGTGGGTTCCTGGTCGTTGCCCAGATCCGAGTGGAGGGTGAGGGGGATGCTCCGTTTCCTCAGCACTGCCATGAAGTCCGCCCACTTGTTGATGTCCTTGGGCGTGGCTGGCTCGTGATGGTTGTGGAACAGTGCCGCCTTGACCACGTTGAGCTCGCCGCCCCAGCGGAACAGCCCCGGGAACTCCTCGTCGTACATGGCCAGGTCCGTCGGAATGGACTCCGGGTTCGCCACGTCGAAGGACGTCATCGACAGCGTCAGATGCGGGTCTGAGGGCTGCGACTCCAGGTAGTTCTCACCGTTCACGACGTCGTTCTTGATACTGGGCAGTACCGGCGTACCCGGGCAGTCCAGGTAGTAGGTGCAGTCGGAGTCGGCGGGCAGTTTCTGGCCGATGCCGAAAACGTTCGCGTGGTGGACACCGCTCTTCCTCAGATACGAGACGACCTCGTCGAAGGGAATGGCCTTGCCGCCGAAGGGGCGGAAGTGGAGGTGACCGTCGACCTGCGAGGTATGAGGCTGCGTCCTGCGGTCGAAGCAGTCCGCGGCGACCGCGGCGGAGCCGGCTCCTGCAGGGGAGGCCGCCACGGATGCGGCAGCCAGAGCGGCTACTGCGATGGCGAGGCGCCGGCGGGCGTAGCGTCCGGCTGCCGCACCGATGCGGGGCCGGCGCGGGGTGGGAGAGACGTTCATCGGCTGTCAGCGGCCCTTCCCTCGAACGGTGACCTTGCCGAAAAGGCATAGCGCGCCACGGCCGCCTGGCAGCCCACATGCTCGAGAATCCACCCGATCGGGATTCACCGCATCGGAGTTCGCACATCCCACGCCCTCAAGCAAAACGGGCGGGATGCCTTGGCATAGGCGCAGTCGCCGTGCCGGGGGTGGCCTCGCGCGGAGCACGGTGATGAACGACTTCCACGCCGGCCTCGATCGAGTCGACCACGAACTCCATCCGCTGCTCCCGCTGACCGCTGGACCGCCCCGGAGAAAATCATCCCCTGGGGGCCTGGTCGGAGGATGGCAGCTTGCGCCAGTGACCGCAGCGTTCGCCCCTTCGAGTGGCGATCAGACTCTCCGGCCACGAACGAGGGTGTCCCTGGTCGCGGAGTGCCATGATGGGCGCCCACGTAGTTCCCTGCTCCGCGGGTGGATCGAAACCGCTGTAACGGCAAGGGGCCGCGTCCTGTCATGGGCCCACTCACCCAGTCAGGCCTCGGGCGGGAAGGCCACGGGGCCGGCGCGGAGACCGGCTGTGCTCGCATTAGCTCGCTTTGTTCTGGAGATACGGGAGGCGCTTTGGAATCCGTGCAGCGGTATGAGGCGGAGATGCGCCCGGCGCGAGCCCGCTTCGTGACCGAGTCGGGCCTGGACCGGCTGCTGGGTACCCAGCTGAACCCCGACGTAGTGCATCTGGGTCTGATGTGTTTCGCCGCCTACGGCGTAGGGATGACGCAGCACGTCGAGGGGTGGATCCGCCGAGCCGGCCAGCGGTGTATCGATCTCGGGTATGCGGAGCTGGGCCAGGCGCTTCAGAAGCACGCCCAGGCCGAGGCCGATCATCACCTGATGATGATCGAGGACCTGCGGGCCCTGACCGCGGTGTGGAACAGCGAGGGCAGGCCGCCCCTGGACGCTGAGGCGCTGCTGGCTGCCCCGCTGCCGGAGAGTGTGCTGCGCTACCAGCGGCTGCACGAGGACGCCATCAGTGGGCCCACCCCCTTCGTGCAGATCGCCATCGAGTACGAGATCGAGCGCCTCTCGGTCGAACACGGCCCCCGTGCGCTGGCCCTGCTCACCGAGGTGCTGGGGGAGAACGTCCAGCGTTCGTTGAGTTTCCTGGTCGACCATGTCCGGCTCGACGTTGGACACACCCAGTTCAATCGTCGGCAAATGGATGCTTTCCTCCAGGACCACCCCGACGCCCTCAAGCCTCTCGTCGCCGCAGGAACCGAGGCCCTGGACAGCTACGCCGGTTTCCTCCGTGACTGCCTGACCTTGGCGCAGGACCTCGCGTCGGCCCCACACCGATGAGCTCCCCTCCCCGGCCCAGCGACTCATCGGTGACCTGGACCGTGCACCCCCCGCCCAGGCGGCCCGTCGGATGGCTGGACGAGCTTCGGGCCTTCCGCGCCCGCGTGCTCTACGACGATGGCAGGCGCCCGTGCTTCCGTACCCCCGACGGCGTCTTCGCCGACCCAGATCCCGCGGATCTGGACGCGTATCACATCGTCACCTTGACAGGAACCGGCATCGCGGGATGTGTTCGCCTGCTCCCCCTGGAGGTTGCCCGCACGGGACTCTGCGAGCAGCTACTCGGGTCCACGCAACTGGAAGCCGTGCTTGCCCGCCTGGGCACTACACGTGCACACACCGCCGAGTCCGGCGGATGGGTTCTGGATCGCCACCACCGGAGCACCACACTTGCTTTCCGCCAATGCGCGCTGGTCGCTGCCCTGGCCGAGTACCTGGGCCTGCAGATGCTCATCGGCGCGAGCGGCACCCGTGACGGCCAAGCACGAGCCCTGGAACGCATCGCCGGCTACCACGCCGTCCCCGAGTTGAACCCCATCCCCGTTCCTCGCTACGACGACGAGGTCCGCATCTGCTACACCCGCGGCCTCGACTCCGACGGAAGCCCTCGACTCAACAGCATGGGAAAACAACTCCTCTCCGAACTCCCGGAATTGGGGCCCCTCCACGCTGAAAGGCGAAAGCTGGACCCCGGCGCTGCCCAGCCCTCGTGGGGTGGCCGCCGAGGCTGACCGTAGTCCAGGCCCGGCTCACACTCCTGCCAGCCGTCGTCGTCATCGTCGAGGCCGACGGCGTTCGGGGCGCGCAGCGGATACAGCCTGTCGGTTGGTTGGGGGAGGCGAAACTGTGATGGCCCAGAGCAGTTGGTCATCATCGTGTACTTGATGCGGAAGAAGTGGCGGCCGTGAACTTGTTCTTTTTCTTCCGGCCCCGAACGGTGTCTCGTAGTGGGTCGCTCACTTGGGGGCTTGCCGGACGTGGGGGCGGCCTTCGTCTGATCCTGTGCTCCGACCAAGGTGCACGTGACCGAGACGAAGGCCGTGAGGGTGAGTCCGCTCCCTGATGTTGTGCGGAGGGATGCGTTCGCGGAAGCATCACGCTTACGGGGCGAGTTGTTACGAGTGTCTGACCGCTCGGCGCGGCGAGTTGTTCGAGCTGA
Organism: Streptomyces sp. NPDC044921; assembly: GCF_056432865.1. Classification (NCBI taxonomy): domain Bacteria; kingdom Bacillati; phylum Actinomycetota; class Actinomycetes; order Kitasatosporales; family Streptomycetaceae; genus Streptomyces; species Streptomyces sp. NPDC044921. Next base: position 107,801 of record NZ_JBWKIF010000014.1, read on the forward strand.
CGGATGCAGTGCTGTGTGCGGACGGTGCGGTGAAGTCCCCGGTGGGCCTGACGCTGCTGCCCGAGTATCGGCGTGGGCACGGAGCGATGTACGGAGGCCTGAACCACGACCGGATCGATGTCGATCAGGTGCGGACGGTGCTGGCTGGGCTGTCGCTGCCGCGGTTCGACGGCGGGCGTCTGGTCCTGGCCGTCGATGTGTCGCCATGGCTTCGTTCGGACGCGCTGTGCTCGGCTGAGCGGCTGTCTGCCATGTCTATGGCCGGGCGAAGACGGCGTCACAGTTCCTCCCGGGCTGGCCTACTCCTTCGTCGCAGTCCTGGAGTCTGGCGCCACCTCTTGGACCGCGATCCTGGAAACCCGGCTCGGGCTTGCCCGGTCCCTCGCCAAGGACCTCCGCCGAGCCTGTGAGAAGCCAGCTGCCTCCGGCCGGCTCACCCCTGCCCGGGTACGCCGAGGGTTCAGAGACATGTCGTCGGTTCAGGGCAGGCGGACCACGGTGACGATGGCGGGTCGGGTCGTGCCCGTCACGACCCACCACCACGTTGCGGACGGCGGGCGTGTAGGAGTCGCCGGCCTTCGTGAACGCCCGCCTTGGCCTGGGGGGCAGGCGCGGGCCGATGACGGACGCGAGTGCCGTCGTCAGCCGCTGGGGCAGCGCCCCCCGTCCGTCAGGGAGCCCTACGGCGAGCGCCTTCGGATGCCGGACTGTGCCGGTGAAGCTGACCACGGTGGCGTCGACTGTGTCCGCGTGCCTGTCCTCGCCCACACGGCCGGCCGTGTAGGACAACGGGAGCGGCTTGGCCGCGATTCCCTCAACGCCGGTGCCTTGGAGCGTCTTGGGCCAGAGCAGGGCAGCGAGGCACACGTGCGCCTGATCGGTCGGCGTACCCGCTGCTACCTCCCCCTCGCGCCAAGAGACCCGTATAACCACGGAGCCCGAAGCCGCTTGGTTCAATCTGCGATTCTGGCTCGCGAATTGTGCGGAAAATATTGACTCAGTTCACCGGAACCTTATGATCCACTCGATCGACACTTCGACCCATGTTCGATATATCGAACATATCAGGATCGCACCCCGTTGGATCCCGGACAGTCTCTGACGGGTGCACCGGTACCGTCAGTTCAAGGGATGACGAGGTTCGCATGCACCAGACGTAGTTTCAGCCGCAAACACCCGTCTGCGGTGCTCGTGGCTACCGTTGCCGCCCCGGGCCGCCTTGCGGCGGCGCTCCTCGCCGGCCCCGCTCAGGCGGCCACCACCAGCGCCGTGCGCGGCCGCCGACCCCGGCGCCTCCCGTCCGGGAACCTTCTCCACAGCACCGACGGCACCAACTTCCCCCGCCTCGGGCCCGCGTTCACCATGGGCGACACCTGGCAGTTCTCCATGGGCTGCCGCTTCGCCCTTACCAACCACGCCACGCGGACACTCGGCGGCTCCGTCCGCATCGCACGGTTCGCGCTTTCCACACCCCGAGCGCAGCAACGTCCCTCTCCCTGCATCTGACCGGCTGCTCAGTCCCCGAGCCGCAGCACCAGGAAGGACCACACCATGTCCAGTACCGACGTCCCCAGGCCAATGGCTCCCCCGACCGCAGTGAGACCACCCGCCACCGGTACGAGACTCGCCCGGGCAACCTGGGTGCTGCTCCTCATGTTGGCGTTCGCCGTCCTTCCTGCCGCGGTGCATCCCACGGCGGCCAGGGCCGACAACCCGATCGTGCAGCACGTCTACACCGCCGACCCGTCCCCGCTGGTGCACAACGGACGGGTCTACCTCTACACCGGGCACGACGAGGACGGCTCCACCTCCTCCTTCGTGATGAAAGACTGGCGCGTGTTCTCCTCCGCCGACATGGTCAACTGGACCGACCACGGCACACCGCTCAGCCTGGACACCTTCAGCTGGGCGGGCGCCAAAGCGTGGGCGGGCCAGGCCATCGAACGGGGCGGCAAGTTCTATTGGTACGTGCCGGTGACGGTCCGGGCGACCGGCGCATTCGCCATCGGCGTGGCGGTGGCGGACAGCCCCACCGGACCGTTCCGGGACGCGCTCGGCCGTCCGCTGCTGGAGAACACCGAGTTCGACCCGACCGTCTTCATCGACGACGACGGTCAGGCCTACCTCTACTGGGGCAACCCCAACCTGTGGTACGTCAAGCTGAACGCCGACATGATCTCCTACTCGGGCAGCCCCACCAGGATCCCGCTCACCACCTCGGGCTTCGGTACCCGCACCGGTGACCCCAACCGTCCCACGCTGTACGAAGAAGGGCCGTGGGTCTACAAGCGGAACGGTCTGTACTACCTGGTGTACGCGGCCAAGTGCTGCCAGGAGTTCATCGCCTACTCCACGGCCCCCGGCCCGACCGGGCCGTGGACCTACCGTGGAACAGTCATGCCCGCCCAGGGCAACAGCTTCACCAACCACGCGGGCATCGTGGACTTTAAGGGCGGTTCGTACTTCTTCTACCACAACGGAGCCCTCCCGGGCGGAGGCGGCTTCACTCGCTCGGTTGCGGTGGAGAGGTTCTCCTACAACGCCGACGGCAGCATTCCGACGATCAACATGACGAGCGCGGGTGCCCCGCAGGTCGGTTCACTTGATCCGTACGTCCGCCAGGAGGCCGAGACGATCGCCTGGGGTTCCGGGATCGAGACCGAATGGAACAGTGAAGGCGGAATGGACGTCGGCTGGATCGAGAACGGCGACTACATCAAGGTCAAGGGAGTGGCCTTCGGGGCCGGCGCCTCCTCCTTCGCCGCACGCGTCGCCTCGGCCACCAGCGGCGGCACCCTCGAAGTGCGCCTGGACAGTTCGAGCGGGTCGATCGTGGGCCGGTGCGGTGTGCCGCACACCGGTGGCTGGCAGTCCTGGACCACGGTGACCTGCCCGGTGAGCGGCGTGACGGGAACCCGTGACCTCTACCTGACGTTCAGCGGCGGCAGCGGCTTCTTGTTCAATGTCAACTGGTGGCAGTTCACCCGCGCCGCGTAACCGCACCGCGTTGACCTGCTCCTCGGGCTGAAGCCCGGGAATTCCGGGCTTCCCCGTCCATTGCTGTGCCGCTATGTGACACAGCAACGGACGGGAATCCGGGGCTTCCTGCTTCGTCGCGCTGTGCTGTGTTCCCCAGCCTGTCGAGTCGTTTCCATGCCCTGCCTGGAGCGCAGGGGTGGTGGTGAGCCGTTCGGTCTGCTCACGCAGGGTGCCGGCTCGTGCGGAGGTCTCCTCGTGTTCGGTCTCCAGCAGCCGCAGGAGTTCGCTCCCGTTCACCGGCTGGCTCCAATGCGGCCGGCGGTGCCCTGGTGGAGGACGCCGGGTTTGTGGTGGTGGAGGTCGAGGGCGTTCTCGATGTCGGTGATGACGTCGCGGAAGGGTTGGCGGGTGCCGTGGCGGGTGGGGAGGGGGCCGCAGGTGATGAGGGTGGCGCGTCCGGCGAGCTGGACGCGGCGCATGAGCTGGTCCAGGGCGTCGGTGAGGCCTGCCTCGTGCTGCTGGCTGTCGTCGTGGTTGTTGCGGTGGGCGTGGGCGCGGATGTGCTGCCAGGTGTGGTCGTTGAACGGCTGGTGGACGTGGTCGCGGTGGAACCAGGGGATTTCGGTGAGGTCGACGTCGTGGAGGCGGATCCGGATCTGGCGGACGTCGTGGGGGTTGTAGTGGATCTCCCATTTCCCGCTGCGGCCAGCGACGGGGGAGGGCTGGCCGCGGTAGGGGGCGAGGAGATCGTGGTCGTAGGTGCGGTGGTGGATGGTGATGCCGGCGGGGGTGAGGCCTGCCAGCGCACGGGCAGCAGTTCGAGGTAGTCGCGGCCGGTGAGCGGGACGGGGACACATCGGGTGACGCAGGCCTTCGTGGGGCCGGTGGTGATAGTGGACCAGCCACTCATCAAGCAGGTCCTGCAGCTGGGCGACGCTGTGACAGGCGTCTTTCTCGGTGTCGGGGCCGCGGCGGGCGACGTCGCAGCCGGACAGGTGCTGGCAGAACAGCGCGTTGATGATGCCGAAGGTCCGCTCCACGATGCCTTTGGCGGTGGGGGCTTGGGGCGGGGCCGGCTGGACGCTGATGCCGAGGTGCTCGCAGGCGGCGGTGAATGCGGCGGAGACGAAGACGTTGCCGCGGTCGACGACGATCGTCTCGGGCAGGACGACGGACCGGGCCGCCGCGCCGGCCAGCCGCTCGTCGAGTGCCGCCAGCCGCTGGTGGGGGAGTGCGGGAGCGTGGTCCATACGCAGGATGTCCGGCCAGGTCGGCCGGGCAGGGTGGGGGAGGGCCGTCTCCGTCAGCAGCAGGGCCGCGTCGACGGCCTTGGTCGCGCTCGGGCACAGATGGCGGCGAGGATGGCGCGGGTGGCGACGTCGACGGCGATGGTGTGGTGGTGGATTGACCGTTGACCGTTGTGGGGTAGGGGCACGGCGGGTTGGTGGGGGAGGGGTCAGCGCTGTCGGGCGCGTTGAAGTCTGTCGATGCGGGTGATGTTGTGGCTGGCCTCAGGGGCTCCACGAAACCGGGGTCAGCTCAGCGTAATCGACCAGATGGTCGGCGATTTGAAGGGCGTGGCCAGAGTCCAATCTGAAGCGTTCATGCGCGCGAAGTCGTGGCATCACCGTGAGGCACTCGAGGTGGAACAGGCCGCTGCCGGGCTGGCCCCTCGCTCGCCCGAGCGCCCCGCAGACCGAAGCGGCAACCCTGGCCCCGGCTTCGAGAGAGCGGCGGGAAAAAGGACGCCAGTCTGTGGGCTGGCCAGGCCCTTGCACGCGCTCGCGCCGATGGAGCATGTGCTTGCCCGCGAGGAGATGGTCCACCGCCTGCTCCGGTACCGGTGGCGCCGTCGACGTCGACCCACCACGTGTCCGACATGGGATGACCCCAGGGGCGCCCGAAAGAGACGAACGGAATGCCGCGTTCGCGCAGGAAGGTGATACGAGGGTCGTGGTCCTGGGTGGAAGTGATCATGAAGCAGTCGACGGTGTTCGTCGTGCTGCTCTGACACAAACCTTGAAGTGTGGCTGAGGCCGGTAGCGGCGCAGCGAGGCACACGCGCGCCTGATCGGTCGGCGAACCCGTCGTCGGGCTTCGTAATGATCATCAGCCCGGGCCCGCAGGTACTGTTACCTCCCCCTCGCGACAAGAGACCCGTATATCCACGGAATCCGAAGCCGCCTGGTTCAATCTGCGATTTTGGCTCGCGAATCATGCGAAAAATATTGACGCAGTTCACCGGAACCTTAAGATCCAGTCGATCGACACTTCGACCCTAGTTCGGCATGTCGAACACGCCAGGGTCGCACCCCGCCGGATTCCGGACGGCCTCTGACGGGCGCATCGGTACCGCCAGCTCAAATGATGACGAGGTTCGCATGCACAGACACAGTTTCAGCCGCAAACACCCATCTGCGGTGCTCGCGGCTACCGTTGCCGCCCTGGCCGCCTTGGCGGCGACGCTCCTTGCCAGCCCCGCTCAGGCGGCCACCACCAGCGCCGTGCGCGGTGTCGCTTCCAATCGGTGCCTCGATGTGCCGGGCGCCAGCCAGACCGACGGCACGAACGTGCAGATCTGGGACTGCAACGGCGGTACCAACCAGCGGTGGACGCTGACGGACAACAATCAGCTGACCGTGTACGGCAACAAGTGCCTGGACGTTCCGAACCACGCCACCACGGCCGGTACCCGGCCGGTGATCTGGCCCTGCAACGGCGGCACGAACCAGCAGTGGCGGGCCAACGCCGACGGAACGATCGTCGCCGTCGAGTCGGGGCTGTGCCTGGACGTCAGCGGCGGCGCCACGGCCAACGGCACGGCGGTGCAGCTGTGGAACTGCAACGGCGGCAACAACCAGAAGTGGACCGGCCTGTCCGGGACGAGCACCACGTGCGCACTTCCGTCGACGTACCGGTGGTCCTCGACCGGTCCGCTGGCGCAGCCGCAGAACGGCGCGCTCGCGGTGAAGGACTTCACCACCGCGAAGATCAACGGCCAGAACCTGGTCTACGCCACCACCTCCGACGGAAAGTCGTGGGGCGCGACGATGTTCAGTCCCTTCACGAACTGGTCGGACATGGGGACAGCCACCCAGTCCAAGGTGAGCGGGTCAGTGATCGCGCCCGAACTGTTCCACCTCTCGACCAAGAACATCTGGGTGATGGCCTCGAACGGGTGGGACACCGCCTGGCCCTTCACCTACCGCACGTCCAGCGACCCCACCAACCCCAACAGCTGGTCCGCGCCGCAACCGCTCTTCACCGGCAGCCTCCCCGTCGGCGGCCCGATCGACCCGACCCTAATCGCCGACGACCAGAACATGTACCTGTTCTTCGCCAACGACAAGGGCGGCATCTTCAAGTCGACCATGCCGCTCGCGAACTTCCCCAGCAGCTTCGGCTCGTCGTACGAGACGGTCATGAGCGACACCGAGGAGCGCCTGTTCGAGGCCCCGGAGGTCTACAAGGTCCAGGGCCAGAACCAGTACCTCATGATCGTCGAGGCGCGGGGGGCCAACGGGCGCTACTTCCGCTCCTTCACCGCCCCCAGCCTGAAGGACAACTGGACCGAGCAGGCCGGCACCGAGAGCAACCCCTTCGCGGGCAAGGCCAACACCAACCAGACCTGGACCAACGACATCAGCCACGGTGACATGATCCGCGTCAACTCCGACCAGACCATGACCATCGACCCCGGCAACCTGCAGTTCCTCTACCAGGGCAGGTCTCCCTCATCGGACGGCACCGACTACCTGTCGCTGCCGTACCGGCCGGCCCTGCTCACCCTGCAGCGCTGACCCGCCCGCTCAACGGTGATCGCGACGCGGGCCGGCCCGCCGACGCGTGGACGAGCAGTCCACGACGTGGGCGAACCCACCCCTGACCGACCCACCGCATGGGGAACCCCAGCCGCACGTCGGACGGGGTTCCTCCCTTCCGGGCCGCCTTCCTGCCGCGACTACGCGAGCCCATGCCGGCCATGAGCGAACGGCCCGGTGCCAAGGTCACCCAGTGGCCCTCCACCGGCGGCTCCAACCAGGACTGGCGATCCTCGCGGTGTGAGCCGCCGGGACGCTCAGTGAGGGCGGAGTTGCCCGGCCCAGATCGGTAGCAGAACAGGTGCCGAGTGGCTGGCACCAATGGCTATCCCGCACCCGCTGATCCACCATCACTCGCAGAAGAGGACGCCTGTATGAGAAAGCCCTGGATTTTCTCCCTGGTCACACTTGTCGCCGCCGTGCTCGGGGTGACGGCGGCGGGTGTGGCCCCTGCCTCCGCCGCCTCCGACACCCCTTTGCGGGTCATGCCGTTGGGTGACTCGATCACCTGGGGCATGGGCAGCAGCACCGGCAACGGCTACCGCGGGCCGTTGTGGAACAGGCTCGCGGCGGACGGGCATCCGCTGGACTTCGTGGGCACGGAACGGAGCGGCTCGATGTCCGACAACGACAACCAAGGCCACCCCGGGTACAAGATCCACCAGGTCGCCGCCCTCACCGACGCCTCACTGACCCGCTACCGGCCCAACGTCGTGACGCTGCATATCGGCACCAACGACCTTAACGAGAGCTACCAGGTCTCCACCGCCACCGCCCGGCTGAGGTCGCTGGTCGACCAGATCACCGCCGCCGCCCCCGACGCGACCGTCCTCGTGGCCTCCCTGGTCGTGTCCACCAGTGGCTCCGAGGAGCAGTACCGGGCCGCCTACAACCAGGCGATCCCCCAGATCGTGCGGGACGCACAGTCCGCGGGCAAGCGCGTCGCCTACGTCGACATGAGCAGTCTGACCACGGCCGACCTGGTCGACACGCTGCACCCCAACGACTCCGGCTTCCAGAAGATGGCCGACGCCTTCCACCGCGGGATCCGGTCCGCGGACAGCGCCGGATGGCTGAGGAACCCCGCCCCCGCCCCCGCACGCGTACAGTCCGGCATCGTCGGCAAGTGCATGGACGTCAACGGCGCCGCCACCGCTGACGGAACCGCCGTCCAGACGTGGGGATGCAGCGACGGCGCCAACCAGCTCTGGTCCGCCTACACCGACGGCACCCTGCGCTCCATGGGCAAGTGCCTCGACGTCGCCGGGGCGGGCACGGCCAACGGCACCAAGGTGCAGCTCTGGTCCTGCCACGGCGGCGCCAACCAGGTCTGGCAGCCCTTCAACGGCGGCTACCGCAACCCTGTCTCCGGCCGCTGCCTGGACATTCCGGGTGCCTCCACCGCCGACGGCACACAACTCCACCTGTGGGACTGCCACGGCGGCTCCAACCAGAAGTGGACCACCCTCGCCACCGGATGACCCGCACTCCCGGCGTCTGAACGCCTTCCGGGTTCTCCTCGCGTGAGGCCGACCCAGGGCCGGCCACCCGAACAAGGACCGGCCCGCCGCACCAGGAAGACCGGTACGGCGGGCCGCTCGCGGTTCTCAGCTCTCCAGCAGGGGAGTCAGGAGGAACACCGCGCGTCACCACCCGGCGGCCGTTGCGCCGGCTTACCCGTCCTTGTGTTGCACTCCAATCGGTGCGCCATTCGTGCGCGCTTGAGTGCGCGAATCATTGCGCTACTGGAGGTGACCTCTGTATCCACGGAGAACGAGCTGTTCAGTGCCGTCGATGCGCTGCTGGAGCAAGTCGCGCAGGACGACCTGCCGGTCCCCGCAGAGCGCAAGCGTCTGCGTGAGGCCTGAGCTTGTTCCTTGTCTAACAAGATCTTCCGGGCTTGCCGATGGCCTTGAGGGTCTCGGGGCGTTCGTACGCATCGCCACTACCGCCTACGCCGAAACCGAAACCACACGGGCCGCTTCTACGACGCATGCAGCCGCCTCGCCGCGACCTGCGCGCCGAACGAACCGCGCTCTACGCCGCCTACAAAGCCTGGTGCCACAACGAAGGCGCCCGGCACGCCACGCGTGGTCAGCTGCGTCTGTGCTCCGGCCGGCCGTGCCTGTTGACCCCCAGCGGCCGACCCAGCGGCCGGTAGCATCGGCTGGGCGCGGATGCGCTGGGTTCACGGTCTTGGTGTCAGCGGTGCCGTCTACGTTGTGCACATGGCCACTTTCAAGGACTTCAACTTCAAGCTCATCGTCGTCGAGCAGCTGATGTACATCGATGAGACGCTCACGCCCAAGTTCTGCCTCGCCGACCTCCTCAAGGAGAAGGGGCTCAGCGACACACCTTGGGAGTACGCGCAGCAGCACGGCCTGGCATACCAGATCGTTCCCGAGGCACGCAGCTACTTCGCATCCCTGGAGATCAGCGATGAACTCCTGGCCGGGGTCGTGGAGCTGTGCATGGACGGCGGAAACCAGGTGTACCAAGAGTGCGCCCCGATCTGGGACGGCGAGGACGACTTGTTCGACGTCGCTTCCCTCGACGACCTCGTGCTGCTCCCGAACCTCCGGCGCGTCCTCGGCTCCGAGTTCCTCGGCCCGGAGTTGCGGAACGCCCTCAGCGCCCACGGCATCATCGCCGATTGACGCCGCCGACGAGCGGCATCGACCACAGACGTGAGACCGATCAGCAGTAAGAAGCAGGGGACGGGAAAGAGCACGCGTGGACACACCCAGGGACATCGAACGGGCCGTCGAGGAAGGTTGCCAAGCCAGTCAGCGAGGAGAGTCGTATCTGACGTGCCCGTACCCACGGCCGTCCGCGCTGCGTACTGCGTGGATCAGAGGCCATAACGGCACTGCCCCAGGTGCTGCGAGCCAGCCGTCCGACCCGGGCGAGGAGTCCAGGGAACCACAGTAGGTGGCCACTTCGGCCATGTGGGACATCATCAGGAACCCTGCGGCGTCCGATCCCGACCCCGTGCGCTCGCACCGCGTCGAGCGCGCGGAGGTCGGCGCAGTGGTGTGCGCACCGTCGAACGGTACGTGAAGAACCAGATCAGAGACCGCGCTCGGACCTCGAAACGCGCGGCTGGAGCGGGAGATGACCAGGCGGTGGCAGCCCCAGGTCCGCGTTGGGGGGCCCGGCAGCGAGCGGCGACGACCGGCGGCATCGTCTCCGACACCCGCGCCCGCATCGGCTCACCGCACCGATCGGCACCACCGACGACGCCCGACTGCGGCACCTGACCGTCGCGCTCCCACCGCAGTACGCCGCGCGCCTCTTCGACGCCCAGCAGGCCGGCGCCGCCGACCAGCAGATGCAGCGCAGCGCCAGGGCGATTCGGATCCGATGCGCCTGCCGCGTGACCATGTCCACAGGTCGGCACGACCGTACGCTTTGTTCGTATTCAGGCGCTATGGCTTGGAGTGGCCTGCCGCGGTGGGGGTCGTGTCTCGCACAGTAACCGACAGAGAAGGGCTGAGTCTCACGATCGAGGGCGAACCTTCCTCTGCTCGTGACACCGCCAGCCCATATGCGCAGGACGTCCAAACCGTCCGGGTGGAAGAGTCCGTCGGGAGCGGAGGGCGGTCGAGGGGATGGTGCCGAACGAAGTCTCGAAGAAGTGTGTGAACTCCGTATCGCCGGGCACAAGGACTATCGCACCGAGGCCCTGGCCTTCGAGTCTGGTCGGGATCTACCAACCAAGGGACGAACTGAGGCCCTTGTGAAGCTTGAACGCACACGCGCTCGAGCCGGAATTGACGATGGGGTTGAGATGATTATTCTTGGACTTATTCTGCTGATTATCGGCCTGCTTGTCGGCATGGGCCTGCTGACGACGATCGGTGGCATCCTCATTCTGGTTGGCGCCATCCTGTGGATCCTGGGCGCGACCGGTCGCGCGGTCGGTGGACGCAAGCACTTCTTCTAAGGCAGGTCGTGCCTATCGAAGTACGGGCAGATAGTGGCGGTAAACCGCCAACACCAGCGTGGGATCGCCGGTTGGGCCAACCGGCGATCCCACGCTGGTAGTGCTTCGTCAGGCTCTGGTTCTGCTCTTGGCGAGGTGTCGGCCGCAGGTGGTGCAGGTGCCGGTCCAGCACCTCAGAAGGTCCTAGCGCTGTGATCGCATAAGTTCACCGGGTTGCTCGTTGTGCCGGTTGGCGGCGATGACTTCCAGCCAGCAGGGGAGGCGGGATGCACCACCGGTCAGGGTCCGCAGGCTGACAGAGCAGGAGGAGCAACAGCTCCAGCAGAATCGTGTGCGGCGGGACAGCACGAGCTCAGTACGGTTTCGGTGGGCGATGATGCTGCTGGCCTCGGCCGGCGGGAGCACGGTCCCAGTCATCGCCTGTCTGGTCCAGGCCGGGGAGGACACCGCCCGTGACGTGATCCACCACTTCAACGAGATCGGGCTCGCCTGCCTGCCTGCGCTGGCGGAACAAGAACCCCGCGCCACCCCAATGTCCTGGCTGCCCAGCGACGCGACGCGAACGGGCACGCGTCCGCAGGAGACGAGGTGTCCGCTGGGGCGGCAGGCCCCTGCCGACTGCGGTCTGACCACCCAACCCGGCATACCTTACGTCACAGCACTAGGGTCGCCATCCATGGCGAACCGTTCCTATCTCTACTCTGCCGACTCGATGCCGACCGAGGCGGAGATCCCCGCGCCGGTCCGATGCATATCCGAACACAACTGGGACATCCCGCTCGCGCACAAGCTCATGGTGGGGCGCGGAACGAGGTTCGTTCCGTCCATGATCTGGAGCCCTCCGATCGGTATCGCCGCGGACTATGCCGACGGGGCGGTCCTGCTGTGCGACCTCCTGCGCGCAGTCGGCAGAGGCCTGGAGGACGACGCCGGGTTCGCCGAATGCGTTGCCACCACCAGGGCCCACCTCGACAAGCAGCAGGCGACCTATTTCATCCTGGAGACCGGGGAGATCGTCTCGATGACGGACCAGGACCCGGTAGCGAGCGTGCAGCGTCTGGCGTCCGAGGGTATCCCCGACGCCGTCGCTCAGGCCGAGGCGGCTATCGCCGGCCACAACGACACCTGGCTGGCCTCGGTCCGAGCCGACTGGCAGAGCCACTTCGGATCCTTCTACAGCGAGGCGCTCTACTTCTCCTTCTCCAACTGACGAGGCCCGCGCACTCCCCCCGGCGCGGCGCGTCCGTCTTCCCGTTCGTGGTGAGGGGGATGGCGGCGACCCCCGTCACGCGGGCGGGCACCATGGCCGGCGACCCTCGAGGGCGTACCGCGCCTCGCCTGCAAACAGATGATCGTCTTGGCGGGGACTCTTCGGTAACGTGAGGGTATGAGTGTTGTTCCCGGAGGAGAACCAGCCCGGCGTGGACGTGATCCTGCCCGACTTCACCTCCATCCGGGACCGCCTCGACGACATCGTCGCCGTCGTCCTCACCCACGGCCACGAAGACCACATCGGCGGCGTGCCCTATCTGCTGCGGGAGCGGAGGGACATCCCCCTCGTCGGCTCCAAGCTCACCCTGGCCTTCATCGAGGCCAAGCTCAAGGAGCATGGCATCAGGCCCCGCACGGTGCGCGTGCGCGAGGGCGACCGGCGCGGCTTCGGTCCCTTCGACTGCGAGTTCGTGGCCGTCAATCACTCCATCCCGGACAGTCTCGCGGTGGCCTTGCGTACCGAAGCGGGGATGGTGCTGCACACGGGTGACTTCAAGATGGACCAGTTCCCCCTGGACGACCGGATCACCGATCTGCGCGCCTTCGCCCGCCTCGGCGAGGAGGGCGTGGACCTGTTCCTCACCGACTCCACCAACGCCGAGGTCCCCGGCTTCACCACCTCCGAACGCGAACTGAACCCCGCGATCGAACAGGTGATGCGTACCGCACCGCGACGGGTCATCGTCTCCAGCTTCGCCAGTCACGTGCACCGCATCCAGCAGGTCCTCGACGCCGCCCACCAGTACGGCCGCAAGGTGGCCTTCGTGGGCCGCTCCATGGTGCGCAACATGGGCATCGCCCGCGACCTGGGGTATCTGAAGGTCCCCTCCGGCCTGGTCGTGAGCACCAAGGAGCTGGAGAAGCTCCCCGATCACAAGATCACCCTGGTGTGCACCGGATCCCAAGGCGAACCGATGGCCGCCCTGTCCCGGATGGCCAACCGTGACCACCAGATCCGCATCGGCAAGGGCGACACCGTCCTGCTCGCCAGTTCTCTCATCCCCGGCAACGAGAACGCCATCTACCGGGTGATCAACGGCCTGACCCGGTGGGGCGCCAGCGTCGTCCACAAGGGCAACGCCAAGGTGCACGTCTCCGGCCACGCCAGCGCCGGTGAACTCGTCTACTGCTACAACATCGTCCGCCCCCGCAACGTCATGCCCGTGCACGGCGAGTTCCGCCACCTGCGCGCCAACGCCGACCTCGCCATCCGCACCGGCGTCGACCCCGAGCGGGTCGTCATCGCCGAGGACGGTGTCGTCGTCGACCTGGTGGACGGCCGTGCCTCCATCACCGGCAAGGTGCCCGCGGGCAACGTGTACGTGGACGGCATGGAAGTCGGCGGCGCGACGGAAGCCTCCCTCAAGGACCGCGTCACCCTGGCCGAGGAAGGCGTCGTCACCGTCGTGGCCATCGTCGACGCCGACACCGGAGCACTGACCGAGCCCCCCGACTTCCTGGCCCGCGGCTTCGTCCACGACGAGACCACCTTCGAACCGGTCATCCCCGTCATCGAGAAAACGCTGGCCAACGCCGCTCAGGAAGGCGTCGGCGACGCCCGCCAGCTCGAACAGCTCCTCGCCCGCGCCGTAGGCAACTGGGCGTTCCGCACCCACCGGCGCCGGCCGCTGATCATCCCGGTGATCATCGACGCCTGACCGGGGCACACCTCACCCCCTCAGACGAGAAGGACGTGCAGCCCTCCACCGGCCGCGGCACCGACATCCCGCGCGGACCGGTGGGGGCCGTCGAGGGCCCGGCGTGAACGCCGTCCGCACGCAACCAGGTGTGGACGCGACACCCCGCCAGCCGGGGTCACCGGCCCGCCGGGCCGACAGCAGTCCGGAAAGCGTCCCCAGTCGGTGGCAGCGCCCATCGGCGTCCACCGCCATTCCGCCCAAGTCGACCGCGTCGACCGCTGCGACCACGCCGCACTCGCTGGTCCGCCGACTGATTGGAGGTCGGCGGCTGCTGATGTCGTCCGTCGGCGCCGGACGCGGCGCACGGCATGACAAGCTGTGGTCTCACAAGCCCCATCCCAGGAGGTCGAAATGGCTGAAGAGTCTGCACCGCCACAAAGTTCGGAACCGGCCGACGCCGAGAACTCCGCTCTCTCACCCGACGCTGACGGTCAGTACGACCTGAAGCGCAAGTTCCGGGAAGCTCTGGCCCGCAAGCGGGGATTGCAGGCGGATGCCGCTGACGTGGCAGCCAGCCCACACGCGGCAAAGGTCCGAGGCGCGCACGGACCGGCTGCGCACCAGCGGTCGTTCCGGCGCAAGAGCGGCGGCTGAGCCGACACGGTCCAAAGGGCCGCTGAGGATTTCACCACGACACCACCCTGAACCATGACGGCGGCTCCGGGTTCACCGCTCGGCGCTGCGCCCGGAACCTCCCACGTCCGCGGAAACCGTGCTCTCCTCACTCCGCGCCGTTCCCCGACGCGCGCTCTGGCGACGAGTGCCGCCACCGTTCACCCTCCTGCCACGACCGCACCGTTGACGCGCGTAGCACTTGGGCTCAGGCTGGGGTCGATGGCGGCCACGAGAGCGGTGGTCGCCCCGACGACCGGGAGGTCTGGATGCTCAGACGGATCGCACGTCTCCTCACTGCGATTGTCATGCTCCTGTCAGGTGCGGTGGTCGGTGTGGGCGCCACCGCGGGCACCGCACACGCCGACGAGTGCTACACCTGGAGTCGAACCCTCTCCCAGGGCGCCTCCGGCAGCGACGTCACCCAGTTGCAGATCCGGGTGGCGGGCTGGGTCACGTCCGGGGAGCGCCTCTCCTACGACGGCCAGTACGGCGCCCGCACGGCCGCCGCCGTGCGGGCCTTCCAGTCCGCGTACGGCCTCGCCGCCGACGGGGTCGCGGGTCCGGCGACCTTCAACAAGCTCTACGCGCTGCAGGACGCGGACTGCACACCGATCCACTTCTCCTACGCCGAGCTCAACCGCTGCAACTCCGACTGGTCGGGCGGTGCCGTCCCGGCGGCCACCGCCAAGGCGAACGCGCTGAAGACCATGTGGAAGCTGGAGGCGATGCGACACGCGCTCGGCGACGTCCCGCTCACCGTCTCCAGCGGCTTTCGTTCCTACGCCTGCAACAACGCCGTCGGCGGTTCGTCCACCAGCCGCCACCTGTACGGCGACGCCGCCGACCTGACCGGCTCCCCGTCGCTTTGCCGCCTTGCCCAACAGGCCCGCACGCACGGCTTCTCGGAGATCCTCGGCCCGGGCTATCCCGGTCACAATGACCACACCCATGTCGCACTCGACCCTTCCCCGTACTGGTCCGCCCCTACCTGCGGCATCTGAACCGCTTGGTCGGTGCCGGCGGACGCAGCACGCGTGTGACCGGGACATCGCAGGACAACCGCGCACCCCTGCCGGCCACGCAACCGCCCGCGTTCGGCGCACCTCAACGGGTCCGGGAGGGTGGCTGGTGCTGGTAGACGCCGAACCGCCGCCGTCCGTCCTTCGCCGAAGGCGCCACAGGCGGTGCGCCGCAGCCCGAGGGCCGCAGCGGGGCGCGCGCCGCGTGCGGTCCGGGTCGCTGATCGGTGGCGGTGGGTGGCACAACCTGAGCGCAGCCGCTGAGCGGAGCGCCGCGCAGCCCGGGCGCTGTCGGCGTATCGTCACGCCGACAGCGCCCGGACCCGCATCCGACGTCGTCCCGCCCGCGCGCCTGTCGGCTTCGTCTTGGCCACGAGGCCGTCGGTTCGCCGGCAGGAACCGGCCCGGCACGCCGCTGTCCACGCTCTGCCCAAGGCAGGACACAGCCGACGCCCGGTCCGGTGACGCCTTCAGGATGACCTGCCGTACCGTCGAGCAGTCGGCTGACGCCGCGGCGCCGCGACTGGCCTCCGGCCGGGGGGCCAGTACGCACAGCGGGGAACAGGCAACGTAGTCGAGCCCGTGGTGGATAGCCGAACCGCGCCTCCGCCGCCGCCAACGCGGTCGACCAGGCGGTGCTGGCCGTGCTCGCCCGACACGGCTCTCCACGGGCCCACGGCGCCTGAGACGCCAGGCCCGACCGCTCTGCGCACTGCCCCTCCTCGTCGGCGTCTTGGCCGGCAACACCCACGACAGCGAAGCACTGAAGCCCATGGCCGTGGGCACCGAACGAGACACGCCCCTCACCGCGGCCGCCACTTCAAGCCCCAGCGCCTCCACGCGGACAAAGCCTACGACCGCACCGAGTTGCGGAAATGGTTACGTGGCATACGCATCGCAGTACGAATCGCGCGCAAAGGCATCGAGTCGAGCGGACGATTGGGACGCCGCCGCTGGGTCATCGGGCGCACCATGTCGTGGCTGTCCGGCTACCGTCGGCTCAGCCCCCGCTATGCGCGCCCCCCCCCGCAACTACTGGCCTGTCTCGGCCTCGCCGCCTTTCTCAGTCGTATGGCGTCGCCTGAGGTCCACATTCAGGTCCTCCCTGATGTAGATCTCGATGTACTCGTACAGCCATGGCAGGCTCGCGAGCCGGGAGAAATGGCGAGTGAGCGCTTCTTTCGTTGTGCGGGCATCCGTGCGGTTGGCCACCCGCCACAGTGACAGCGGTCGGGATTCCGTACCGGCCACCGCGTGCTCGACGTGGAAGAGAGGCTGGAGGGTGTCAGCCTTCACGAGTTCACCGGAATCGTCGACGAGTTGCGTCGCGCCGATGAACGTGACGCGCTGTGCGGCCGGGTCCAGACGCACCTGCTCAAGGACCAAGCCGTAGTCGGAGCCGCCGATCCACGGATGCTGCATCGACGCGCGTACGAACACGTCCACTCCGTCGTCACCGGTCGGCTGCTCGCCCCAGACGCGCACGCTCCCGGGCTCCATCACCGAGGGCAGATACGGCGCGGGATTGCGGGCTTTGCGGACCTCCATGTCCCACAGCATGTCGCGGGTCATGGTGAAGGAGGCGGGTGCCTCGTAGCTGTTCGCGATCACCTCGTTCACATCGAGCGGAGGCAGTTCCGAGTGCGTGTAGGCCGGGTCGTTCCACACGCGCTCGAATTCCGCCACGTGATCGAGTAAGCCGCTCTGCTCCATCGTCTCCTCCTGCGAATGTCAGGCACGGGATTATTATGATGCTACGGTTGAGCGCCTGGGTGGGCGTAATCAAGGATCAGTTTGTCAAGTTTTCGGTGGGCCGCCGCGTCGTTGAGGGAACCGCTCACCTACGAGACAGCCGGAGTGCCCCCTATGTCGCGAAGAAGTGCGTGGCTCGTTCAGCCATGAGCCCGTCCCGCGAATACCGCCTGCTGAACTGCCGTGTTCTTTCGAGGTTTTCTGTCCGTGCATTCGCTGTGCTTACATGCAGGGTTTTCCTGAACCATGATCCATTCGACTTCGCTGGGCACTGCACCGTGTAGAGGGCCGTCCTCAGTCGCCCGACCGTGACGGAGAGGGGGAGCACCCACCCTGGGCGTCGCCGGTCCAGCCCTCTACCGGCCCGGCCGTGCCTCGGCGGCACGGACGTCCGCCAGGGTCGTGGCCAGTGACTTCCAGATGTGGGCCGCCAGGTCGAGGTTCCGTGACATCGTCGCCTGCTGCCCGAGCCGTTCCAGGGCGGCGATGCCCTGGTCGGCGCGGCCCGACAGGATCTTCAGCCGGCCGTCGAGGACGGACAACCGCACCCGGTCCCGGTACGACAGGCGCAGATCCGCCTCGCCGAGCAGGTCCTCGCTGAGGGCCCGGGCGTCGTCCAGCCGGCCCTGGTGGAAGGCGAGATGGGCCTGGAGCGCGCGAAGTTCCTGGAGTTGCAGCGGCGTGCCGATCAGCCGCAGCACGGAGGCCGCCTCGGTCAGCCAGCACTCGGCGGCGGCCACGCCGGGCGGCGACATCTGCAGCGCGGCGGCGGTGGCGGCGGCGCGCAGCCGCGCCCACAGCGTCAGGTCGTCCCTGCTGG
Organism: Streptomyces sp. NPDC044921; assembly: GCF_056432865.1. Taxonomy (NCBI): domain Bacteria; kingdom Bacillati; phylum Actinomycetota; class Actinomycetes; order Kitasatosporales; family Streptomycetaceae; genus Streptomyces; species Streptomyces sp. NPDC044921. The sequence continues at coordinate 125,725 of NZ_JBWKIF010000014.1, forward strand.
GCAGCAGCGCCAGGGCCCGGTCCAGCCGGGCCCGTGCCGTCTCGTCGTCACCCGCGCGGTTGCTGACGACGGCGGCCGTCCACAGCGCCTCGGCCGCCTGGGCCGCTGACGCCCGGGGCAGCAGGTCCCGTTCCAGTTCGGTGACGTGCCGGCCGGCCGCCTCCAGCCTGCCCAGTTCCGTCTCGACACTGATCAGCACCATCAGGGCGGCCAACGTGTCGGGCACGCGCACCTGGGCGTCGCGGGCGACCGACACCGCCTCCACGGCCGCCGGTTCCGCGGCGCGCATGTCGCCCAGGGCGCGGGTGCAGCGGGCGTACCGGACACGCGCCCGGGTCCGCAGCTCAGGGTCCTCCAACTGGTCGCTCAGCGCGATGAGTTCGCGTAGCCACGTGCGCTCCAGCTCGTAGTCGCCGTCGCGACCGGCAGCCCGGCTCAGCAGCCACAGGGCCTGCCAGCGGGCGGCGGGGTCGGCTCCCGCGTCCTCCTCGACCGCGCGGCCGAGCGCCGCCGTCTCGTCCGTGCCGGGTGGGGCCGAGGCCGCGGCGGCGAGGACGCCGGTCAGGGACCTGCCGTCCGAGGGGCCGGCCAGGGCGGAGGTGTCGACGCCGAGCCGGTGGGCGAGATAGGACACGGCGCGCTCGGTGGGGCGACGCTCCCCGGACTCCAGGCGGGACAGGTACCCCGTCGACATGCCGTCGCCGACGAGGGCGGCCTGGCTCAGCCCCCGGGCCAGCCGGAGCCTCTTCAGCCGACGGCCGAAATGCGGCTGTTCGAGCATCTCCCCCCTCCGGTTCGAAGGCGCGATCGGCGAGGTCCCGCGGCCGACGGACGACGCGGCCGTACCGCTCCCGGTCCTCGCCTGCCCGGTCGGGCGCGCCTGAGTTGTCAACACTCTAGGAAGCCGGGCAAGGGGCGACAACCCGTCAAGCGCAGGTCAACCGACCGTTGCCGAAGCGGTCTCCGGCCTCACCGACGATGGCCGAATCGCGGCTTCCGGTGCCCGAGAGGCGCCCGGTTGTAAAGGAGTTGACAGGTAGCCGACGTCACCTGGCAAAGCCTTGCCACCGAGATTGTCGACCCTTAGTCTCGAAGGTGATCCCCTGCTGCGATCCCATCTTCGTCAAGTGGAGGTTGTCGTGCTGCGCAGCTCCCGAACCGGCCCCTGGCGCAGGCCGGACGTACGGCCCGCCGGTCCGCCCGGTGACTCCACACCGGGAACGGACACCGAGATCGAATGGCCGTGACAACGTTTTCCACGGCAGTCAGACGCCGGCCGCCTCGGCGCCGCCTCCTCTGCCCCTCCTGACCGACCCCGGGACTCCGGCGCCTCGCCGCCGGCCCTCCGGGACGACGCGGGCATCCGGCCCGGCCGCCGACGAGGCGGCCCGCGCCGGCGCGGGACGTTCGCCGACACCCAGGCACAGCGCATCCGTCCGTCCGCGTTCGCACACCCTTCCCAGCCCCCACGCGCAGGAAGAAGGACGGTACGTCCGTGGCGACCACGAGTTTCCCCGACGCCTCGCCCCGTAAGAAGAACGCCGCCGCTCCGGCCGCCCCCGCCCGCCGCGACGCAACCGGCGGTGCAGCGCCGGGCGGTGACACCCCGGTACGCGCCTGTACGGCCCACGTGTCCCCCGGGGACCTGGCCGTCACGGCCGCGGAACCCGAATTCGCCCGCCAATTCGGCCTCAGCGCCGACGAGATATGCGGGTACGGATTCCTCGACCTCCTCGGTTCACCGGTCACCGCCCGCCTGCGGGAACAGTTCACGGCACTTTCCACGGGACGATGCCGGAGATTCAAGGAAAGGGTGACGGGCCGGGACGGCGCCGGGCGGGAATTCCCGGCGGACATCACCGCGGTCGCCGTCAGGAAGCCCTCCGGCGAGACCGCCGGGCTCGTCGTCTTCCTGCGCCGGTCCGGCAGCGGCATCCCCGGCGGGCCCTTGCTCAGCGCCCTCGACGCGCAGGTGCTCGAAGGGGTGGCGAGTGGCGAGTCCACGGTGCAGATGGCCTCCCGTCTGTATCTGAGCCGTCAGGGGATCGAGTACCGGGTGGGGCAGATGCTGCGCCGCTTCGACGCGCCCAACCGCCCCGCCCTGGTGGCCCGGGCGCACGCGCTCGGCATGTTCGCCACGGGCCTGTGGCCCCCGCGCGTCTTCCCGGAACACGTGCGGTAGCGGACGGCGGGACCGGGCGCGTCCCGGGCGAGGCGGCCGTGGCGGTGACGTACCGTCACGGCCGCCCGCGCGTGGGTCCGGGCCGGGGCGCCGGCGCCCGACTCACGCCGCCGACGGTTGCCAGGCCTCCTGGAACCGGCGGCGGGCGCGGAAGAGACGGGAGCGGACGGTGCCCACGGGCAGGGCGAGCACCTCGGCCATCTCCTCCTCGTTGAGCCCGTAGGCGCGCAGGGTGAGGACCTGCCGGTGCGCCTGGGACAGACGCTCCAGCACGTCGCTGATGTGCACCGCGTCCAGCGGGTTCGCCTCCTGCTGCGACTCGACCTCCGAGCAGCAGCTCTCCTCGCCGTAGCGCCGCGCGGTGCGGACGGCCTCGCGGACCGTCACCGAGCGCACCCAGCCGTAGAACGCCGCCGGCTCGCGCAGGGAGCGCAGGCCGCGGTAGATGGCCAGCAGCGCCTCCTGCGTCGCGTCGGCGCCGTCGTCGTGGGTGATGGACCTGCAGATGCGTGCCACGTAGGGGGTGATGCCGGTCAGCAGGTGGTTCATCGCGTGCTCGTCGCCCGCCTGGGCTCGGGGGAGCAGCGTCAGGGGGGAGGGGAGTTCGCTGACGGTGGTCATGTCGGGCAGTGCTTCCTTACGGCGGCCGGGCGGGCGGGGGGTGAGGGAAGGGAGAGGAGGAGCCGTGGTCAGCCGGTGGCGGCGGGAGCGGGACGGGTGTGCGCCGCGGTCGCGAAGCGCAGCAGCCCGGCGCGCACGTCGTCGCGGAACGCCCGCATGAACGACGGGCTGAAACAGGCGGTGGAGTGCGGGAACTCGATGGACAGCCGGCCTTCGAAGGAGACGACGCACGCCATGACGGGGCTGCGGCCCGCCTGCGGGAAGTAGTGCTCGCGGGCCGGCACCAGCCGTACGTCGGCCGCCCGCAGCCCCTCCGGCAGTCGCGGCCCGGGGACGACGCCCATGTTCGTGGCGATGACCGTGGCCAGTTGCAGAGCCGGGTTCCGCGGGATCTCGGGCGTGATGCGCATCTCGTGAACGTGGTCGCCGCGGGAGAGGAAGTCGCTCAGGCGACCGTGCACGGCCCGGGCCAGGTCCAGCGGCTCGGAGGCCTCGGACACCTCCAGGGTCTGCAGATGGGTGGTGACCGCGGGCACCAGGGCGGCGGCGGGCACCGGCGGGGACAGCCGGGAGCGCAGGTCGACGGGGGAGAGGCAGCCGAGGGTGCGGGCGCCCTCGCCGCCCAGCCGCCGCCGCGCGGTGGCCAGCAGTGTCGCGGCGATCAGGGCGTGCACGGAGACGCCCGCGCCGCGCGCCGCCCGGCGCAGCCGTGAGGTCAGGTCCGCCTCCAGGGTCAGTCTGCGGACCTCGATGTGCCCCTGCGCGCCGGCCCCTTCACCGGTGGCGGCGTCGTAGGGCACCAGCTCGACCGGGTTCCGCCGGACCGCATCCAGGCGGCTGTCGAGGTACTTCGCCGTGTCGGCGTCGTCGGCCGGTGGCAGCAGGCTGCTGACGGGCTCGGGCCAGCGCGGCAGACCGGGCCCGGAGGCCCCGGCCGGCGGGTGCCCCTCGACCAGCGCCCGGTAGCGGTCCCACAGGGCGTTGTGCAGCGCGATGCTGCTGTGACCGTCGGTCACGGTGTGGTCCACCACCAGTACGAACAGATGACGCTCGCCGTCCGCCGCGCTGACCAGGACGGCGCGGCTCAGCGGTCCCCCGACCGGCAGGGGCCTGTTCAGTTCGGCCGCGTAGGCCTCGTCCTCGTCGTGGCCCGTGCGCGTGATCAGCCGCGGCCGCTCGTCCTCGCCGAGCAGGCGCAGCACGGGTCCCGCGCCGTCCTGCGCGATACGGGACCGCAGGGGCGGGTTGGCCTCCGTCATGGCGTCGAAGGCGGCGGACAGGGCGGCGACGTCGACGGGTCCGCGCAGGGTGCAGGAGAGCACGGCTCTGCTTCTCTGGCCCACGTAGAGCGTCTCGACCGGACACAGCGCACGGTGCATGCCGTCAGCCTTCTTTCCGTCGTTCGTTTTCGGGTCCGCGGCCCGGAATGGGATGTCCGCCGCGGGGGTCCGCGGGGGTGTCAGGGGCCTTTCGAGAGTGCACGGCACCACGCGGCCGAATCCAGCCGAGAACCCGGTGCCGAGGAAAATCGCGTGATTTCCCTAGAAGTTCGAGCGGCGCGCACAATCCCCGGCTTCGCATTCTTCAGGGAAACCCCTGAATCAGGGCCCCGAAGCCCGGTTCCGCTTGACCCGGCCGCTTCCGTTGCACCACCGTGCTGTGCCGTGAGACGGGCGGGTGACGTGATGACCCCCGCCCTCGGCGTGCGGCCTCTCCTTCGCCCGTGGGCCGGCCCGGCGCGTCACCCCCCACGCGCGGGCCGCACGAGGCGGTGGCCGCGCCCCTCCCATCCGGCCGGGCCTTCTCCGTCCGGGACGTTACGGCTTGCCACGTGAGGGTTGTGCTATGTCACTGCAGGAGGACGAACGCCGGCCGCTGTCCGGAGCCCAGGAGGGCCTCTGGTACGCCGGGCGGCTCGCACCGGACAGCGCCGCGTACAACACCGCGGAGGCGGTGGAGGTCCACGGCCCCCTCGACACCGACCTGTTCGAGACCGCGCTGCGCCGCACCGTCGCCGAGGCCGACACCTTCGCGCTGCGCTTCGCCGACGGCGACGACGGCCCCCACCGCCGGCTCGCCCCGGACGCGGACGACTGGACCCTGCACCGCGTGGACGTCAGCGGCGCGCCCGATCCCGAGGCCGCCGCCTGGGCCCACGTCCGCGCCGATATGGCGACGCCCGTGGACCTGGAGAAGGGACCGCTGTTCGCGCACACCCTGCTCACCCTGGCCCCGGACCGCTTCCTGTGGCTGCTGAGGGCCCATCACCTGTTGCTCGACGGCTACAGCTACAAGCTCCTCGGGCGCCGCCTGGCCGAGACGTACAACGCCCTGGCCGAGCGGCGCGACCCCGGCCCCTCCGGCTTCGCGCCGGTGAGCCGGCTGCAGGAGGAGGAGGCGGCCTACCGCGCCTCCGAGCGGTACACCCGCGACCGCGACCACTGGGCGCGGCGCCTGGCCGGCCTGCCGGAACCCGCCCGGCTCACCGCGCGCACGGCCGCCCCCACCGCGCCCTTCCTGCGCCGCACGGCCGAACTGACACCCGCCGAGACCGCGGCCCTCGACGGCGCCGCCGCCCGCCTCGGCGTCCGGCGGACCGACCTGCTGACCGCGGCCACCGCCGCCTACCTGCACCGGATGACCGGCGCCGGTGACCTGGTGCTCGGCCTCGCCACCATGAGCCGCCTCGGCGGTGCCGCGCTGCGCACCCCCGGCACCGCCTCCGACGTCCTGCCGCTGCGCGTGGCCGCCGCCCCGGACACACCCGTGGCGCAGCTGGCGCGGACCGTCGCCGGCGAACTGGAGGCCCTGCGCCGCCACCAGCGCTACCGGGGCGAGTTCCTCCGCCGCGACCTGGGCCTGCTGGGCACCGGACGCCGGCTGTACGGGCCGGTGCTCAACATCGTCCCCTTCGACGAGTCCCCGGTCTTCGGCGGGCACCGCATCACCTGGCACCACCTGTCCGGCGGAGCCGTCGACGACCTGCAGATCTCGGTGCGGCCCGGCGCCCGTCCCGGCGGACTGTGGCTGGCCTTCGACGCCAACCCGGCCCTGTACGAGGAGGACGAACTCGCCCTGCACCGCGACCGGTTCCTCACCGTGCTGCACCGGCTCGCGGAGGCGGATCCGGAGACACCGCTGGGCGACCTGGACGTCCTGCTGCCCGGGGAACACCCCCGCGACACGCCCGTCCACACGTATCCGGTCGAACGGACCCTCACCGAACTGTTCGAGGAGCGGGCGGCGGCCGGGCCCGAGCGGATCGCCGTCACCTGCGGGGACCACCAGCTCACCTACGCCGAGCTCAACGCCGAGGCCAACCGGCTCGCCCGGCTGCTGACCGACCACGGCGCGGGCCCCGGCCGGGTCGTGGCCCTGGCCCTGGAGCGCGGCATCCGGCTGCTGCCCGCCCTGCTGGCCGTCCTCAAGACCGGCGCCGCCTACCTGCCCCTGGACCCCGGTCACCCGGCCGAGCGGCTGCGGCTGGTCGTCGAGGACGCGGCCCCCGTCGTCCTCGTCACCGAACACGCCCACGCGCACCTCGCCCAGGACGCGCTGCCCGTCGTCCGCCTGGACGACGAGGAGACCGTCGCCGGCCTGTCCCGCCGCCCCGCCGCCGACCTGACCGACGCCGACCGGCACGGACCGGCCGGCCCGGCCGACATCGCGTACATCATCCACACCTCCGGCTCCACCGGACGCCCCAAGGGCGTGCCCGTCCCGCACGCGAACGTCGTGCGCCTCTTCGCCGCCGCCGCCGGGCACTTCGACTTCCGGGCCGACGACGTGTGGACGCTGTTCCACTCCTACGCCTTCGACTTCTCCGTCTGGGAGATCTGGGGCGCCCTGCTGCACGGCGGCCGGGTCGTCGTCGTCCCGTACGCCGTCAGCCGCTCCCCGCGCGCGTTCCTGGACCTGCTGCACCGCGAGGGCGTGACCGTCCTCAACCAGACGCCGTCCGCGTTCGAGCAACTCGCCGACGCCGACCTCGAACGGGGCGGCGGCACCGGGGCGCTGCGGTACATCGTCTTCGGCGGCGAGGCCCTGCGCCCGTCGCGGCTGCGCCCCTGGGCCGACCGGCACGGCCTGGACCGCCCGGCGCTGGTGAACATGTACGGCATCACCGAGACCACCGTGCACGTCACCCACCACCGCCTCACCCGCGCCGACCTGGACGACCCGCGCCGCGGCAGCGTCATCGGCAGCCCCCTCGCCGATCTGCGCGTGCACCTGCTGGACGGCGAGGGCCGCCCGGTGCCGCCCGGCGCGACCGGCGAGATGTACGTCTCGGGCGCCGGCGTCGCCCCCGGGTACCTGGACCGGCCCGGCCTGACCGCCGAACGGTTCCTCGACGACCCCTACGGCCCGCCCGGCACCCGCATGTACCGCTCGGGCGACCTGGCCCGGCGCCGCCCCGACGGCACCCTCGACTACCTCGGCCGCGCCGACGCGCAGATCCAGCTGCGCGGCTTCCGCGTCGAACCCGGCGAGATCGAGGCCGTCCTCGCCGCCCACCCGGGCGTCACCCGCGCCGCCGTCGTCCCCCGCCGGGCCGCCAACGGCGCCCTGCACCTCGTCGCGTACACCGTCCCGTCCGACACCCCGGTGAGCCCCGCCGAGCTGCGCGCCCACGCCGCCGCGCACCTGCCCGAGCACATGGTCCCGGCCGCCGTCGTCCCCGTGGAGGCACTGCCGCTGACCGCGAACGGCAAGCTCGACGTCCAGGCCCTGCCCGCCCCGGACTTCACCGCCGCCGCGACCGGCACCCGCCCCGGCACGCCCCAACAGGTGCTGGTGTGCGCCCTGTTCGAAGACGTGCTGAAGCTCCCGCGCGACTCGGTGGGCGTGGACGCCGGCTTCTTCGACCTGGGCGGCGACTCGCTGCTCGCCACCCGCCTGCTGGCCCGACTGCGGCACGAGACCGGCGCCGAGATCCCCATCACCGCCCTGTTCGAGACACCGACCCCGGCCGCCCTCGCCCAGCGGCTCGCCGTACAGGACGCCGCCCTGCCCCGGCCGGCCCTCGGCGACGCCGTACGGCCGCGGCGGGTGCCGCTGTCGTACGCCCAGGAACGCATGTGGTTCCTCAACCGGCTCGACGAGGGAGCGGCCACCTACAACATCCCGCTCCTGGTCACCCTGGACGCCGACGTCGACACCGGCGCGCTGCGGGCCGCCCTCGGCGACCTCGCCGACCGGCACGAGATCCTGCGCACGGTGATCGCCGAGCACGACGGGACGCCGTACCAGCGCGTCCTGCCGCCGGGCGAGCTGCGCCCCGCACTGCGGCACGTCGACTGCCCCGCCGCGGAGACCGCCGCGCACGTCACCGCCGCGCTGCGGCACCGCTTCGACCTCACCGCCGAAAGCCCCCTCGCCGTCTGGCTGGTGGGCTCCACCCTGCTGTTCGTCCTGCACCACAGCGCCGCCGACGGCTGGTCGCTGCGTCCCTTCGCCGACGACCTGAGCACCGCCTACGCGGCCCGCCGCGCCGGACGGGCACCCGACTGGGCCCCGCTGCCCGCGCAGTACGCCGACTACGCGCTGTGGCAGCGCGCCCTGCTGGCCCCCGGCCCGGACGGCCCCGGCCGGCTGGAGCGGCTCACCGCCCACTGGCGCACCGCCCTGGACGGACTGCCCGAGGAATGCACCCTGCCCGGCGACCGGCCCCGACCCACCGCCCCGCGCGGCGGCGGAGCGCACGTCGAGACCGCCGTCGGCGCCGACCTGCACCACGCGCTGCTGCGCCTCGCCGACCGCGAGAACGCCAGCCTGTTCATGGTGCTGCACGCCGCCGTCAGTGCCCTGCTCACCCGCTGCGGCGCCGGCGAGGACATCGTCCTGGGCACCCCCGTCGCGGGCCGCACCGAACCCGCCCTCGACCCCCTGATCGGCCTGATCACCAACACCCTGGTGCTGCGCGCCGACACCTCGGGCGACCCCGCCTTCCGTGACCTGCTCGCCCGGCTGCGCACCGCCGACCTCGCCGCACTGGACCACCAGGACCTCCCCTTCGACCGGCTGGTGGACGACCTCAACCCGCCCCGCACACCCGGCCGGCACCCCCTGTTCCAGGTGATGCTGGCCCTCCAGAACAACGAACCCGCCGTCCTCCGGCTGGACGGCACCCGCGCCGAGCTGCGGCCCACCGCGACCGGCACCGCCAAGTTCGACCTCTTCGTCGACGTCCTGGAACGCCGGACCGCGCAGGGCGCGCCCGACGGCCTGACCCTGCACGTCGAATACGCCACCGACCTGTACGAGGCCGCCACCGCCGAGGCGTTCGCCGGGGCCCTGCACGACGTGCTGCGCGCGGTGAGCGCCGATGCGTCGGTCCGCCTCGGCGACCTGCCCGCGCTGCCCGAGCGCACCCCCGCCCCGGCCGCGACCGATCCGGCGGCACTGGCGGACGCGGCCCTGTCCGTGCCCGGCATCCGCGACGCCCACGCCCTGCCCGGCACCGACGACGCCCCGCCCCGTCTGTACGTGGTGCCCGGACGGGCGGACGCCGCCGAACGCGCCGAGGAACTCCTCGGCCGGGCGGGCCACGGCACCGTCCGCGTCACCGCGGTCAACGCGCTGCCCCGCACCGGGCACGGCACCGTCGACACCGCCGCCCTGCGCGCCCTGCCCGCCGTCGACCGCACCGCCGCCGACGCCTGGCGCGACCGGCTGACCCGGGTGCCCGGCGTCACCACGGCCGACGTGACGGTGGAGAACACCCCCGAGGAACTCGACCGCCGCCACACCGGCCTGCCCGGCCGCACCACCGGACCGGCCCCCGCCGGCCGCACCGGCACGGCCACCGCCGCACCGGCCCTCAGCGAAGGCCCCGCCCTCACCGAGCCGTCCGTGACCGGCTGGGCGCAGGCCCTGCGCCGCGCCGCCGCACGGGACCGGGGCGACATCGTCCACGTCCACGCCGACGGCAGCGAACACCGGCGCAGCTACGCCTCCCTGATCCCCGAGGCCTCCCGCGTCCTGGCCGGACTGCGCCGGGCGGGCCTGCGCCCCGGCGACCAGGTCATCCTCCAGTGCGACGCCACCGAGGACTTCCTCGCCGTGCTGTGGGGCTGCGTCCTCGGCGGCTTCGTCGCCGTCCCCCTGACCGTCCCCGCCTCCTACGACACCCCCTCGGCGGCCCTGACCAAACTGGAGGGCATCTGGCGGATGCTCGGACGGCCCTGGATCGTGTGCTCCGCCGGCCCCGAGGCCGGGGTGCGCGCGGTCGCCGCCCGGCAGGACTGGCCCGGCCTGCGGCTCACCACGGCCGACGCGCTGCGCGAGGCACCCGAGGACCACGACTGGCACCCCGCCGCACCGGACGACCTCATGCTGATGCTCATGACGTCCGGCAGCACCGGCCTGCCCAAGGCCGTGCGCCTCACCCACCGCAACGTCCTGACCCGCTCCGCCGCGACCGAGCAGACGAACGGCCTCGGCCCGGACGACGTCACCCTGAACTGGATCCCGCTCGACCACGTCACGGGCGTGGTGATGTTCCACCTGCGCGACGTGTACCTGGGCTGCCGTCAGATCCACGCACCGACCTCCTGGGTCCTGCAGGACCCGCTGCGCTGGATGGACCTCGCCGACCGGCACCGGGTCACCGTCACCTGGGCGCCCAACTTCGCCTTCGGGCTGCTCGCCGAGCAGTCCGGCCGCTTCACCGACCGCGCCTGGGACCTGTCCCCGATGCGGCTGGTGATGAACGCCGGCGAGGTCGTCGTGGCCTCGGCCGCCCGCCGGTTCCTGCACGCGCTGAAGCCGTTCGGCCTGCCGCAGGACGTCATGCACCCCGGCTGGGGCATGTCCGAGACCTGCTCGGTCGTCACCGACGCCGTCCTGCCCGCCGAACCCGTCGCGGGCGAGGGGACGTTCGTCAGCTGCGGCCTGCCCTACCCCGGGTTCGCCATGCGGATCGTGGACGAGCAGGGCAGGCTCCTCAACGAGGGCGAGGCGGGCCGGTTCCAGGTCCGCGGCACCTCCGTGACCGGCGGCTACCACGACAACCCGGCCGCCAACGCGGAGGCGTTCACCGAGGACGGCTGGTTCGACACCGGCGACCTGGCCTTCCTGCGCGACGGCGAGCTGTACATCACCGGCCGCGCCAAGGACGTCATCATCGTCAACGGCGTCAACCACTACAGCCACGAGATCGAGGCGTGCGTCGAGGAACTGCCGTACGTGGAGCGCAGTTTCACCGCCGCCGTCGCCGTGCGCTCCGACCCGGCCTCGCCCACCGACGAACTCGCCCTCTTCTTCCACCTCCCCTCCGAGGTCACCGCTGGCGCCCTGCGCGAGATCGCCGGGAAGGTGACCCGGGAGATCGGCGTCAGCCCCGCCTACCTCATCCCCGTCGAGCGGGACACGATCCCCAAGACCGAGATCGGCAAGATCCAGCGCACCAGACTGCGCAAGAGCTTCGAGGCGGGCGCCTTCGACGACGAGGTCCGCCGGACCCAGCTCCTGCTGGGCACCGCCGCGACCGTCCCCGACTGGTTCCTGCGCCCGGTGTGGCAGCGGACGGAACGCCCGGGGACCCCCGTGGCGCCGCCCGGCCGGCACACCCTCGTCCTCGCGGGCGGCGACCCCCGGGTGTGGCGGCTCGCGGAACGGCTCGCCGACGTCCTGCGGGCCGGTGGCGGCCGGTGCACGCTGGCCGTCGAGGGGACCTCGTACGCCCGGCTCGACGCCGCGCACCACCGCGTGCGGCCCGCCGAGGAGACCGACTACGCGGCGCTGCTGCGGCGGATGGACGAGGACCAGCGGCCGGTCGACGCCGTCCTGCACCTCGCCGGACTGCGCGGCGCGGGCGGCCCGGAGACGGCGCCGGACGACACGGCCGGCCCGGAGGACCTGCTCGCGTTCGCCCGTGCCCTCGCCGCACGGCCCGGCCCGCAGCGGCCCGTCGACCTCGTGTACGTGACGGCGGGCGCCCAGGACGTGCTCCCCGGCGACCGCCCCGACCCGGCGCACGCCATGGCGGGCGCGCTGCTCAAGTCACTGGCCGAGGAGTCCGGCCGGCTGCGCGGCACGCACCTCGACCTGCCCCCGGGCGACGGCACGGACCCGCTGCCCCTGCTGACGGCCGAGGCGACGGTCACCGCGGACGCCACGGAGGTGGCGTACCGCGACGGACACCGGTACGTACGCCGCCTCGCCGCCCTGCCCGACGCCCCGCCCCGCGACGAGCCGCCCGCCCAGGACGGCTTCACCCTGCTCACCGGCGGCCTGGGCGGCGTCGGCATCGAGCTCGCCGCCCATCTGCTGCGCACCCCCGGCACCCGGCTGCTGATCACGGGCCGCACACCGGAAGCGGAGGCCCAGGGGCTGTCCCGGCTGCGCGACTTGGGCGAGGTCCGGTACGCCCGCGCCGACGTCACCGACGAACGCCAGGTCCGGGCCGCCGTGGAGACCGCCGCGCAGGCGTGGGGCGCGCCCCTGGCGTCGGTGCTGCACCTGGCGGGGGCACTGGTGGAACGCCCCGTCGGCGAACTGGACACCGCCACCTGGCGCCGGGCCCTCGCCGCGAAGACGCGCGGCGCGTGGACGCTGCACCGGCTCACCGCCGACCACCCGGTCACCTCCTTCGTCACCTTCTCCTCGCTCAACGGCTTCTTCGGCGGCGCCATGAACGCCGCGTACGCCGCCGCCAACGCCTACCTGGACGCGCTCGCCCGCTACCGCCGCGGCCTCGGCCTGCCCGGGCAGTCGCTGGCGTGGAGCATGTGGCGCGAGCGGGGCATGAGCGACGGCTACCGGCTCACCGCGCTCACTCAGGCACGCGGCTACCGGCTGCTCGACGTCCCCGCCGCGCTGCGCTCGTTCGACCTCGCCCGCACCCTGGACGAACCGCACCTGCTGATCGGCGCCGACCGCACCGCCCCCTGGGTCCGCAGCCACGTCGTCGCGCCCGTGCGCCAGACGCGGCGCCTGGCCGCGCGCGTCGGCCTGGAGGACGGCACCGATCTCGGCGCCCTGTACCGGGCGGCGGCCGACGCGGCCCGCGCGGCCGGGCTCCCCGAGGACGCGTGGACGCTGCGCTCGGCGGGCACCGGCCCCCGCCCGGAGCAGACGGAGGCGGGGGAGGAGCTGCGGCGGCTGGAGAGCCGGCTCGCCGAGGTGTGGTGCGGCGTCCTCGGACGCGACCGGGTGGGCCGGGACGAGAACTTCTTCGACCTGGGCGGCAACTCGCTGCTCCTCGTCACCGCCCAGAGCGCCGTCAACCGCGCCTTCGGCACCGACCTGTCGGTGGTCGACCTGTTCGCCCACCCCACCGTCCGCGACCTGGCCCGCCACCTGTCGGCCACCGGCGCGCAGCCGTCGCCGGTCGCCGGACCGTCACCCCGGCCCGAGACCGATGGCCTGGACCGCGCGAGGGAACAGGCCCGCCGCCAACGCGCGGCCCGCTCGCGCCGGTCCGCCCGCCAGGGCAGGGACCGCGGCCGTGCCTGACCGCGCGGACACCACGCAGCACACCACCGAGCCCGGAGAGGACGAGGCACCCGCCGTGCACGACCCCAGCGCATCCCACGACGAGGAGTTCCCCGAGTTCCCCGCCGTCGCCGTCATCGGCATGGCGGGCCGCTTCCCCGGCGCCGACGACCTCGACGCCTTCTGGGAGAACCTCGCGGCCGGCCGGGAGGCGATCCGGCCCGTGTCCGACGAGGAGTTCCTGGCCGCGGGCGGTGACCCGCGCGACCTCGACGACCCGGAACTGATCCGGATGGCGTCGGCCGTCGAGGGCATCGACCGCTTCGACTCCGGCTTCTTCGGCTACAGTCCCGCCGAGGCCGCCGTCGTCGACCCGCAGCAGCGGCTGCTGCTGGAGACGGCCTACCACGCCCTGGAGGACGCCGGCTGCATCACCGGCGACCGCACGGCCGGGGCGTTCGGCGTCTACGCGGGCGCCGGTGACAGCCGCTACTACCCGGCCCACGTGCACCCGCGCTTCGCCGGGCGGCCCGGCTCGGTGGAGCTGGTCCACGCGGCCACCGCCAACTCCCTCGGCACCCTCGCCACCCGCGTCTCCTACGAACTCGGCCTCACCGGGCCCAGCGTGTCCCTGCAGACCGCGTGCTCGACCGCGCTGGTGGCCGTGCACACCGCCTGCCAGGACCTGCTGGACCACCGCTGCGACACCGCGCTCGCCGCCGCCGTCTCCCTCAACCCCTCGGCCGCGCTCGGCTACCGCCACGTGCCCGACGGGCCGTTCTCGCCCGACGGCCACTGCCGCGCCTTCGCCGCGGACGCCGCCGGGACCTCCTCCGGTGACGGCGTGGGAGCCGTCGTCCTCAAGCGGCTGGAGGACGCCCTCGCCGACGGCGACCGCGTCCGCGCCGTCATCCGCGGCACCGCCGTCAACAACGACGGCCGCCGCAAGGTCGGCTTCAGCGCGCCGAGCGCCGCCGGGCAGACCGAGGTGATCCTCGCCGCGCAGGCCCAGGCCGAGGTCGACGCCGGCACCATCGGCCTGGTCGAGGCGCACGGCACCGCCACCAAACTCGGCGACCCGATCGAGGTGTCCGCCCTGACGGAGGCCTTCCGGCACAGCACGGAACGCACCGGGTTCTGCGCCCTCGGATCGGTCAAGACCAACATCGGCCACCTCGGCGCCGCCGCCGGCATCGCCGGACTCATCAAGGCGGTCCTGGCCCTCGAACACCGGCAGATCCCGCCGAGCCTGCACTTCGACCGGCCCAACCCCCTCATCGACTTCGACGCGAGCCCCTTCCGCGTGCCCACCGGGCTGGAGGACTGGCCCGCCGGCGACCACCCCCGCCGCGCCGCCGTCAGCGCCTTCGGCATCGGCGGCACCAACGCCCACGTCGTCCTGGAGGAGGCCCCGCCCGCGGCCCCCGCGGCGCCCCGCGCGCCCGAGGACGGCCGCCGCCTGGTGCTGCCCCTGTCCGCACGCACCGCCGGCGCCCTGCGCGGCCAGGCCGAGGCACTCGCCCGGCACCTGCAACGGCGGCCGGAGCTGCGCCTGGACGACGTGGCCCACTCCCTGCGCGCCGACCGGCCCGCGCTGCGCCACCGCCTCACCGTCACGGCGGCCACCCCGGCGGAGGCCGTCGACGCCCTGCGCAGCGCCGCCCCGGCCGTCCCGCCGCCCACCGACGACCCGGTCCGCGTGGCGTTCCTGCTGCCCGGCGGCGGCACCCAGTACCCGGGCATGGGCAAGGAGCTGTACCGCGACCACGCCCTCTACCGCGACACCGTCGACGAGTGCGCCCGCATCCTGCGGCCCGTCCTCGGCGCCGACCTGCGCACCGCCCTGTTCGAGGAGCGACGGCCCGACGACACCTCCGCGTTCCTCGGGCTCATCGTCACCGAGTACGCCCTGGCCCGCACGCTCATGGAGTCGGGTGTCCGCCCCGACGCGCTGATCGGCCACTCGCTCGGCGAGTACACGGCCGCCTGTCTCGCCGGCGTCATCGACCTCGCGGACATGCTGCCCCTGGTCACCGAACGCATCCGGCTCATCAGCACCGCGGGCGGCGCCACGGTCGGCGTCGCCGCCCCGGCCGAGGAGATCCGGCCGCTGCTCGGCGGCGACCTGTCCCTGGCCGCCGTCAACGGCCCCGGCGCCTGCACGGTCGCCGGGCACCTCGACGCCGTCGCGCGCTTCGAGGCCGAACTGACCCGCCGCGGCGTTCCGTTCCGCCGCCTGCGCATCCCCGTCGCCGCCCACTCCCACGTCCTGGACCCGGTCCTGCCGGCCTACGAGGCCCACCTGCGCCAGGTCACCCTGCGTCCGCCGCGCATCCCGTACGTCACCAACGTGACCGGCACCTGGGTCACCGACGACCAGGCCACCTCCGTACGGCACTGGCTCGACCACACCCGCGGCACCGTGCGGTTCGCCGACGGCATCGCCGCCCTGTGGGACCGCCTGCACCCGGTCCTCGTCGAGATCGGGCCGGGCGACACCCTGACCAAACTCGCCACCGGCCGGCTCACCGACGCGACCCCGGTGACGGTGACCACCATGCGGCACGCCAAGGCCGACGCGTCCGACGGCTTCGTCCTCGCCGAGGCGCTGGGCCGGCTGTGGAGCGCGGGCGTCGACAGCGCCCTGCCCCCGGTGCCGGGCAGCCCCCGGCGGGCACCGCTGCCGCCGTACGCCTTCGAGCGGCGGCGCCACTGGATCGACGCCCCCGGCGCCCGCACCGGCTCCGGCCCGTCCGACGACACCCCGGCCACGCCGGGGAGCGCGCCCGGCCTCGCCCCGCGGCCCCGGCTGACGACCGAGCACGTACCGCCGCGCACCGACCGGGAACGCGAGGTCACCCGCCTGTGGGAGGAGACGCTCGGCATCGGCGGCATCGGCCTGCACGACAACTTCTTCGACCTCGGCGGCGACTCGATGCGCGCCGTGCTGCTGGCGGGCCGGCTGCGTGGCGCCGGGGTCCTCGACATCCCCGCGGCGACCCTGCTGGCCGCGCCCACCGTGGCCGGGGTCCTCGCCACGGCCGGCGAGGCGGACGAGAAGGCGCCCGGGACGGCCCCCACCGCCCTCGGCCCGCTGCTGCCGCTGCGCCCCGAGGGCACCGCCCCGCCCCTGTTCTGCGTCCACCCCGGCGCCGGCGTCGCCTGGCGCTACACGGGCCTGCTGCCGCACCTCGGCGGTGACCAGCCCGTCTACGGCATCCAGGCGGCCGGCCTCGACGGCACCACGCCGCCCGCACCCGACGCCGCCGCGATGGTCGCCCACTACCTGGACCTCGTGCGCCAGGTGCAGCCGCACGGCCCGTACCGGCTGCTGGGCTGGTCCTACGGCGGGTTCGTCGCGCACGCCATGGCCTGCGCCCTGCAGCGCGACGGCGAGCGGGTCGAGCTCCTCGCGATGCTCGACGCCCCGCAGCCGCACGGCACCGCCCACGACCCCGGCGCCGCCGAACGCCAGGTGGCGGCCCTGCTGTCGAGGGTGGCCGGGCTCGACGTCGACGGGACGCCCGTGGAGACCGTCCTGGACCGCATCGACGCCCGGGTCGCGGCCGACCCGGCGAGCGTCCCCGTCACCCGCTCCGAGGCCGCGGCCATCGCCGCCGTCATGCGCAACAACCTGCGCATCGCACCCCAGTTCGCACCCGGCGCCTACCGCGGTGACGTGCTGTTCTTCAGCGCCGCCGAGGAGCAGGCCACCGACTTCCCGACGGACCTGGCGGTGCTGCCCGGCAAGGCCGACAGCTGGCGGCCGTACGTCGACGGGACCCTGCACGACCACCAAGTGCCGTGCGGCCACTACGAGATGACCGAACCCGAACCGATCGCCCGGATCGGCGAAGCGGTCGCCAAGGCCCTGCGCGGCCTCGGCGACCCGGCCCCCGCACCTCCGTCCGCCACACCCTCGTCCGCCACGAACCCTTCCCCGTGAACCCGCGTTGAGGAGAACCAGCGTGAGAGCGACCCAGGACCTCTACGAACTCGGCGACGCCCCCGAGATCGGTACCGCCCCGACGAAGATGTACGCCTCGCTCATCCGCCGTGAGCGCTATGGACAGCCCGTCGACGCCTTCCGCACCGAAGTGGTCGACGTCCCGCCCGTCGGGCGCGGACAGGTCCTGGTGAAGGTGATGGCGGCCGGCATCAACTACAACAACGTCTGGGCGGCGCTCGGTTCACCGCTCGACGTGATCGCCGCCCGGCAGAAGGCCGGCGCCACCGAGGACTTCCACATCGGCGGCTCCGACCTGTCCGGGATCGTGTGGGCGGTCGGCGAGGACGTGCGCGGCGTGAAGCTCGGCGACGAGGTCGTCGTCCTCGCCAACCGCTGGGACGAGAAGGCCGAGGACATCCGCCTCGGCGGCGACCCCACCTGGTCCACCAGCCAGCGGGTGTGGGGCTACGAGGAGAACTACGGGTCCTTCGCCCAGTTCGCGGTCGTCGACGATTACATGCTCCACCCCAAGCCCGCCCGGCTGTCCTGGGCGGAGGCCTCCTGCTACATGGCGACCGCGGCCACCGCCTACCGCCAGCTCTTCGGCTGGCCGCCGCACACGGTGCGCCCCGGCGACCCCGTGCTCGTCTGGGGCGGTGCCGGCGGTCTCGGCTGCATCGCCATCCAGCTCGTGCGGCACGTCGGCGGCATCCCCGTCGCGGTCGTCTCCAGCGAGGAGCGCGGCGAGTTCTGCCTGAAGCTGGGCGCCGAGGGCTGGATCGACCGGCGCCGGTTCGACCACTGGGGGCGGCTGCCGGACACCTCCGACGACGAGGCCATGGGCCGCTGGCTGTCCGGGGCCCGCGCCTTCGGGCGGGCCTTCTGGGACGTGCTCGGCGAGCGCCGCAGCCCGCGCGTCGTGCTGGAGCACTCCGGCGCCGACACGATCCCGACGTCCCTGTACCTGTGCGACAACGGCGGCATGGTCGTCCTGTGCGGCGGCACCACCGGCTACAACGGCGACGTCGACCTGCGCTTCCTGTGGATGCGGCAGAAGCGCCTGCAGGGCTCGCACGTGGCCACCGCCCGCGAGGCCCGCGAGGTCACCCGGCTGATCGACCAGGGAATCATCGATCCGTGCCTGTCTCAGACCTTCGATTTCGACGAGATCGGCCTCGCACACCAGTTGATCCACGACAACCGCCATCCGGCGGGCAACATGGCCGCCAGGGTCGGCGACCGCGGGTGATTCACGCCCGGCCAGAGGGGTACCTGCGGCGGGGTACGACGCACACGCACCTCCCGGAGGTACCCCATGGGCAAGCTGGGCGACCTGATGAACAAGGCCAAGCAGAGGGCCAAGGGTCACCCCGACCAGGCCGACAAGGGCGTCTCGGGCGCCGAGCGCATGGTCGACGAGCGGACGGGCGACAAGTACGACGCGAAGACCGACAAGGCGGCCGACGCCGTGCGCCGTTCCTACCGGGACGGCGGCACCCCGGAACGCTGATACGCCCCCTCCTCCCGCCCTCGGCGCGCCGCGCCGGGGGCGGGACGTGTCCGCTCAGGCCCGGCCGGCGACCCAGCTGAACACCCCCGCGCCGATCCGCACCACCCGCACCCGCACGGCCCGGCCGGGATCGGCGCGCAGGCGGACACACAGGCCGCCCCCGCAGGGCGACGCCAGCAGATCCCGCAGGCTCCCCGCCGCTCCGGCCACGGCGAGGGCCTTCCACGCGGCCTCCTTGGCGGAGAACAGCTCCGACACCGACCATCCGGCGCCGCCCTCGGACGTCACCTCCTCCACCCGCACCCGCACGCCCTCACCATCGGCCGGAACGCCCTCGGCGGCGGGCAGCACGTCCCCGCCGCCGACCGGCGCGTTGCCGGCACGCGGCAGCGCACTCCCGTGGTCGACGGGAGCGTTCCCGACGACGAGCGGCGTGCTGTGGTCAGCGGCGGGACCTTCCTCGGTGACGGACAGCAGGCTCCCGCCGTCGGACGGTGCGTTCCTGGCAACGAGGAGCGTGCTGTGGGCATGGGGCGGCCCGCCCTGGGCAAGGGGCAGCGCGCCCCCGTCGTCGGCCCGAGCGTCTTCGTCCGCGAGCAGCGTCTCCTCGTCCGCGCGCAGGACCAGGCGGGCCGCCGCCCGGGGGAGGGGGCGCAGCTCCAGGTCGCAGCCGAGCGGCAGGTCCCGGCCCGGGGCGCGGGCCACCGCGACGGCGATGCCGGCACTGTGCGAGATCGACGCGGCCCGGCCCGGCGGGAACACCGGCAGCCGTCCCGCACGCGGGATCTCGCCGCACTCCAGCCCCACCGCGCGCAGGGCACGGCGGGCGGCCCGCCGGCCCGCCAGGAACTCCCGTCGGCGCCCCGGCGGCATCGCCGCCGCGGCGGCCGCCTCGGCGGGCCCGGCAGGCCGCGGCCACGGCTCCCGGACGGACGCGACACCCAGCCCCAGCCCGGCGGCGCCCAGCACCGGCGCCAGGGCCGCGAGGGAGCGTCCCACCGCCTCGGCGGGCTCCCGACCGGCGCGGGCCGGCCACGACGTCTTTGTCGTGGCCGGCCCGGTCTGCACGGGGCGCCCGGTCATCACCGTCCACCGCCCCACGCGCTCACGCCCGCAGCAGCTTCTTGACGATCTTCCCGGCGGGGTTGCGCGGCACCTGCTCGATGAACTCCACCCGCCGCGGGCGCTTGTACGGCGCGAGCAGGCCCGCGACGTGCGCCAGCAGCGCCGTCGCGTCCGCCCGCGCGCCGGGTTCCAGCGCGACGTACGCCAGCGGCACCTCGCCGTAGTCCGCGTCGGGCATCCCGACGACCGCCGCGTCCCGGACCTCGGGGTGGGTCATCAGGGCACGTTCGATCTCCGAGGGGTAGACGTTCTGGCCCGCGCGGAGGATCAGGTCCTTCGTGCGGTCCACCAGGCTGATGCGGCCCTCCTCGTCCATGAAGCCGAGGTCACCCGTCCTGATCCAGCCGTCGAGGGTGATCTCGCGCGTGGCCTCCGGGTCGTTCCAGTAGCCCTGCATGACGCCCGGTCCGCGCACCACGATCTCCCCGATCTCGCCCGGCGGCAGCTCCCGGCCGCCGGCGTCCACCGCGCGGGCGGACATCCCCGGCACGACCCGCCCGCACGGGATCCGCGCGGTGACGTCCCCGGGGGCGGGATGCTCCTCGGGGCCGAGCGTGACGAACGGGCCGCCCACCTCGGTCATCCCGTACACCTGCCGGAAACCGCAGCCGAGCCGCTCGACCGCGTCCGCGTAGACGTCCAGCGGCATCGGGGCGGCCCCGTAGAGCACCTCCCGCAGGGACGACAGGTCGGTGTGCCGGGACGCCTTCGCCTGGAGCATGAAGCGCAGCATCTGCGGCACCAGCCACATGTGCGTGGCCCGGTGCCGCTCCACCGCGGACAGCGCCCGCTGCGGGGTGAAGCCGGGCATCAGCACGACCGTCGCCCCGGCCGCCAGGTAGGTCAGGGACACGACCATGCTGCCGTGGTACAGCGGGCAGCAGTTGACCATGACCATGTCGTCGGTGGGGCCGGCCATCACCAGCCAGCCCAGGGCGATGGCCCGGAAGGACGCGCTGTCGACGGTGACGCCCTTGGCCTGCCCGGTGGTCGCCGAGGTGTGCAGCACGGCGATCGGGTCGGTGTCGGCCACGTCCGGCAGGTCCCGTGCCGCGCTCAGGGTGCCCAGCGCCGCGAACTCGGGCTTGTCGAAGGCCAGCCGGATCCGCACCGACGACGGCAGCCCGGCGTGCCGGTCCAGCAGCTCGGACTCGCCGAGGACCGCCACCGCGCCGACGCGCTCGACGATCCCGGCGACCTCGGACTCGGTCAGGCTGTGGTTCAGCGGCACGAACAGCGCGCCGAGCCGGGCCAGCGCGAAGTAGCTCTCCAGGACCTCGATGCGGTCCTTGGAGAGCACGGCGACCCGGTCACCCCGCTCAATGCCCGACTCGGCCAGGCCGAGCGCCAGTTCCCGGGTGCGGTCGTGCAACTCGCCCCAGGTGACGCTGCGCTCCTCGTCGACGAGGGCGGTACGGCCGGGCCGGCACTGGCGGTTGCGCTCCAGCAGCTGCGTCAGCCACATCACGCACCGCCGCTCGCGCCCGCGACCGCACGCTCGGCCACGAAACGCTCGTAGTCGCCGATCGTGCGCAGCTCCTCCATGTCCTCGGCGGTGATCTCGACGCCGAGCCGCTGCTCGACCAGGAGGACGAGGCGCACCAGGTCCCCGGAGTCGATGCCGCTGGCGGCCAGGTCGACGTCGTCGCCGACCTGGCCGGCGTACTCGGCCGTACCGGTGAGTTCGACCAGCAACTCCCTGATGGTGCTCATGGTTTCCCCTTTCGCCTCGGCGTGCCGGCCGCCGCGCGGTGTACGACTGTCACCCTTCAAGAGGGGGCACCGCCCGCTCCCACTCCCCGCGCCGGCCCGTGAGCTTTGTCACGCGCCCGAACCGAGCACGCCGGGGATAGCCGGGCCGCGCGCCCGGCCTCTTACCGCAACGAAGCCACCCGCTTCACCGCAACGAAGCCACCCGCTCCGACCGGCCCCGCGCGGGCGGTCCCCAGCCGAAGGAGTGATGCGCGTGCCCAGGCAGCCGGTACGGGTCCGGACCCCGCGGCGGCGCCCGCAGCACGGCACCGCCACGGCGGTCGCCGCACACCCGGGCGGTGCCCGGTGACCGCCGCCGCCACCGCTGCCGCGGACGAGGGCGAGCTGCTCGCCCACTTCGACGCGCTCGTCGCCGGCGGCGCGACGATCGAACCGCGCGACTGGATGCCCGACGGATACCGCCGCATGCTGGTCCGCCAGATCGCCCAGCACGCCCACTCCGAGATCATCGGCATGCAGCCGGAGGGCGCGTGGCTCACCCGCGCCCCCTCCCTGCACCGCAAGTCGGTCCTCCTCGCCAAGGTCCAGGACGAAGCCGGCCACGGCCTGTACCTGTACTCCGCCGCCGAGACGCTGGGCGTGGACCGCGCCGACCTGCTCGACGCCCTGCACCACGGCCGGCAGCGCGCCTCCGCCACGTTCAACCACCCCGCGCTGACCTGGGCGGACACCGGGGCCATCGCCTGGCTGACGGACGGCGCCGCCGTCATCAACCAGGCGCCCCTGTGCCGCACCTCCTACGGGCCGTACGCCCGGGCGATGCGCCGCGTCTGCCAGGAGGAGGCCTTCCACGTGCGGCAGGGCTACGACCTGATGCGCGCCCTGTGCGAGGGCACCCCGGAGCAGCGGGAGATGGCCCAGGACGCGGTGAACCGCTGGTGGCTGCCGGCCGTGGCGCTGATGTTCGGGCCGCCCGACACCGAGGCGGGCGGCGCCGACGCGCGCACCGCCGCTCTGGGCGCCGCCGTGTCCCGCCGCGCGATCGCCTGGGGTATCAAGCGGCACACCAACGACGAGCTGCGCCAGCGTTTCGTCGACACCTGCGTGCCGCAGGCCGAACGCCTCGGCCTGACGCTGCCCGACCCGGCCATCCGCTGGAACGAGGAGCGCGGCCACTACGACTTCACGCCGGTCGACTGGGACACCTACCGGGCCGCGCTGGGCGACGACACCCACTGGGCGCGGCAGCGGATCGCGCACCGCCGTGCCGCGCACGAGGACGGTGCCTGGGTCCGCCGGGCCGCCGCCGCGTACGCCGCCCGGAACGACGCGCCGACGGGAGGGGACGCATGAGCGGGAACCCGGAGGGCGCGCCGGCGTCCTGGGAGGTCTTCCTGCGGGCCCGGCGGGGCCTGGCCCACCAGCACGTGGGGTCGGTGCGCGCCGCCGGTCCGGACGCGGCGCTGGCCGCCGCCCGCGACCTGTACACCCGCCGGGGCGAGCCCCTGTCGCTGTGGGTGGTGCGCTCCGACGCCGTCCACGCCGCATCCCCGGACGAACGCGACCCGTACTTCGCGGGCGCCCGTGACAAGCCGTACCGCTACCCCGAGCACTTCGCACCGCTGACCGAGAAAGGCCCCGAAGGTGAGCACCACGCGTGACGTCCCGGCGGTGCGCCCGGGCGCCCTGCCGGGCGAAGGGCCCGGCTCCGACCTGGCCCGGTACCTGCTGCGCCTCGGCGACGACGCCCTGGTCCTCGGGCAGCGCCTGTGCCAGTGGATCACCCGCGCGCCGACCGTCGACGAGGACCTGGCCCTGTCCAACATCGCCCTCGACCTGATCGGCCACGCCCGCGCCCTGTTCACCCGGGCCGGCCACCTCGACGGGACCGGCCGCACCGAGGACGACCTCGCCTACACCCGCTCGGCACGCGAGTTCACCAACACCCTGCTCACCGAACTCCCCAACGGGGACTTCGCGGTGACGGTGGCCCGGCAGCTCGCCTACACGCATTACGCCGTCCTGTACTACGAGGCGCTCGCGCACTGCCCCGACCCGGAACTCGCCGGGTTCGGCGCGCGCGCCGCCAAGGAGGTCGCCTTCCACCGGCTGCACGCGGACCGCTGGACGGTGACGCTCGGGCGGGGCACCGAGGAGAGCGCCCGCCGCATGCGGCACGGCCTGGAGCGGGTGTGGCCCTACACCGGCGAACTCTTCGAGGAGGACGAGGTTCTACGCCGCCTGGCCGCGTCCGGTGCGGTGCCCTCCCCGGCGCCGCTGCGCGAGACATGGCTGGAACGCGTCACCGGCGTCCTCACGGAAGCGGGCCTCGCCGTGCCCGCCCCCACCTGGTCGGCCACCGGCGGCCGCTCGGGCCTGCACACCGAGGAGTTCGGGCCGCTCATCGCCGAACTGCAGTCGGTGCGGCGGCAGTTCCCCGGAGGCACCTGGTGAGCGCGAGCGCGGCCGACACCCCCCGCAGGACCGCGCGGGAGGTACGTGAGCGGGTGGCGGCACTCCCGGACCCGGAGCTGCCCGTGATCGGCCTGGGCGACCTCGGCGTGGTCGGCACCGTCGCCCCGGCCGCCGACGGCGTACTCGAGGTGGAGATCACCCCCACCTACCTGGGCTGCCCGGCGCTGCCCGAGATCACCGCGGCCGTACGGGACGTGCTGGCCGCCTGCGGCCACCCCGACGGGCGCGTCCGGCAGGTCCTCACCCCGCCCTGGACGACCGACCGCATCACCCCGGAGGGGCGGCGCAAGCTCGCCGCGCACGGCATCGCCCCGCCCTTGTCCCCGGCCCCCGACCGCCCGGTCACCGTCGCACTGGGCGCGGTGCCCTGCCCGCACTGCGGCTCACGCGCCACCCGCCCGCACAGCCCGTTCGGGCCCTCCCGCTGCCAGTCGGTGCTGTGGTGCACGGCGTGCCGCGAGCCCTTCCCCTACCTGACCGCACTGTGAGGCGCACGTGAACACCGCCGCACCCACCGCGCCCGGTTCCTCCCCGCGCACCCGCTGGCACCGGCTCCGCGTCACCGACGTGCGCCGCCCGACCGCCGACACGGTGGCCGTCACCCTGGACGTCCCCGCCGCCCTGCGCGCGGTCTTCGCCCACCGCCCCGGCCGGCACGTCGTCGTGAGGCACCGCGCCGGCGACGCCGAACTCCGCCGCAGCTACTCGCTCTGCCCGCCCCCGTACGCCCCCGAGACCCTCCGCCTGGTGATCGGGCGGGGCCACCCGGACGGCTTCGGCGCCCACGCCGCCACCCGCCTCGCACCCGGCGACCACCTCGAACTCTCCCGGCCCACCGGCTCCTTCGCCCTGCCGGACCTGCCCGGCGCCCACCACGTCCTCCTCGCGGGCGGCACCGGCATCACCCCGCTGGCCCCGATGGCCACGCACGCGCTGCGCCGGGACCCGGCCTGCCGGGTCACCCTCGTCCACTCGGTGCGCACCTCCGCCGACGCCCTGCTGGCCGACGAACTGGCGCTGGTGAAGGACGAGTTCGTCGACCGCCTCGCCGTGCTGCACGTGCTGACCCGGGAAGACCGGGGGAGTGGGGGCGGGCCGCTCGCGGGGCGGCTCGACGCCGGCGCGCTGCGCCGCCTGCTGGCGGCCGTGGACGCCCGCCCCGGCCGGAACACCGCCTACGCCCTGTGCGGACCGCCCGGCCTCGTCGGCACCGCCCGGCAGGTCCTCGCCGAGGAGGGCGCCGACCCCTCACGCGTGCGCTGGGAGCTGTTCACGCCCGGCGGGACCCCGCGGCAGGCCCCGGAGGGGCCCGCACCCTCCACATCCGCAGCGGAGGCCGCACCGGCCCTGCCGTCCGCCCCGGCCGGACCGGCACCCGGGGCCACACCCGCAGCGGAGGCCGCACCGGCACCGGGGACCGCGCCTGCGGTGGAGGCCGCACCGGCACCGGAGACCGCGCGCGCGATGGAGACCCCACCGGCCCGGGTCACCGCCCTGCTCGACGGGCGCCGCCGGACCGCCACCGTCCTGCCCCGGGACCCGGTCCTCCTTGACGCCCTGCTGCGCGCCCACCCCGACGTGCCCTACGCCTGCCGCGAAGGCGTGTGCGGCAGTTGCCGCGCCAAGGTCCTGTCCGGGCGGGTGACGGCGGACGGCCAGCACGCCCTGGACGAGCGGGACCGCGCCGCCGGATACACCCTGGTCTGCCGCGCCCGCCCGGCCACCCCCGACCTCACCCTCGACTTCGACGCCTGACCCGCACACCACGCCCCCCCAGCGAAGGAGACAACGATGACCGTCACCGCCCGGCACGAGGGAAAGACCGCCCTGGTCACCGGCGGCAGCCGGGGCATCGGCAGAGCCGTCAGCCGCCGCCTCGCCCGCGAGGGCGCCCTGGTGGCCGTCCACTACGGCCACGACCGGACGGCCGCCGAACGCACCGTCAAGGAGATCGAGGCCGACGGCGGGCGCGCCTTCCCCGTGCACGCCGAACTCGGCGTCCCCGGCGACGCCGACACCCTGTGGTCCGCCTTCGACCGCGCCCTGGCGGAGCAGGACGCCCCGCCGGGCCTGGACATCCTGGTCAACAACGCGGGCATCACCCTGCCGCGACCGTTCGCCCAGGTCACCGAGGCCGACTACGACCGGGTCTTCGCGATCAACACCAAAGCGCCGTTCTTCGTCATCCAGCGCGGCCTGGAGCGCCTGCGGGACGGCGGCAGGATCGTCAACATCTCCTCCGTCGCGACCCGCGTCGCCTTCCCGCCGATCGCCACCTACACCATGACCAAGGCCGCCCTCGACTACCTCACCCTCTCCCTGGCCCAGGAACTCGGCCCCCGGGGCATCACCGTCAACGCCGTCGCGCCCGGCTACACCGAGACGGAGATCAACCCCACCCTCGCCGTCCCGGAGATCCGCCGCCGCTACTGCGAGGCCTCGGTCTTCGGCCGGCTCGGCGACCCGGCGGACATCGCCGACGTCGTCTCCTTCGTCGCCAGCGACGACGCCCGCTGGGTGACCGGACAGTGGATCGACGCCTCCGGCGGCGCCCACCTCGGTGTGTGACCCCTCCGCACCCCTAGGAGAAGCGATGAACGACCGCACGTCCGCTCTCGACGAGCCGGTGACGGACGACGCCCTGACCCGGCCCTTCGCGGGCGCCAGCCCCTACGACACCTATGTGCACGCGTCCGTCCTCAACTCGCTGCAGCAGCCGCTCACCGAGGCCCCGGACGAGATGGGGTTCCTCGTCACCACCCAGGTGATGGAGCTGTGGTTCAGCCTGATCGTGCACGAGTGGCGCACGGCCCGCGTGGCCTTCGCCAAGGACGACCTGCCCGCGGCCGTGGACGCCCTGACGCGCAGCCGCCGCGCGCTGACCGCCCTTACCGCCTCCTGGGCGCCCATCGCCGCGCTCACACCGGCCCAGTTCAACGGATTCCGCGCCGCGTTCGGGCAGGCCTCGGGCTTCCAGTCGGCGATGTACCGCCACCTGGAGTTCCTCCTCGGCGACAAGTCCGCCGGGCTGCTGCGGGCCCACCGCGGCGACCCGGCCGTCCACGAGGCGCTCGCCGAGACCTACCGCGAACCGTCCCTGTACGACGAGGTCCTGGGGTACCTGCACCGGCAGGGCCTGCCCGTCCCGCGCCACGTCCGCGAACGGGACGTCACCAGCCCCTACACCGGCGACCCCGGGGTCGTCGAGACCTGGCGGCACGTCTACGCCGGACCGCGGCACCACCCCCACCTGGCGCTCGGCGAACTGCTCACCGACATCGCCGAACTCGTCACCCGCTGGCGCTTCGACCACGTTCTGGTGGTGCGCCGCGCCATGGGCGCCAAGCCGGGCAGCGCCGGCTCCGCCGGACTGGCCTGGCTGGAACAGCGGGCGGCCCGCCCGGTCTTCCCCGACCTGTGGGAGGTGCGCGGTGACCTCTAGAGTCATCTCCGCCTTCGCCGCCGAGGAGGAGCAGCGGGTCCTGAGCCTGAAACCGGTCCTCGCCCCGGTGCGCGGCCGCTACGGCGACCACCCCCACCACTCCTACGACGCCTGGCCCTGCGGCGACCCCGGCGCCCCGCTGGTAATCCTGCTGCACGGTGGCTACTGGCGCTACGACCGGATGCACCTGACGCCCTTCGCGGCCTGGCTCTCCCGGCAGGGCTTCGACGTCCTGCTGCCCGGCTTCCGCCGCTCCGGCGGCGCCGGCGGCTACCCCGAGACCTTCGACGACGTCGCCCGCATCGTCGACACCCTGCCCGAGGGGCGGCCCTACGTCCTGGCGGGCCACTGCTCCGGTGGTCACCTGGCCCTGTGGTGCGCCGCCCGGGGACTGCTGCCGGCCGGCTCGCGCTGGCACACCCGCACCCTGCCGACGAGCGTGCTCGCCCTGGCCCCGATCACCGACCTCTCCGCCACCCGCCGCGACCGCCTCAGCAACGACGCGGCCCTGCAACTCCTCGGCGGTGAGGAGCACTTCGGCGAGCGCCTGCCCGAGGTCGACCCCCTCACCCTGCTGCGGGAGGCCGGCACCACCGGTGTGCCCACGGTGCTGCTGCACGGCGCCGCCGACGAGGAGGTCCCGCTCGGCCAGTTCAGCGACTACGCGGCCGCGCACCGGGACGTCAGGACGGTCGTCCTGCCCGGCACCGGCCACTACACCCTCATCGAACCGGGAGCACCCGGCGCCCGCGCGGTCGCCGACACCCTCCGGGACATGGCGGCCGCCTTCACCCCGGGGGACTCCGCCCGCGCGGACGAGGAGGCCGCACCCTGATGACCACCGCACTGTCCGCACCGGCCGGCCTGCGCGAGAAGGCCGCACGGCTCGACGCCGACGACCCCCTGGCATCCCTGCGCACCCGTTTCCTGCTGCCGCCGGGCGTCGTCTACCTCGACGGCAACTCCCTCGGCCCGCTGCCCGCCGCCGTGCCCGCGGCCCTCGACGACGTGGTGCGGCGCCAGTGGGGCACCGGGCTCATCGGCTCGTGGAACGCCAACGGCTGGTGGGAGGCGCCCCTGCGGGTGGGGGACGCCGTCGGTGCGCTCATCGGCGCCGCGCCCGGCCAGACGGTCGCCGGGGACTCCACCAGCGTGCAGCTGTTCACCGCCCTCGACGCCGCCGCCGCGCTCCGCCCGGACCGCCCGCTGCTGGTCACCGACCCCGGGCACTTCCCCACCGACCGCTACCTGGCCGACGCGGTCGCCCGCCGCCGGGACCTGCGGGTGCGGCGCGTGCCGCCGGCGGACCTGCCGGACTTCCTCGCCGCCGAGGGCCACCGCGTCGCCGTCGTCAGCTACTCGCCCGTCGACTTCCGCACCGGCAAGCTGTACGACATGGCGGCACTGACCCGGGCCACCCACGACGCGGGCGCCCTCGCCCTGTGGGACCTGTGCCACGCGGCCGGCGCCCTGCCCCTGAACGTCGACGACCTCGGCGTGGACCTGGCCGTCGGCTGCGGCTACAAGTTCCTCTCCGGCGGCCCCGGCGCCCCCGCCTTCCTGTACGTGGCAC
This sequence comes from Streptomyces sp. NPDC044921, assembly GCF_056432865.1. Classification (NCBI taxonomy): domain Bacteria; kingdom Bacillati; phylum Actinomycetota; class Actinomycetes; order Kitasatosporales; family Streptomycetaceae; genus Streptomyces; species Streptomyces sp. NPDC044921. Next base: position 154,752 of record NZ_JBWKIF010000014.1, read on the forward strand.
GTCGTCACCACGCCGCGCTGGAGACGCCGCTGCCCGGCTGGACCGGACATGCCGACCCGTTCGCCCTGGCCCGGGAGTACACCCCCGCCCCCGGCATCGCCCGCGCCCGCATCGGCACGCCGCCGATCCTGTCCCTGCTGGCCCTCGAGGCGGCCCTCACCGCCTTCGACGGCGTCGACCTGGCCCAGGTACGCGCCAAGAGCCTGTCCCTGACCGGGTTCTTCCTGGCTTGCGCCAACGACCTCCTGGCGCCCCTCGGCTTCACCTCGCTCACCCCGGCCGACCCCGCCCGCCGCGGCAGCCAGGTCACCCTGCGCCACCCCCACGCCCGCGGACTGGTCGCCGCCCTCGCCGAACGCGGCGTCATCGCCGACATGCGCGCGCCCGACCTGCTGCGCTTCGGCGTCAACGCCCTCTACACCGGCCACCGGGACCTGCTCGGCGCCGCACTCCACCTGCGCGACCTGGTCCGGCACGCCGCCTACGACCCGGCCCCGCCGACCGCGGGGCCGGTGACCTGAGAGGGTGCGGCGGAAGCGCACAGCACGGCGGTGAAGGCCGGGAACCGCGGTGCCGGGGACCACGTGCACCGCGGCCTGGTCCGCCGGCCCGCCGGGCCGTTTCCAAGGCCAACAGATCCACCCGGCGCTCTTGAAGAAGCCGGTGCCGTCGAGGATGAGGACTCCGTCTGCCTCGCCGAGCTTGTCGGCGACGGATGTCTGCAGGTCGTCGCGGACGTCGTCGGCGTTCCAGGTGGCTCCGTTCAGTACAATGCCTTTGACCAGGCCAAATAGCGCAACGCTGCTGGTGTACTAGCGGCTGACCGCAGTGGGAGTCAGCGGCAAGGCGCGATCGAGCACTGGGACGATCGCCCGGCCGGACCCAGCACAGGCACCGGCCAGAACAGCGCCGGGACGAAGGCGCGGGACGATTGCCACAGCGCCCAGCGGAACCAGAAGCTGTGGATCATCAAGAGCGGCAAGCTTGCAAGGAGCAATCAGTGACCCTTTTCGTCAGGCGGGCCGGTGCCCTGATCCTCGTTCTGGAGGCCTGCTACCTGCTCCTCATGGAGTTGGCCCTTGCGGTGTTCGTGGTGGACACCTCTGAGATCGACCACACGGACGCGGCGGGGTACGGCGGCCTCGGCGGCGTCCTCTTCCACGCCGCCGAAGGGCTGACGGTCCTGCTGCTGCTCTGGGGAGCGGCCGCGCTCGGGCTCGCCTCCTTCGCGGACAAGGGCCCCTCGTGGGCGCGCGCCGCTGGATTCGGCCTCGTGACCGTCACGCAGGTCCTCGGCGTCTGGGCGGCGACGTCCAACGCGCTGGTGCAGGACGCCGGACCGGACGTGCTGGTCAACGCGGTGATGGTGCTGTTCGCCCTCACCGCCGGCGTCGCCTGCGCCCTGGGGCTCCGCGGCGCGGTGCGGAAGGCGCCGCTCGCGGCCTGAGCGGTCCCCTTCCCCACGGAAGGCCGGGGCCCGGTTCGGAAGAACCGGGCCCCGGCCTTCTTCGTGTCGGAGGGGCCGCCGGAGCACGGCGCGGCCGGCCCGTCCCACACGGCACACCTCCGAAGGTGAAGGCGCCGGGGCCGGGTTGGTGCCGGACCAGCTTCCGGTGAAGCCGACGCGCCAACGGCGCGGCCTGCCCTGACAGCAGCCGGACGCCTGACGTTCGACACCGCCGAGCAAGTGATGGGCCAGGTCTGGACTCAGCGCCATGACGGCATCCCTGACGGGCCGGGGCCTGGCCGCGGTCGGCCTGGCGGCCGGGGGACGTGGGGACCGAGCGGCAGGCCGAGCTGTTCATGGGGGAGGGCCGGCACCCGGAGCGCCGACCGGATCGAGCGCGAGCTCTTGGCGCAGGGCAGGAGCCCGGCCAGCGCCCGGCGTGCGACCGTGCTGGGCGAGCCCATCGAGCCCATCGAGTCCATCGAGTCCATCGAGCACAACCGCTCACCCGAGACCGACAAGGCCAAGGAGCGCATTCCCTGGCTCGGCATGCACCTGGTGTCCGGCTCTCGCCGACGGCCCACATGGCGTGGGCGCCGGCTGACTACGGGACCCGCCTGGTGCTGGAGCTGTGCCAGACCGGGGGTGCCGGGGCAGTATCCGGCTTCCCGTGCGGTGCGTCGTTCGGTGCCTCGTCCGGGTCTTTGCCCGTCCCTGCAGCAGGCGGCGGATCCGCGAGGACGAACTGCGGCCGGGCGGACGCTCAGCTGGACATCTTGGTGCGTTCACCGCCCGGGATTCTGCCCCACCGGCCCACGACGGCTGCCGCCGCGCCCGTCCCGCTGCCCGATCTTGGCAAGGCGCCGTCCTGTTCAGCGGGCGCCGGCGTCGTACCGCTGGCGCCACTTGTCGATCAGGGCCGCCATCTCGCGTTGCATGAAGCTGTAGAAGTCCTGCATCTCGTCGAGTCTGCGGCCGGCGACGCTGTCGTGCCCTGCGGCCTTGATGCCTTCGGCTGCGGCGTTCCACATGCTGTCGAGCAGGGCGTTCTGGTTGCCCATCAGGGTCGCCCACGCGTGTTCGCGGAAGCGGTAGTGGTCGCGGCGGCTGCCGGGGGCCGGTACACGCTCGACCATGCCGGTCGGGATGAGCTGGTTCACGGCGCCGGAGACCGCGCCGCTGCTGATCTTCAGTTCCTCGCAGAGGTCGGCGGCGGTCATCGTTTCTTGTTGGGTGAACAGCAGCGCGGTCATCACCCGGGCAGTGGTCCTCTGCATGCCGCTCTGGGCGAGCGTCAGCGCGAGCCGTTCCGCGTACTCACGCAGCTGAGTGTCCCTCTCGTCCATCAATGCCCTCCATCTTGACGAGTTCTTATCATACCGAGCACCCTGATAACTCAAAGCGTTTACAGATCTCTGAATGTTCGATACGTTGCGCACCATGGAGAACGTGATCGAGCTCAGGGAGCTCACCAAGACCTACGGTGCGCGCCGCGGCCTGGTCGACCTCACCCTCGACGTGCGCCAGGGCGAAGTGTTCGGCTACCTCGGCCCGAACGGGGCCGGCAAGTCCACCACCATTCGGCTGCTGGTCGACCTCATCCGGCCCACGTCGGGCCGGGCGACGGTTCTCGGGCTGCGCCCGCTGGAGGACGGGGTGGAACTGCGCCGCCGGATCGGCTACCTGGCGGGTGACTTCGTGTGCGACGGCCGTCAGAACGTCCGCAGCTATCTGCGTTTCCTGGCCGCGCTGCGCGGTGGTGTGCCCGAGGCGCGCATCGACGAGCTCGCCGAGCGGCTCGGCCTCGACCAGACCACCAGGATCAAGAAGCTCTCCAAGGGCAACCGGCAGAAGGTCGGCCTCGTCCAGGCCTTCATGCATGAACCCGAGCTGCTCGTGCTCGATGAGCCCAGCTCCGGACTCGACCCGCTGGTGCAGCAGACGTTCCTCGACATGGTGGCCGAGGCCCGGGACGCCGGCCAGACCGTGTTCATGTCCAGCCACATCATGAGCGAGGTCGAGGCGGTCGCCGACCGCGTCGGCATCATCCGCGACGGCCGTCTCGCCGCCCTCGACACCGTGGCCAACCTGCGTACCGGCGCCGTGCGCGACATCGAGGTCACCTTTGAGACGCCGGTGCCGTCAGGGACGTTCGCGAGCCTGCCCGGCGCAGACCGGCTCAGTCTCGACGCGGCGGGCACCACGCTGACCGGTCAGATCTCCGGCAGCCCGGACGCGCTGATCAAGGTGCTCGCACAGCACACCGTCACCAGCCTGCGCGCCACCGAACCGGCCCTTGAGGAACTGTTCCACAGCTACTACGCGGGTGCCCAGGATGCACCCCGCACCGAGACGGCATCCGCAGCCTGACGGCGTCGCCGTCGCCGCTCGAGAACCGTACCGAAAGGACAAAGGACTACCGATGAGCGCCGCTATCCTCACCAAGTACCTCTCCGACAGCCGACGGAGCCTGACCGGCTGGGCGGTCGGGACGGCGGTGGTCGGCATGGTGTACGCCAGCACGTACCCGTCGCAGCGCGAGAACACAGCGAACCTGCCCGAAGCCCTGCGCGAGGGTCTGAACATCGACCAGACCGCAGCGGGCTACCTGCACGCCAGCGTGTTCGGCGTCATCCTCCCGCTGCTCGCCATGATCTACGGCGTGACCGCGGGCACCCGTGCCGTGGTCACCGAGGAGGAGTCCGGCCAGCTCGACCTGATCCTCGCCCACCCCATCACGCGCACCCAGCTCACGGTCCAGCGCTTCGGCGCCCTGATCGCCGGCGCGCTCGGCATCGCGACGCTGGTGTGGCTCGGCCTGCTGGCCATCCGCAACGGCTCCGAGCTGACGAGCATCACCCCGCTGGAGTTCCTCGCCCAGTGCTTCCACCTGGCCCTGCTGGCGGTCCTCTTCGGCGCGCTCGCCATCGGCCTGGGCGCGGCCGTCGGCCGCAAGGCGGTCGTCCTGGTGGCGAGTGCCGTGATCGGCGTGGTGTCCTACACCCTGCACACCTTCGCCGGCCAGCTCGGCGCCGACTGGCTCGCGTACGTCTCGCCGTTCCACTACTACATCGGCGGTGAACCGCTGCGGCACGGCTTCCAGTGGATGGACGTGCTGGTGCTCGTGGCGGCCTCGGGGCTGCTGTTCGGCCTCGGCGTGTGGCGTTTCAACCGGCGGGACATCAACAGCTGAGCTCCCCTCGGGGGAAGCCGGCCGAAGGCTCTGGGGTGGGTGCTGGGGGATACCCCAGTGTGCGTCCCGGGGCCTCCTCGCAAGGCTGCATCGACCGACCCGCCCGCCAGGGAAAAGGTGATGGGATGTCCACGACAGGCATCGAGATCCCGCCGCAGCCCAACGTGAACGATCCGGCGATCTACGACTGGTACCGCATGATGCGCGACGAGCATCCCGTGCACCGGGACCCCGCCACCGGCTGGTGGGTGGTGTACAGGTACGCCGACGCCCGGCACGTCCTGACGAACCCGGGGATCTACTCGTCCGAAATGCATCGCATGGGCTTCCCCGAGTCCGGACTGGAAAGCTTGCCGCAGATGGACCCGCCGCGGCACACCCGAGTGCGCCAGATACTCAGCACGGCGTTCACTCCCGCATCGATCGCGGCTTACGAGCCATCGATCGTGCGGCTGACCCACGAGATCGTGGACGAGATCGCCGACCGCGGTCAGGTGGACCTCGTGGCAGATCTCGCCTACACGGTACCCATCGCCGTAATCCTGGAGATTCTCGGCCTGCCCGCCGAGGACCGCGTCCTCTTCTACGACTGGGCCCGCAAGGTCATGAACGTGACCCCGGAGGAAATGGCGCAGGAGGGATATCTCGAGGCGCTCGGCGAACTCCAGCAGGAGGCCATTTCGTATCTGAGGGAACGGGTACGGGAACGGAAGAACAAGAACACCGACGACATGCTCACCCGGCTCGCCAACGCCGAACTCGACGGCGACCGGCTGACCGAGGACGAAACGGTCAACTTCGCGAATGTGATGTTCGCCGGCGGTCATATCAGCACCACGATGACCATCGCCAACTCGATCGACCTCCTGGACCTGAATCCGGGCGCCCAGGCCGAACTGCGTGAGAACCGCGACCTGATTCCGCAGGCGGTCGAGGAAGTGCTGCGGCACCGGCCCCCGATCACCACCGGCCTGCGGGCATCGACCCGGGAGGTGGAGTTGGCCGGGGTCGTCATCCCGGAGAACCAGCACGTCGCAGCCAGCTTCTGCTCGGCGAACCGCGACGAGCGGCAGTTCCCCGACCCCGAGGCCTTCGACATCCACCGGCGCAGCGAGGGCCGGCACTTCGGCTTCGGCTTCGGCACGCACCACTGCATCGGAAACGCCCTGGGCCGACTGGAGACCAGGCTGGTCCTGAACGTCCTGTTCGACCGGTTCAAGGAGATAACGGTCGACCGGGACGGCGACCTCGCCTGGGCGATCCCCCCGCAAATGGTGGGCTTCGACAAGCTGCCCGTATCCCTGCGTCCCGCCTGACCCGGTCAGTGGGGATCACGCCACCCCTTGTCGGCCAGGGCAAGGGGTGGCTCGGTCATTTCCCGGCCTCCTCGGCCATAGGGGAGGGCCAATCTTGACGCTTCTTTAACGCTGCTCCATGTAGCACACACGGTGGCGACACGTGTTAGCTTTTGAACCAATTCGGATCGGCACGACGTCATACGGGCGGGGGAACGTGTCACGACCACCAAGGACATAACAGAAAAACCACACGCCAAAAGGTGCATAGTTTGCTATGCGCCTGCTCTGTCATGGAATCTTCCCGATCTTTTCGACTTTCCATCAAGGGGTGTGGCAATGCAGGAATTCCTGCTTCTGGAACGGGATCGCGAAATGGAGCTCATACGGGCGGGAGTGCGGCAGGCGCGCGGCGGTGACGGCGCGCTTGTCCTCTTCGAGGGAGCCCGCGGAGCCGGCAAGACGCGACTTCTCGCGGCGGCGCGGCAGGAGGCGGAGAAGGAAGGATTACAGGTGCTCCACGCGCGGGCGGGCGCGCTGGAGCGGAGATTCGTCTGGGTCGTCGTCCGCCAACTTTTCGAACACTGCCTCAGCGCCTCGGACCGCACGGACCGCGGCGACCTGCTCGCCGGTCCCGCGGCTCTCGCCGGCAGTATTTTCGACTACGCCGACCCCGGGGACATCAGCACACCGCCCCAGGAGGACGGCGGGCTGTACCGAGTCCTGCACGGTCTCTACTGGCTCTGCAAAAACCTTTCTGCATCGGCTCCCCTGATGCTGCTCATCGATGACGCCCACTACGCCGACACCGCCTCGCTCCGCTTCGTCGACTATCTCGTCAACCGGCTGGAGGGCAGCGGCGTCCTGCTGGTGCTCGCCAACGCCCCCGACGTACCCGGCGAAGCCCAGGAACTGCTTCTGTCCGCCAGCCGCTCACCGCTCGCCGGGCACGCCGCGCTGGAACCCCTGGGCAGGGACGCGGTATCCCAAGCGATCACCGTACGGCTCGGAGACGCTCCACACGACGACGTGACCGAAGCCTGCCTCGTCGCCAGCCACGGCAACCCCTCCCACCTGACGGAACTGCTCGATGAGATGCGCCGACGGGGCATCACCCCCGGACAGTCGGCCGCCGAGGAGGTGTTCAGCCTGGCGCCCGCCCGCATCGCCAAGGAGGTGACCAGCCGCCTCCGGCAACTGCCGCCGGCCGCACGTGCCCTCGCCGAAGCAGTGGCCGTCCTCGGCGACGACGCGGACCCCCGCCACTGCGCGGCCGCGGCCGCACTGGACAACGGCGTCGCCCTCGACGCCGCCAACGCCCTGCGCGAAGCCGACCTGCTCAACCCCGGAGTGCCCTACACCTTCCGGCGCCCCGTCGTACGGCAGGTCGTGTACGCCCAGATGTCGTCGGACGCGCGCAGCCGCGCCCACCGGCGCTCCGCCCACTCGCTGCACACAGCCGACGTCGACCTCACCACGGTGGCGGAACACCTGTGCCGTACCGAACCCGGCTGCGACACCTGGACCGTCCGGACCCTGCGTGCCGCCGCCGTCGAGGCCATGCGCCGGGCGTCGCCGGTGGACGCCACCAGGTACCTGCGCCAGGCACTGGCAGACTCCAGCACCGAGCACGACCCGTACATCCTGGGGCAGCTGGGGTCGGCCGAACTACGCGCCCGGCAGTCCTCGGCGATCGAACACCTCCGCGAAGCCCTGCGCCGCACCGACGAGCCGGCCTTCCGCAGAAGGATCCGACTCGAACTGGGCCTGGCACTGACCGCGTCGGGCCGCTACGACGAGGCACTCACCCTACTGGTGGAGCCGGGCGCCGCACCGCCGGACGTGACCGAGCCCGCCGAGCAGGCGGTGCGCACGACGGCCGCGGTGGTGGCCCGCATCGCCCCCGGCCGAGGCACGCTGATCCCGCCCCGCCTGCCGTCCGCCACCGCCGCCCCGAGAGCGCACGCGGCCATCGAGGCACTGTCACGGGGACGTCCGGCCCACCGCGTGGCCAGACTGGCCGCCGCCGCGATCACTGACGGAGCGGCACCGCACGGTGAGGACACGGAACTGACCGACGCCGCGGTCGCCGCCTGGACCCTCGCCCAATGCGACGAGGCGGAGACGGCGGAAAGGGTGCTGCGCGAGACCGCGCGCAAGGCGTCCGACGCGGGGCAGATGCTCGCCGCGGCCACCACCACGAGCCTGCTCGGCGGAATACTCCTCGACACCGGCCGGCTCTCCGAGGCCGAAGCCGACGCACGGCGCCTGCTGCAACAACAGGAGTGCTGTTCCCTGACGCTCGCCTGCGTGCCGCTGGCGGCCGCCGTACTCACCCACTGCCTCATCGAGACGGACCAGCTCCAGGAGGCCGAGGACACGCTGCGCCGCATCGGACTGACCGGACCCCTGCCGCCGTCGGCCCTGTCCGTCCCGCTGAGAATCGCGCGCGTACGGCTCAGCATCCGGCAGGACCGTTTCGAGGACGGGCTGCGGGAACTCACCGAATGCCGCGACCAGGCAGGACAGGAGGGATGGCTGTACCCGTCCGCGTCCTCCGAGTACCTGCCTGAAGCGGCGCGGGCCCTGGCGATCACGACCGGGCCGCGGGCGGCCCGCAAACTCGCCGCCGACATCACCGAACGCGCAAGGGCCTTCGGCGCCGTTCGCCCGCTGGCAGCCGCGCTGCGCACGCACGGCGAGATCGTCGGAGGAGACGAGGGGCTGGAGATGCTGGAGAGCGCCGACCGGCTCCTGGCCCCCACGCCCTACCTGCTCGAACGGGCGCGCGTCCGCGTCGCGCTCGGCGCCGCCCTGCGCCGCCAGGGCCAGCGGGGTGCGGCACGCAGCCGTCTGACGGCCGGACTGGACATGGCCCAGGGCATCGGCGCCTCCGTACTGGAGACCACGGCGCGGGCCGAGCTGCGCCTGGCAGGGGTCCGCCAGGTCAGAAGTGGTCTGCAGCAAAGAGCGCCGCTGACACCCGCCGAGGAGAGAGTCGCACACAGAGCCGCGGCCGGGCTCAGCAACCGGGAGATCTCCCAGGCCTTGTTCGTCACCGTCAAGACGGTGGAATGGCACCTCAGCCAGACCTACGCCAAGCTGGGCATCACCAAACGGGCCGAACTGTCCCAGGCGTTGGCCACCGGGCCGGCGGCACACGGCGAAACCGTCCGCCGCTCCGCGTAGGCCCCCGCCGCGTCTTCGGCGTACCCGCGGCCCCGGTCCCCCCCGGCCCACCTGTACTGGGGTCGCTGCTGGGGGAATTCCGGGGGCGGGCCGGGGTCCCGGTCGACAAGTCTTGGCCGCCGGTCCCGCCGGGCGCGATAGTTCTCGACCCCACGCCGGGACCGGCCACATGCCTAACCGAAGGGCGGGACACGTGACCAGCACGACGGAGAAGACCTACGCCACCCTGACCGAGGCCGAGCGGTCGTTCGTGGACGAGGTAGCGCGGCACTACCACGAGGCGCACGGCGTGACCTGGGAGAAGGGCCGGGTCATGGCGTGGATGATCATCAGTGACCCGATCGAGCAGACGCTGGACCAGATCTGCGCTGCGGTGGACGTCGACCCCGACAGCATCGAGCAGCTCATCGAGCAGCTGACGCTGGCCGGTCTGTACCGGCGCATCGAGTCTCCCGGCGAGGAGACCCGCTACCGGCTCGTCGACGACGGCTACCCCAAGGCCGTCGCCGACACCTTCGCGAGCTGGCCCGAGTACCACCGGATCTTCCGCTTCGGCCTCGAGGTCCTCGCCGATGCCGACGAAGACCGCCGTCGGCGGATAGCCGAGATCGAGGAGCTGTTCGGCCACATCGTCGGCGACCTCGCCGACATGTCCAAGCGCTGGGAGGAGCACCGCCGCACCGCTGCCGCCTGACCGACCGCCGCCCGCACGCACCGCGAGGAGAGCTCACCATGACCGAGCAGACCGCCCCCACCACCCTCTCCGAGGGTGAGCAGGCATTCGTGGAGAAGGTCGCCCAGTACTACTTCGAGAACGACGGAATGCCGCACGACCGCGGCCGCGTCGTCGGCTGGATGATGATCTGCGACCCGCAGGAGCAGACCGCCGCCGACATCGAAAAGGCCCTCGGTGTGCCGCGCGCCGCGATCGACCGCATCGTGGACCAGCTGACCCCGGAGAACGACCCCGTCAGCGTCTTCGAGCGCACCGGATCGCTTCAGGAGAACTACACCATCCGGCTGCGCGAGAACAGTTGGGGCCCCAAGGTCCGGGGCATCTTCTCGGAGTTCCCCGACTTCCACCGCGTCGCCGCCAACGGGCTGACCGGCCTCAGGGCCGAGAACGCCTCCGAGGAGCGCCTGCTGCGGCTGGCCAACATGGAGCGGTTCCTGGGCTTCGTCAGCGCCGAGATGCCCGCCATCCTCGAGCGCTACGAGCAGAGAAGGGCCGGCGCCGGCCGGTGACCGCGGCACCCGCCCCGACCGGCGGGTGCCCGATGAGGCCAGGACCCCGGACCCCGGGGTCGCACGCCAACGACGTCCGGACGCGGTACAGACGGGACGGGGCACAGATGACCACATCGCTCGTGCGGGCCGGCCGGACGGCCGAGGAGCACGGCCGTATCGGCGCGGAAGCGCTGGGCAGCGCGGCCTTCCGCGCCGACCACGGCGTCCGCTACGCCTACGCGGCAGGCTCCATGTACAAGGCGGTGGCCTCCGAGGAACTCGTCCTGCGGATGGGCAGGGCGGGCCTGCTCGCCTACTTCGGCACGGGCGGCCTGCGCGCCGACCGGGTCGTCGCCGCCGTACGCCGCTTCCAGCGGGAGATCGGTGACGGCCCGTGGGGAGTCAACCTCCTCGCATCGCACGAGAATCCGGCCAAAGAACAGGAGCAGGTACGGCTGTTCCTCGAGCACCGGGTCCGCCGGGTCGAGGCGGCCTCGTTCGTCGTCCCGACCCGGCCGCTGGTCCAGTACCGGATCAGTGGCCTGCGCACGGCATCCGACGGCTCCGTGCACGTGCCGCACCGGGTCATGGCCAAGGTGTCGAGACCCGAGGTCGCACAGTACTTCCTCGAACCCCCGCCGCGGCACCTCGTGGAGGAACTGCTGGCCGACGAAGCCGTCACCCCCGAGGAGGCGGCCCTCGCCGAACGCGTCACCCTCGCCGACGACCTGTGCGCCGAGGCCGACTCGGGCGGCCACACCGACCAGCGGCAACTCGTCGTGCTGCTGCCCGACACGGTCCACCAGCGCGACCGGGCCGCCGCCCGCTTCCCCGCCGCCGGGCAGGTGCGGGTCGGCGCTGCGGGCGGACTGGGGGTGCCGGAGGCGGTGGCCGCCGCGTTCGTTCTCGGCGCGGACTTCGTCCTCACCGGCAGCATCAACCAGTGCACCGCCGAGTGCGGCACCAGCGACCGTGTGAAGGACATGCTCCAGCAGGCCGAGGTCCAGGACATGACCGTCGTTCCGGCCGGCGACATGCTGGAGACCGGTGCCCGCGCACAGGTACTGCGCCGCGGCCTGTTCTACCCGGCCCGCGCCAACCGGCTCTACGAGCTCTACCGCCGCCACGACTCGCTGGACGACCTCGATGTACGCACCGCTGACCAGCTCCAGCGGCGCTACTTCCGGCGGACGTTCGACCAGGTGTGGGAGGAGACCCGCGCCTACTACGCACGGGCCAACCCCGCATCGCTGGCCCGCGCCGAGCGGGACCCGAAGCACAAGATGCTGCTCGTCTTCAAGGCCTACTTCGTGCAGTCGATCCGCCTGGCCATGAGCGGCTCGGAGGAACACCAGGTCGACTACCAGATCAACTGTGGTCCCGCGCTCGGCGCGCTCAACTCCCGCCTGCGCGGAACCGAGCTGGAGCACTGGCGCAACCGCCACGCCGACGAGCTGGCGGACCTGCTGATGCGCGGAGCGGCGGACGTCATGACGGCGAGGCTGGCCGGCCTGACCACCGAGACCCCCCACAGGAGCCGAACGTGACCGTCGCCCACCTCTTCGCCGGACAGGGTTCCCAGCGCGTCGGCATGGGAGCCGAGTTGCTCGCGACGTACCCCAACCTGGTGCGCCAGGCCGACGACGCGCTCGGCTACTCGGTCGCCGACCTGTGTCTGAACGGCCCGGCGGAGCGCCTGGCGGACACCAGGTTCACCCAGCCCGCCGTCTACGTCGTCGACGCCCTCGCCTACCTGGACGCGGTCCGCAGGACAGGCGTCATACCCGACGTGGTGGCCGGTCACAGCCTGGGGGAGTACGCCGCGCTCTTCGCCTCCGGCGCTTTCGACTTCCGCACCGGCCTGGAGATCGTCGCCCGGCGCGCCGCGTTCATGGCCGACGCCGGGCCGGGCACCATGGCCGCGGTCATCGGCCTGGACGAGTCCACCGTCCAGGACGTCCTGGACGCCGAGGGCGGAGACGTCGACCTCGCCAACCTCAACGCCCCGGACCAGATCGTCGTCTCGGGCGGCGCCGAAGACGTACGCAGGGTCTCGAAGGCGCTGACGGCACAGGCAGCCACGGTTGTGCCGCTCCCGGTCAGCGGCGCGTTTCATTCGCGGGGCATGCGACCGGCCGCCGAACGCTTCGGCCGCTTCCTGAACGGCTACGTGTTCGGCCGTCTCAAGATCCCCGTCATCGCCAACGCGACAGCCCAGCCCTACGGCGACCACGACATACGCGACCTGCTCTGCCGCCAGCTGTGGTCCCCCGTCAGGTGGACCGACACCGTGTACCACCTGCTCACGCTGCCCGACCCCGACCTGCGGGAGATCGGCCCCGGCAATGTGCTCACCGGCCTGACCCGGCGCATCCGCGCGACACGCGAAGCGGCGCCGGCGAGCAGCTGACGGGTGCGCCGGTCGGTCAGCGGGACGCTGGGAGTGCCGACGGGCCGTACCGGCCGGTGACCGGGACCAGGACTGCCGGGATGACCGGACGAGAAGACCGGACTGGAGGAACAACGGCGCATGGAGCCGAACGTCGTTACGGGTGACTTCCGCGTCACGCGAGCAGATGTCCTGGCCTTCGCGGAGGCGGCCGGGGACCACAGTCCGCTGCACGTGGACGAGACCTATGCCCGCCGGACGCCCTTCGGGCAGCCGGTGGCGCACGGCGCGCTGTGCGTGCTCCGGGCACTGGCCCTCGCCCCCGCGCCGGGCACCGGGCTGCGCTTGGCCTCACTCCGGGCACGGTTCCCCGGGCCGGTCTACCCGAGCCAACTCTACCGGTGGGAGGCGGAGCACACCCCTGGCGGCCCGACCTCCGTACACGTCCTCGACGGCCGGCGCACCCTGGCCGAGATCGAGGTCCGCTACGCCGAAGGCACCGTGCACGCGCCGCCGGCCAGGCCCGCGCGGCACCGGTTCACCGCCGAGGCGGCCCGCACACCGGTGACGCAGCTCGCCTCCGGCGCGCAACTGGGCACCCGCTACCGCCCCGATTGGCAGGCACTTCTGCGTCTCGTGGAGGCAGAAGGGCTCATGGGCCAGGGAGTGGGCGTGGACCATGCGGCCGTGCTGGCCTGGGCGAGCCAGCTCGCCGGCATGGAGGCCCCCGGCCGCGCCGCTCTCGTCAGCGGCATCGACGCCGACTTCGAAGCCCTCCCTGGACGGCGGGGCTTCACAGGGCGGGCGGTCCTCGCCGACGTGGACCCGCGCTACCGTTCCGTGCGGCTCACAGGCGACGTGACCGGCGGGCACACCACGGCACGCGTGGAGGTCCGCGTCTTCGCCCGGCGCGAGTCCAGCGCACCGGACCCGGACCGGCTGCGCCTCCTCGTACCCCGGCACGGTGCCCTGCGGGGCCGGACCGCCGTCGTGTGCGGTGGCAGCCGCGGACTCGGCGCGGCGCTCGTCCAGGCGCTCGCCCTCGCCGGAGCCACCGTCCACCTGGCCTACCGGGACAGCACCGCCGAGGCCGAGGCCCTCGTCGCCGCGCTCGGCCCCGACGGCACTCGCGTGCGCCTTCACCGGGGGGACGTCGCCGACCCTGCCTGGTGCACCGAACTCCGGCGGGCCGTGCAAGAGCGGGACGGAGCGGCCGACCTGCTGATCCTCAACGCCGGCCCGCCGGCCCGGCCGATGGACGTGCACCCGGACACGGCCGCACGGGCCGGCGAACACGTGACGGCGGCCCTGCGGCTCGCCCAGGCGCCGCTCGCCGCGTTCGCGGGGCACATGGCCGACGGCGGCCTCGTCATCGCCGTGTCCTCGGCGTACGCCCACGCACCACACCGCGGGCTGTCCCACTACACAGCCGCGAAGCGGGCGCTGGAAGGGCTCGCGGAGGCGGTGGTCGTCGACCGCCCCATGCTGGCGACGCTGATCCTCCGCCCACCGCGCCTGGCGACCACCTTCGCCGACAGCGTGGCCGACGACAGCGCCCTGGACGTCGAGCCCGTCGCCTCCGCCGTGGTTCGGCGCGTGGCGAGCGGCGTGGCGGCGGGGACCACCGAGGTGCTGGACGAGTTCGACGTGCCCGGGACAGCGGGCGGGGGAGGGGAACCCACCGACGGTGCGGGGGCGGATGCGCCGGGGCAGGGAGCTGGGGACGGCGGGCCGGGACACCCGTCCGGCGCTGGCGAACACCGTGCCGCCGAAGCGGCCGGCGCCTCCGTGACCGAGGCGGCTGACGCCCCCGTGACAGAGGCGACCCACGCCCCCCTGGGCGGTTCCAGCGGCACCCTCGCCGTGGCCGCCACTTTCACCACCGACCCGCTCCATCCCGTCCTGGCCCACTGGTGCGAGCGGCTCGGACTCGACCTGGCCGTGCGACCCGCGGCGTACGGGCAGGTGTTCCAGGAACTCCTGGACCCGGCCGGCGCGTTCGCGGCGAACCGGCGCGGCTGCAACGTGGTGCTCGTGCGCGTGGAGGACTGGCCGGAAGGACCCGAAGGCGAGCGCACGGCCGACGAGTTCGCCGCCGCGGCCCGCACGGCGGCCGCGCGCCTCCCGGCGCCGCTGCTCGTCGCGCTCTGCCCTGCGTCGCCGCCCGCCCTCGCCCGCCGCGCCGAAGCCCTCAAGGCCGTGGAAGACCGCCTGTGGCGGGCCCTTGACGGGACCCGCGGACTGCACCTGACCCGGCTGGATGACCGGGGTGACGGCCACTGGACGGCCGACCACCACGACGCGGCGCGGGAGGAGCACGCGCACATCCCCTACACGCCCGAGGCCTGCACGGCACTGGGCACTGCGGTCGCCCGCACCGTGCACGCCCTGCTCGGCCGCCCGTACAAGGTGCTCGTCCTCGACTGTGACAACACCCTGTGGCGCGGCGTCTGCGGCGAGGACGGCGCCCTCGGAGTGGAGCTGGGAGACGCCCACCGCCACCTCCAGGAGTGGGCGGTACGACGGCACGACGAAGGTGTCCTCGTCTGCCTGGCCAGCAAGAACTCCGCCGAGGATGTGGACGAGGTGTTCCGGCTGCGCCCGGACATGCCGCTGCGGCCCGAGCACGTCGCCGCCCGCCGTGTCGACTGGAACGCCAAGGCCGGCAACATCGAGGCGCTGGCCCGGGAACTCGGCGTGGGGCTGGACTCGTTCGTCTTCCTCGACGACAACCCGGTCGAGATCGCGGCCGTACGCTCGGCGCAGCCGCAGGTCCTCGCCCTCCAACTGCCCACCGACGAGGCGGACTGGGCCGGGTTCCTCGCCCGGCTCTGGGCCTTCGACCGCGCGCAGGTCACCGAGGAGGACCGCAGGCGCACCGAGATGTACCGCGCGGCCCGGCGCCGGGAGGAGGCCCGTGACGCGGCGCCGTCCCTCGCGGGCTTCATCGCCGGTCTCGGACTGCGTGTCGACGTCCACGAGGCTCGCGACGACCAACTGGCCCGCGTCGCCCAGCTCACGCAGCGCACCAACCAGTTCAACCTGTCGCCGCTGCGCAGGACCGAGGCCGAACTGCGCGGCGTGCTCGCCGACGGTGCCCGGTGCTGGGTGGCCGAGGTCGGCGACCGGTTCGGCGACTACGGGCTGGTGGGCGCCGCAGTGACCCGCGACGAGGGCGACCGGGTCCGGCTCGACACGTTCCTGCTGAGCTGCCGTGTCCTCGGGCGGGGCGTAGAGCACGCGTTCCTGGCCGCGGTGGCCCGCGCCGTCACCACCGAGGGCGGTCCCACCGTCCTCTCCGCCGAGCACCGACCGACCGGCCGGAACACCCCCGGACGCAGGTTCTTCGAGGCCGCGATGGGTCAGGCGGTGACGGGCGAAGCCGCGACCGGTGCAGCCGTGGTGGACGAGTCCGCGCACGGCGGGGGTGGGGCGCGGTTGCACACGGCGCCGCTGGACCGTCTCGCCGAGCTGACGTTCCGGCCCGATGACGGACCGGCGCCCGAGGACACCACGGCGGAGCGCCGCGCGGCACCGGCCGGCGGCAGCCCGGCCGCGGACGCTGCCCGGCGTGCGGCGCTGGCGCACCTGGCGGCCGAGCTGACCGACATGACCGCACTGCACCGCGCCGTCACCGGCGAGCGTGTGCCCGATCCCGCGCCGCCGGCCGCTCGGACGCCCGAGCCCGCGCACGGCGGAAGCGATCCGCTCGACGCCGTACGGGCCGTGGTCAGTCGGCTCAAGCGGATCCCGGTCACTGAACTCACACCGGAAACCACAGTGGAGTCCCTGCGGCTGGAGTCGCTGGAGATCGTCGACGCCACCGTCGCCCTGGAGAAGGACTTCGGACGGCTGCCCAAGACGCTGTTCTTCGAGCACCGCACCCTCGGCTCCGTCGCCCACGCCCTGGAGCCGTCCACGCCCGCCGCCTCGCCGGCGACTTCGCACCCTCGGCCCGTGCCACAGCCGTCTCCCACGACTGTGTCGCGGCCGTCGCCCGCGGCCGTGGGGGCCGGCGACGCCCCCGTGCCGACGGCCGGTATCGCTCCCGTGCCGTCGGCCGACGCCGCGAGCGTGCCGGACGACCGCATCGCCGTGGTCGGCATCGCCGGCCGCTACCCGGGCGCTGACGACATCACCGAACTGTGGGACAACCTCAAGGCGGGCGTCGAGTCGCTGGGCGACGTCGCCGTGCGCTGGGAACAGCGGGACGTGGTCGACCCGGACGGCGGCCCCGACCGCACGTACAGCTCGGCCGGCGGACTCCTCGACGGCGTGGACGAGTTCGACGCGCTGTTCTTCCACCTGGCCCCCAGCGAGGCGGAGACCATGGACCCGCAGCAGCGTCTCTTCCTCCAGGCGGCCTACCACGCCGTCGAGGACGCCGGACACACCCCCGCCGGTCTCGGCCGCGACGTCGGCGTCTACGTCGCCTCCATGGGCCCGGACTACGCCGTGCTCAGCGCCAACGCCGCGCTGGACGGCCACAGCCGGTACCCGAACAGCGACCTCTACCAGATCGCCAACCGGGTGTCGTACTTCATGGACTTCACCGGACCGAGCATCGCGGTCGACACGGCGTGCTCCGGGTCGGGCGTCGCCCTGCAACTCGCGTGCGACGCGATCCGCGCGGGAACCGTCTCCGCCGCGCTCGCGGGAGGCGTCAACCTGGTCCTGCACCCGGCCCGCCGCATCCAGTACGCCCAGCTCGGCATGATCTCGCGGACCGGCCGGTGCATGCCCTTCGGAGCCGACGCGGACGGCATGGTCACCAGCGAGGCCGTCGGCGCGGTCCTGCTGCGCCCGCTGCGCGACGCCCTCGCCGACGGCGACCACGTCTACGGCGTCATCCGGGCCGTCGGCGCCAACAGCGACGGACGCACCAACGGCTTCACCGTGCCCAGCCCGCAGGCGCAGGCCGACCTCATCGCCCGCACTCTCCGGCGGGCGGGCACCGACCCGTCCGCCGTGGGATACGTCGAGGCCCACGGCACCGGCACCCCGCTGGGCGACCCCATCGAGATCCGCGGTCTGAGCAAGGCCTACGCCTCCGTGCGCACCCCGGCGTCGATCCCCGTCGGCAGCATCAAGGGGAACATCGGGCACACCGAGGCGGCCGCCGCCCTGGCCGGACTGACCAAGGTGCTCCTGCAACTGCGGCACCGCACGCTCGTGCCGTCCCTGCACTCGCAACGTCTCAACCCCGACATCGACTTCGCGGCCACGCCGTTCCACGTCCAGCAGTCCACGTCTGCCTGGCCCGCCACCGCCGACGGCGCCCCGCGGATCGCCGCACTCAGCTCCTTCGGCGCGGGCGGGGTCAACGTGCACCTCGTCGTGGAGGAGGCACCGCCCACCCCGGCGGCCGGCGCGGCGCCGGCCGGGCCGGAACTCGTCGTGCTGTCCGCGCGGGACGAGGAGCAACTGCGCCGTGCCTGCGCGCGGCTGGCTGTCCGGCTGCGCGCCTCGGAGTGCGAACTCCGGCTGGCTGACGTCGCGTTCACCCTGCGGGAGGGCCGAGAGCATTTCGACACGCGCTTGGCGCTCGTCGTCGCGGGAACGGGCGAACTCGCGGACCGCCTGGAGCAACTCGGCGCCCCGGGACGGCAACTGCACGAGGCGGTGCGGGACACCTCCGACGCAGCGCTCGGCAGGCTGGACGACGCAGGCCGGCTCGGTGACGTCTTCGACGGAACGCCGGGCACCACCGAGGTCCTGCGCGCCCTCGCCGAGCGTGGCGAACTGGCCAAGCTCGCCCGGCTCTGGTGCCAGGGAGCCCGGCTGGACTGGCGGAACATCCTGCCGTGCGCCGACGGCCGGCGGGTGTCCCTGCCGGGTTACCCGTTCGCCCGCACACGGCACTGGCTGCCTCGGACCGGCGCCGCCCGTGGACCGGCCGCACCGGCCGGTGGTGCCGCCGCCTCCAGGCAGCGGCGCGCCGAACTCCACGTCCCCGACTGGACACCCGTCCCGGCCCCGCGGACGATGCCCACGGCACTCGCGCAGGATGCCACGGTGATCGTCGTCGGCGGCACGCCGGGCTGGGCGCGGAACGCCGGCCACCATGTCGCCCACCCCCGGGACGTCACCGGCCTGGTGCGCGGCCTGCGCCACGCCGTCGTGGTCGACCGCCGCGCCCTCGACCGTGCCGCCGAACCCCTCGCGCAGTCACTGACCGAGGCGACCGGCACTCTCGACACGCTGGCCGGCCTCACCGACGCCAGCCGGTCCGTCACCTACGTCACCGTCACCCCACCCGAGTGGGCTGACCCCGCCGCCGCCCTGGCCGTCGGCTTCGGGCTCGCCCTGGAGCGCGAGGTCCCCGGGTTCCGCTCGGTGCGGTGCGAGATCGACGCCGGGGAACCGGACCTGGCGCGGGTGCTGTCCCTGCTCGCCACCGGCGCGCCCGAACTGCTCGTGGACGGCACCGACCAACTCGTCCGCGCATGGACCCGGGCCACCGTGCCCGCCGGACAGGCGCCGCCCGTGCGGCACGGAGGGCACTACGTCGTCACCGGCGGCGCGGGAGGTGTCGGACGCCTGCTGACCGCGTACCTCGTCGAGCGGTGGGCGGCACGCGTGACGTGGGTGAGCCGTTCCGGCGCGGAGACCGGGCCCGGCGAGGCCCTGCTGCGGTCGCCGGCCCCAAGCGGCGGCGCGGTGCGGCAGGTGCGGGCGGACGCGACGGACCCCGGCGCCCTCGCCACGGCGCTCGCCGACGCGCGGGAGGCGTTCGGCCCCGTCCACGGCGTGATCCACGCGGCCGGGGTACTCGACGACGGCGCCGCCCGCGACCGTACGGCAGACGAGATGCGCGCCGTGCTGGCACCCAAGACGTGGGGCACCCTGGCCCTGGACGAGGCCACCGCCGGGGACCCGCTGGACTTCTTCCTGCTGATGTCGTCGTTCGTCGGCACCCTGGGCAACGCCGGCCAGACGTCGTACTGCGCCGCCAACCGCTTCCTCGACGCGTTCGCGGAGCACCGCGCCTCCCTGGTGGCGCGGGGCGAGCGGTCCGGCCGCTCGGTGTCCGTCGCCTGGCCGCTGTGGCGGGACGGCGGGATGGAGATGCCGTCCGCCGCCCGGCGCCTGATCGAGACCACGCTCGGGTTCACCCCGATCGACACACCGGCCGCACTCGCCGCCTTCGAGGACGCCCTCCGCCTCGGCCGGTCCCGCGTCCTGGTCGGCTTCGGCGACCAGGATCGGATCGGCGCGGCGCTCGCCGGGCGGCACGGGATGGCCGGCAGGCAGGGGGCGTCGGCCGGGTCTGCGCCATCCGCAGTGTACGAGGCGTCGCCGCGCACCGATGGCGGGCTGCGGACCGATGGCGCGGGGCAGGCCCTCGGCGGGGTGCGGACCGATGGCGGGATACAGGCCGTGGCGGCTCCGGTCGCCGACCGGGAGCGGTTGTGCGACCTGCTGCGCGACGAGGCGGCGGGTCTGGTCAAGATTCCGGCCGAACAGGTTCGGGTCACGGCTGAGTTCGGCGACTACGGTTTCAACTCCCTGCTGTTCACCGACTTCGCCAACCGCCTCAACGACCGCCTGGGGCTGGCCCTGACGCCGGTGGTCTTCTACCAGCACTCGACCGTCGAGGCGCTGGCGTCGGCGCTGCTGGAGAGCGCGGGACCCGCCCTGGCCGTACCGGAGGCGCCCACAGCCCCGGCCACGCCTCCGCCCCCACCCGCGTCCACCCCAACGCCCACGCCCACGGCACTGGCGGTGTCCGGGTCCGCGTCCCGAGCCGAAGCGCAGCCGCAGCCGCCCACCGCAGTGGTGACCGATCCCCGACCGTGGGCCTCGCGGCCCGCGCACCCCCGCACCATGCCCCCGGTCGCCGTCATCGGCATGGCCGGTCGGCTGCCCGGATCGCCGGACCTGGACGCCTACTGGGCCCATCTGATCGAGGGCCGCGACCTCGTCGTGCCCGCGCCCGGGGACCGCTTCGGCGATTCCGTGCCGGCCGGCGGGTTCCTGGACGACATCCTCGCCTTCGACGCCGAGTTCTTCGCCGTCTCCCCGCGCGAGGCGCGCCTGATGGACCCGCAGCAGCGGTTGTTCCTGGAAGCCGCGTGGCACGCGGTCGAGGACGCCGCGATCCGCCCGAAGTCCCTGGCCGGCAGCCGTACCGGCGTCTTCGTCGGCGCCACCCTGTCCGACTACGCCGACCTGCTCGGCCGGGCGGGCGAGGAGGTCGCCGCCCACAGCATCACCGGACACGTCCAAAGCGTCATCGCCAACCGTCTGTCCTACCTGCTGGACCTGCGCGGGCCGAGCGAGGTGGTCGACACCGCCTGTTCCAGCTCGCTCACGGCACTGCACCGGGCGCTGGCCGCGCTGGAGGCGGGGGAGTGCGACCTCGCCGTCGCCGGCGGGGTGAACGCGCTGTTCTCCCCGGCGTGGTTCGACTCGCTCGGCCAGGCCGGGATGCTCTCGGCGACCGGCCGCTGCTGGACCTTCGACGAGCGGGCCGACGGGTTCGTACGGGGCGAGGGCGTCGGCGTGGTCGTCCTCAAGCCGCTGGACCGGGCCCTCGCTGACGGCGACCCGATCCGAGCCGTCGTCCGGGGCAGTGCCGTGAACCACGGCGGCCGGGCCCACTCCCTGACCGCGCCCCGCCCGGAGGCCCAGGCCGAGGTCGTCACCGCCGCGCTGAACCGGGCCGGCGTCGACCCGCGGACCGTCACGTACGTCGAGACGCACGGCACCGGCACCCGGCTCGGCGACCCCATCGAGATCGCGGGCCTGACCGCCGCCTTCGGCCGGGCGGGCGCACGCACCGCGGGACCCTGGTGCCACCTGGGCGCCGTGAAGGCGAACATCGGGCACCTGGAGTCCGCCGCCGGTATCGCCGGGCTGCTCAAGGTGCTGCTCGCGATTGGCCACCGCACCCTGCCGCCGAACGCCGTGGGGGAGCGCGCCAACCCCCATCTGCGGCTCGACGGCACCCCGTTTCACGTACTGTGCGAACCACGGCGGTGGCGGCCTGTCGACGATTCCGGGGCACCCCTGCCGCTGCGCGCCGGAATCAGCGCCTTTGGCTTCGGCGGGGCCAACGCCCACCTGGTCGTGGAGGAGCCTCCCGCCCGCACCGTGGCCGCGACGCGACCGGAGCCCGCCGGGGACCAGGTCCTCGTCCTGTCCGCCCCCGACGACGACCGGCTGGGTGCCTACGCCCGGGTGGTGCGCGACGCACTGCGGCAGGAGGGGCAGGATCTCGCCGACCTCGCCCATACGTCGCGCGTCGCACGCGACCCGATGTGCGCCCGGCTAGCGCTCGTTGTTCCCGGTCGCGCGCAGGCCGTGGCCGCGCTCGACGCCTTCCTCGACGGCCGTACGGCACCGGGGCTGCACACCGGCACCGCTGCGGCCGCCGCCGACGGCGCGGGCCCCGGTCGGGGTTCGGGGCCGGGCTCCGGTTCGGGTGCGGGTTCAGATCTGCACGAGGCGGCCCGTCGGTGGGTCGCCGGTGAGGACGTCTCCTGGCCGATCGAACCGGGGCGACGCCGAGTGCCGTTGCCGGCCCGCCCGTTCGATCACTCCAACCAGTATGGCCCCCGGGCCCTGACCGCCGCGACCGTGCCGATGGCTCCGACCGCTCCGGCGGCCTCGGCGGCGCGGACGATCCCTACGGCCGCCATGGCCCCCGCCGCCACCACCGCCCCGGCCACCGCAAAGAGCCCCGCCGCCGACGCCGGCCCGCCATCACTGCGGCTGCTCGCCCGCACCTGGACGCCGGCGCCCGCGGGCGGTACGGCGCCGTCCGCCGGGCGCCTGACCACCCTGGTGCTCGTCGGCGCCGAGGCCGGCGCCGGACTGGCGGAGGAACTGGCCGGGCTCGACGGACACGACGTGGTCGTGCTGCGCGAGCCCTCACCACTGCCGCTCCCGTGCGCCCGCACCGTGGAGGCCGACCTCGACGACCGGGAGCGCACCCGCGAGGTCCTGCACGGGGAACTGGCTGCCCACGGGCCGTTCGACGCCGTCATCGACGTGGTCGACGCCCTCGCCGCTCCGGGACGGCCGTCCCGGCACGCGGGCCGGATCGCGCTGCTTCAGGAGCTGGCGTCCCGCGCCCGGGACCACGCGGTCACCGTGGTTCACGTCCGGCCGACGCCTGCGACCCGACCCGCCGGGGCCGGGCAGGGGGACGCGGTGCTGACCGCGGCTCGCATGGCCGGCTGCGTACGGGCCGTCGGTGCGGAGTACGCCGCCGTCACCGCCGTGACCGTCGAGTACGACGCCGTACCGGAGAGGCTTCCGGGCCCGGTGGCGCTGGCCGCCGCCGAACTCCCCACCGCGACAGCGGCCGAGAGTGCCGAGATCCGCTACGTCGGCGGGGCACGGCACGTGGGGGACCTGGAGCCGGTCCCGGTACCGGCCGCGGGGCACGAGGGGTTCCTCGGTTCCGTCGCCGTGACCGCCGACCGCCCGTACCTCATCACCGGCGGAACGGGCGGCCTCGGGATCGCCGCCGCCGAACTGCTCGTCGCACGCGGCGCCCGGCGGCTCGCCCTCACCGGCCGCCGCGCCCTGCCGCCGAGGGAGCGCTGGGCACACGCGACGGCGGACGACTGGTGGGCCACCCGCACGGCCGCGATCACCCGCATGGAGGCGGCGGGAGCCCAGGTGCTGCTGCACCACGGTCCCCCCGACCGGCTGGCCGCGTTCCTGGACGACGTGCGCGCCCGCTTCGGGCTGCCGGCGGGCGTCCTGCACTGCGCTGGTGCCGTCTCACTCACCCCTGCCTTCGTGCACAAGCCCCCGCACGAGTTCGACATGACGTGGGAGCCGAAGGGACCGGCGCTGGCCGCGCTCGACCGGGCCCTGGACGACGCAGATCCGGACTTCGTCGTGCTCTACTCCTCCGTCTCGGCCCTGATGCCGCGGCTCTCCGTTGGCCTCAGCGACTACGCCGCGGCCAACGCGGCCCTGGACGACTACGCCGCATTCGCACAAGCCCGCGCCGACGCTCGCGGCAGCGCCACCCGCTGGCTGTCCCTCGCCTGGGGCAGCTGGTCCGGCATCGGCATGGGCGAGGTCACCACGCCCCGCTACGGAGAGGTGGGCCTGGTACCCATGCGCCCGGAGGACGGACTCCTCCTGCTCGACGCCGCGCTGGCGACGGAGCAGCACGCCGCGCTCGCGGCCGTCGCCACCCGGCCCGTCGCCACCGGGTCCGGCACCGCCCCGGACGACGCGTCCCCCGAGGCGACCTCCCAGCCGAACGCCCGGCCCCGGCCGCGGACGGGAGCGGAGGCGGGGGCGGTGGCGGGATCCGAGGCAGGACCGGTGGCGGACGGGATCGATCCGCAGTCGGCGCCGGACGACACGCGGCTCGTCCAGCGCTGCGCCGATCACGTCGCGGACGTTCTCGCCGAGGTGCTCGGCACGCCACGTGACCGCATCGCGCACGACCGCCCGTTCGCCGACCTCGGCGTCGACTCGATCCTCATCGCGAGCATCGTCGTCCGGCTGGAGGCCGCCACCGCGGCGCCCCTGGACCCGTCCGTCGTCCTGGAACACCCCACGGTCGAACGGCTCGCCCACCACTTGCTCCACGCCCACCGCGAGGGCATCACACGCTGGGCCGCCGGGCCCGCCGGGCCCGCCGGACAGCCGACGACCGGCGTATCTCCCGCCCCGCCCCGCCCCGCGCCCGCACCGACCGGCGAACCGGCCGCCGGCACCGGCCCCGGCATGCCCCTCGCCGTCATCGGCATGGCGGGCCGGTTCCCCGGCGCCCCCGACACCGCGGCCTTCTGGGACCTGCTGCGCAACGGCCGGTCCGGCGTCCGCGAGGTCCCACGCAGCCGGTGGGACGTGGCCTCCCGTTACTCGCCCGAGTACGCGCCCGGCATGAGCATCAGCAAGTGGGGCGGCTACCTGGACGGCATCGAGGACTTCGACCCCGCCTACTTCGGCATCCCCGAGGCGGACGCCGCGCACGTCGACCCCCTGACCCGGCTCTTCCTGGAGACGGCCGAGACGGCCATCGCGGACGCCGGATACCGGGGCGAGGAGCTGAGCGGCCGGGCCGTCGGCGTCTTCGTGGGCTCCGGCACCAGCACTTACGCGTCGCGCATCACCGTTCCCGGCCGAGCCACCGCGACCGGCCTCAACCAGAACTTCATCGGCGCCCACCTCGCCCACCTGCACGACCTGCGCGGACCCAACCTCGTCGTGGACACGGCCTGCTCGTCGTCGCTGTCGAGCCTGCACCTCGCCCGGCAGGCGTTGCAGCTCGGCGAGTGCGAGATGGCCGTCGTGGGCGGCGCCGAACTGCTGCTGGACGAGACGCCGTACCTCTCGCTCAGCGCCGCGCGCGCCCTGTCGCCCGACGGCACCTGCCACGTGTTCGACGCGTCCGCCAACGGCTTCGTGCCCGGCGAGGGAGTCGGCGCGATCCTGGTGAAACCGCTGGCCGCCGCCCTCGCCGACGGCGACCGTGTCCTCGCGGTGATCGAGTCGACGGCCATGAACAACGACGGCCGCACCATGGGCCTGACCACCCCCAACCCCGACGCCCAGCAGGCGGTCGTCCGCGAGGCGCTGCGACGCGCCGGGGCCGACCCCGCGAGCGTGTCGTACGTCGAGGCGCACGGCACCGGCACCATGATCGGTGACCCCATGGAACTGCGGGCTCTGACGAGCGTGTTCGCGCAGTCCACCGACGAGAGCCAGTTCTGCGGCGTCGGCAGTGTCAAGTCGAACGTCGGGCACCTGCTGATGGCGGCGGGCATGGCCGGCCTCCAGAAGATCGTGCTGTCGCTCCAGCACCGGCAGTTGCCGCCCACCCTGCACTGCGAGCGCCCCAATCCGAGGTTCGCCTTCCAGACGTCGCCGTTCCGCATCCAGGACCGGTTGGAGCCCTGGCAGCCCCGGCACGGTGTACGCCGAGCCGGCCTCAGCGCCTTCGGCTTCGGCGGGACCAACTGCCACGTCGTCCTCCGCGAGCCTGCGGGCCCCGAGGAGACCGGCCGCAAGGCCGTACGGACGCCCCTGTCGCCGCCCGTGTTCCAACGGCGCCGGCACTGGGTCGAGCGCACCGGCCAGGACGATCCCCTGCGCATCACGCCCCGTCCCGTGCTCGAGCTGGAGGAATTGATCTAGTCATGCCGCAGAACCGGTCATCCGTCCAGCGCCCCCACGACCTGCTGCGCCCGCTCGCCGGCCGCCGCGCCACCACCGGCGTCGGTGCCGACGACCCGGCCGTCCGGGACCACCTCGTCCACCAAGTGCCGGTGCTGCCCGGCGTCTTCCTCCTCGACCTGGTGCTGCGGACCGTGCAGCGGGCGGGAGTCGACCCCGGCCTCGTCGCCCTGCACCGCATTGTCTTCCACGCCCCCATCGTCGGCTCCGGCGACCGCAGCGCCGTCGAGGTCGTCCTCGGCGACGCGGACCCCGGACAGCCGCTGCCCGTCACCGTGCGCAGCCGCCCCGCCGGAAACCCCCATGCCGCGTGGGAGACCAACTGCACCGCCGAGATCCACCCCGCCGACGGCACACCGTGGCGGCGGATCGACCCGGCCGGCCTGGCGGCGTCGGCGACACGCACCGTCGACGTGGACAGGCTCTACGGCTACGTCCGAGCCCTCGACATCCACCACCGCGGCTTCATGCAGGCGTCCGGCACGGTGCACGTCGCCCCGGGACACGCGCTGGCGCGCATGCGGCTCGCGGACGAGGCGGCCGAGCACGTGGACCACTTCCACGCCCACCCGGCGGTACTCGACTTCGCCACGCTGGTGCCCATGCTGCTGTTCCCGGAGCAGGATCTGGGCACGCCCCGGCACGCCTACATCCCCCTCTACATCGAGTCGCTGCGGGCCCGTACCGGCGTGGGTGCCGACAATCTCGTCCACGTGCCGGGACCGGTCACCGGGGGGTTCGACAGCGAACTCTTCCAGGCCGACATAGAGATCTGCGGCACGGACGGCGAGGTCGTCGCCGAACTGGTCGGCTTCCGTGCCAAGCGGGTCCGGTCCGCCGCCCTCATCACGGACCGCACCCGGCCGCCCGCCGAACGGATCCCGGAGCCCCTGTCGGCCACCCCCGCACCGGTTCACGCCGGGGCGTTCGAGGAACGGGTCGCGGCACTCGTCGCACGGCGCCTCGGCGTCGAGCCCACCCGTGTCGACCGTGAACTCGGCTTCTACGAGTGCGGCCTGAGCTCGGTCGACCTGCTCAGCCTCGTCGGCGACCTGGAGGAGATGCTCGGAACCGACCTCTATCCCACGCTCCTCTTCGAACACCCCACGGTCAGGCGCCTCGCGGGCCACCTGCGGGCGGAGCACCCCGAAATCGATGAACTGGGCGCGGAAGAGCCGGAGATGGACAGTCTGTCGGCCGCCGGGGACCGGGAAGCGGACCAACCGCGAGTCACGGACCGGGAAGCGGTGGGCCGGTCGCTGGCCGGCACCCCGGCAGTCGGCCGGCCGTCGTCGCCCGCCGTGTCGCCCGTCTGCGCTGCCCGTCCGGCAGTCGGCACTCCCGAGGGCGAACCGCTGGCCGTCGTCGGCCTCGCCGGCCGCTACCCAGGTGCCCGGACCCCGGACGAACTGTGGGACGTACTCGGCAACGGCAAGGACCGGGGGACGCCCGTCCCGCCCGAACGCTGGGACCACGAACCGTACTTCGACCCGTCCCGCGGCACACCGGGACGCACGTACTCCCGCTGGGGCGTCTTCTGCGACGGCGTAGCGGAGTTCGACGCGCCCTTCTTCCACATCAGCGCCCGTCAGGCGGAACTGATGGACCCGCACGAACGGCTCCTGCTCCAGGCGGCGTGGGAGGCGATCGAGGACGCGGGACACACTCCGGACGGGCTCGCCGCCCAGACCGACCGGGCCGTGGGCGTCTTCGCCGGCGCCATGTGGAACGACTACCAACTGCACGGCCTGGAGCGGCTGCGCGCCGGGACCGCCGACGTCGCGGGCTCCTGGTCCTCCGCCCTGTCCAACCGGCTGTCGTACTTCTTCGACTTCGCCGGGCCCAGCATCACCGTGGACACCGCCTGCTCCGCGAGCCTGGCCGCCCTGCACCTCGCCGCCGACGCGATACGGCGCGGCGAGTGCCGCGCGGCGCTGGTCGGCGGGGTGAACCTGTCCCTGCACCCGTACAAATACCTGAGGCTGGCCGAGCTGGGGCTGCTGTCGCCCACCGGGCGCTGCCGTCCGTTCGGCAGGGATGCGGACGGCTATGTACCCGGCGAGGGCGTCGGCGCCCTGCTGCTGCGGCCGCTGTCCGACGCGCTGGCCTCCGGCGACCACGTCTACGGGCTGCTGCGCGGCTCGGCGCTGCTGCACAGTGGACGGACCGGCGGCTACTCCGTGCCGAGCCCCGAAGCCCAGGCACGGGTGGTCTCCGCCGCGCTCGCCGACGCCGGTGTCGCGCCGCGCACCATCGGTTACGTTGAGGCGCACGCCTCGGGCACCGCCCTCGGCGACCAGATCGAGGTCGAGGCCCTCACCTCGGTGTACGCGCGGCACACCAGCGACCTCGGGTACTGCGTGATCGGCTCCGCCAAGCCGGTCGTCGGCCACCTGGAGGCCGCGGCGGGCATGGTCGGCCTCACCAAGGCGCTGATGGCGCTGCGGCACCGCATCCTCCCGGCCGTCGGCGACATCGGCACGCCCGCCCCCGGCATCCACTGGGAGCGGACGCCATTCCGGCTGGCCGCCGCCCCCGAACCCTGGCCCGCCCCGGTCGACCCGGACACCGGGCGCCCGCTGCCCCGGCGGGCCGCCGTGAGCGCCTTCGGGGCGGGCGGCGCCAACGCCCACGTCGTCATCGAGGAGTTCGCCCCTGCGGACGCCCCCGAGCCGCCCGGGGCCGGTCGGCCCCTCGCGATCCCGCTGTCCGCGAGGACCGCCGATCGGCTGCGCGAGCAGGCCGGGCGGCTGGCGGAACACCTGCGGGCCCGGCCCGGACTGCGCCTGGCCGACGTGGCGCACACCCTGCGCGCCGGCCGCCGCGCCATGGAGCACCGCCTCGCCGTGGTGGCCGCCTCTACGTCCGAACTCGCCGACGCACTGCGGGCGTTCGCGGACGGCCGTCCGCCGGCCCACCCCGCCTACGCCGGTACGGAGACCGTTGGCACCAGCACGAGCGGCGCCGCCGAGGAGACCGAGGCCGCGCGGTTGTGGGCCGCCGGCGCCCCGTCCGACTGGCCCGCCCTCGACGCGGCGCGGCGGATCTCCCTGCCGACCTACCCCTTCGAGCGCCGGCGCTACTGGCTCGGCGACCCCGGGCCGGGGCAGCCGTCCCCGACCCGCGACCAGCCCCGAGCCGCGAGCCCGGACGGTCCCGCCACCCTGCTGTATGTCCCGGACACCTGCCCCCTGCCCCTGCCGGCCACCGCGGCCACGCCCGTCCAGGACGGCCCACTGCTGCTCCTGGACGCCGACACCTACCGCGTACGGGAGATACGCGCGCTGCACCCCGACGTGGTCCGCGTCCGGCCCGGCATGTCCTACCAGCGGGTGTCCGCCGACGAGTTCGAGATCGAGCCCGGCGACGCCGAGCACTACGTCCGGCTCGTCGAGACCCTCCGTGCGGAGAACCGCGCGCCGGGAGCCGTCCTCCACCTGTGGCCGCTGTCCGGGGACACCACTGGGGAGACGAGCACCGGCGGCGTTCTGTCCGCCCTGCTGCTGTGCCGCGCCCTCGCCGTCGGCCTGACCCGGCCGCTGCCCGTGGTGTACGGGTACGCCGCCCGCGGCCCGAGCCCGGCGCACGCGGCCGTGGGCGGCCTCGCCCGCAGCGTCCGGCTCGAACAGCCGAAGCTCCTGCTGAAGACGGTGTGGCACCAGGCGTCGGCCGTCGAGGCGCGGACACTGCTCGCGGAGGCGTACGCACCGGCCGACGCCTACGGCACCGAAGTCCGGCACACCGCCCAGGGCCGGCTCACGGAGGTGTTCGTCCCGGCCGGGCCGCCCTCCGCCTCCCACGCCCCGGTGCGCCTCGGCCGCCCCGGCGGTGTCTACCTGATCACCGGCGGGGCCGGCGGACTCGGCCTGCACACGGCCCGCCGCATCGCGGCGGCGGGTGACGTCTGCCTGGCCCTGCTGGGCCGCTCCCGGAGGAGCGCCCACACGGACAGCGCCGTCGCCGAACTCCAGGCCTTCGGCGCACGTGCCGCCTACTTCTGCGCCGACGTGACCGACTGGGCCGCACTGTCCGCCGCCGTACAGGAAGTGCGCGAACGGTTCGGACCACTGACCGGGGTCGTGCACGCCGCCGGAGTCCTGGAGGACTCACTGGTCGTCAACAAGAGCCGTCCGGGGGTCGAGCGGGTCCTCGCCCCGAAGCTCCCCGGCGTCACCGCCCTCGACGCCGTCACGAGCGGCGACCGGCTCGACTACCTGCTGCTGTACTCGTCGCTCGCAGCGGCGGCGGGCAGCACGGGCGGCGCCGACTACAGCGCGGCCAACCGTGCTCTGGACGCCTACGCGGCCTGGCGCGAGGAGCGGCGCAGGGCCGGTGAACGGCACGGCGTGACCGTCGCGGTCGACTGGCCGCTGTGGCGCGACGGCGGTATGCACATCGACCCCGCGCTCCAGGACCGCGTCCTCGCCCGCACCGGATCGGTCCCGCTTGACACCGTCACCGCCCTCGACACCCTCGACACCGCCCTCGGGCTCGGCGTCGAACGCGTCGTCGTCTTGCACGGCGACGCCGCCCGCATGAGGTCCGCGCTGGAAACACCGCGCGCCGACACGGCCGCCGATGCCGCCGCCGACGCGGGCGACGTCCCGGACCCGCGCGGAGCACTCGATGTCCACGTCGTCACGGCGCTCGCCACGGCCCTGCGCCGCGCCGGCAAGGAGGCGCAGCCGTCGTCCGTGCGGGACGCGGGATTCATGGCCCTCGGCCTGGACTCCGTGGAACTCGCCTCGTTCACCACGGAGTTGGGGTCCTGGCTCGGTGTCGACCTGCCGGCCACGACGCTGTTCCGGTACCCGGACACCGACCGCCTGGTGAACCACCTGCTCGACACCCGCCCCGACGCCGTACAGGCCGCGCTGCGCCGCGAGGCGGCCTCCGCGCACGACAAGGCCGCACCCACCGACGCACCGGCACAGCAGCCCGTGGCGCCGCGGCACCGAGCGGACACCGACGACCGTGACGGCGCACCGGGACCGGAACAGCCCGTCGCCGTCATCGGCATGGCGGGACGCTTCCCCGGCTCTGAGGACATCGCGGGATTCTGGGCCGACCTCGTCGGCGGGCGCGACCTGGTGACCGGCGTCCCCGCCGACCGGTGGGACCACCGCCTCTACCACGACCCGCACGGCGAGCGGCCGGACGCCACCGACTGCGGCCACGGCGGCTTCCTCACCGACATCAGCCGCTTCGACGCCGCCTTCTTCGGACTCACCCCCGCCGAGGCCGAGGGCCTGGACCCGCAGACCCGCCAGCTGATGGAGGTATTCCACCGGACCGCCGAGGACGCCGGCGTCGCCGGCCGGCTGCGCGGCTCGGCGACCGGCACCTTCGTAGGCCGCTGCTTCAGCGACTACGACCAGGCGATGACCGCCGCCGGACGGCGGATGGGCGCCCACGACGTGACCGGCACCTCCGTCACCATGGCCGCGAACCGGATCGCCCACCACTTCGACCTGGCCGGCCCCTCCCTCGTCGTCGACACGGCCTGCTCCTCGTCCCTGTACGCCCTGCACCTCGCGGTCGCCGCCGTGCGGCGCGGAGAGTGCGACATGGCGTTCGCCGCCGGGACCAACCTGATCCTCGACCCACAGCACTACGTGCGCAGCTCGGCGCTGGGAGCCCTGTCGCCGTCCGGGCGTTGCCACACCTTCGACGCCCGGGCCGACGGCTACGTCCCGGCCGAAGCCGTCGTCGCCGTCCTGGTCAAGCCCCTCGACCGGGCCCTCGCCGACGGCGACCCGATCCACGCCGTCGTCCGCGAGGTCGGCGTCAATCACGGTGGCCGCGCCGGGTCCGTCACCGCGCCCAGCCCCACCCGCCAGACCCAGCTGCTCCTGGACACCTGGGCACGCGCCGGGATCGAGCCCGACGACCTCGGCTACCTGGAGGCGCACGGCACCGGAACCGCCCTGGGCGACCCCATAGAGATCGAGGGCGCCGTCGAGGCGTTCCGCCGCCACACGGCACGGTCCGCCTTCTGCGCGGTCGGCTCCGCCAAGGCCCACCTCGGACACGCCGAAGGCGCCGCGGGCCTCGTCGGCGTCGTCAAGGCCGTACTCCAGATCCAGCACGGCGTCATCCCGGCCATGCCGGACTACCGGCAGCCCAACCCGCACTGCCGCTTCGACGACACCCCGCTCTACGTCAACACGCGTCCCGTCGACTGGCACACGCCGGACGGACGACCGCGCATCGCCGGGGTGAGCTCGTTCGGCTTCGGCGGGTCGTACGCGCACGCTGTCGTCGAACAGGCTCCGGTGCGCGATGCGGCCCCGGCCCCGCGCATGCCCCGGCTGTTCCCGTACTCGGCCCGCGACGGCGAGGCACTGCGCCGGCTCGTGCGCGGCCACCGCGACTTCCTCGCCGCCGCGCCCGACGCGCCGCTCGACCGGATGGCGGCGACCCTCCACCAGGGCCGGGAGGCCATGGCGCGCCGGGTCGTCCTCGTCGCCGACTCCCACGACGGACTGCTGGCTGCGATGGACGCGTACCTCGCGGACCCGGACGCCCCGGCCGGCGTGCACGTGGCGGCCACCGCCGACGACCCTGGCGAGCCGCTGCTGGAGGCGGCCCGGACCTGGGTGGCGGGCGACCCGCTGCCCGCCACGACCGCGCCGGACCCCGCGACGGCGCGCATCAGCCTGCCGACGTACCCCTTCGGCGGCGCGCGGTTCTGGTTCGCCGAGGCGGAAACCGAACGAGCGGCCCCCGGCGCCCTGCGTCCCGCCGCCCGGCAGCGCGCCGTACTGCCGGGAGCCGACGGGGGACGACCCGCCGGCATCCGCCGGCCCGCCGTCCCCGTGGACGGTCAGCCCGCCGTCCCGGCCGAGGTGCGCGACGTCCGGCGCCACATCCAGGGCAGCGGGTTCGACGGACGCCGTGCCGCCCGGGGGATGGAACGGCTCAACGACCTGATCAGGCGCTGGTGTGCGCATCTGCTCGCCGACGGCGGCACCCCGCCCACCGCGCAGCGCCTGCGCGCACTGCTCGCGGACGAGGAGGGGTACGGCCGTCTCGCCGACGCGCTGGCCGCGCTGATGGCGAAGACACCCTCCGCGTCCCGTACGACCACCCCGGACTTCACGGCCGAGGCGTCCGAACTGGCCGCTGAGCACCCCGAACTGGCCCCGTGGCTGAAACTCGTACGGGTCTGCCTGCCCCGACTGCCCGATATCCTGACCGGCAGGGCCGACGCGCTGGAGGTGTTCTTCTCCCCGGACCACCCCGACCTCCTGCTGGGCATCTACGACGGCAATACCGTGGCCGACCACCACAACGAGATCGTGGCCCGCCTGGTGGCCGGCCGGGTGCGTGCCCTGCGGGAGTCCCGCCCGGACCGGCCGGTACGCCTGACAGAGATCGGCGGCGGCACCGGCGGGACCACGCGCAGGCTGCTGGAGGCCGTCGCCGAGCACGGAGAGGCCGTCCAGTACCGGTTCACGGACGTCTCCCCGGCGTTCCTGCCCGCCGCCCGCGCCCGGTTCGCCGACACCCGGGTGGACTTCACCTGCGCGGTCCTCGACCTCGACCGGGACCCGGTGGAGCAGGGCTTCGAAGCGGGCAGCGCGGACATTGTCGTCGCCGCCAACTCCGTCCACGCCACCCGGCACCTGGGCGAGAGCCTTGGACGCATCCGGCGCCTGCTCGCGCCGTCCGGTGCGCTCGTACTCGAGGAGCTGGTGCGCAACCACGACTGCATGACGGCCATGATCGGGCCGTTGCCCGGCTACTGGTCGGCCGTGGACGTGGCGGCGCGGCTGCCGCACTCGCCGTTCTTCGACGTGCCGCGCTGGCGCGCGGCGCTGGCGGAGCAGGGCTTCGAGGGGACCTGGGCGCTCGGCGCGCCGGACCTGCCGGAAACGGAGTTCGACAACGCGGTGCTGTTCAGCCAGGTACCGGCGGCGGCCGTGACCGGCGGCGGCACGCGGGTCACGGGCCTGGCGGAGACCCGCCCGCGGCCGCCCGCCCAGACCCCTCCACAGCCGTCCCTCCCCACCCAGCCCGCCCCGCAGCCGTCCGCGCCGCTGGATTCACGGCCGTCGGACGCACGCCCGAGCCGGCCGCATACACCAAAACCCCAGCGGCAGGACCGGTCCGCCGCCCCGGAGCCCGTGACGGCCGACGCCGACGAGGTGCGCGAGCGCCTGGTTCCCGTCTTCGCGCGGTTCTTCGGACTGGCCGTGGAGCAGGTGGACACCACCGTCACCTTCGACCACTACGGCATGGACTCGCTGAGCGCCATCCAGCTGGTGCGCAGCCTGGAACCGGAGTTCGGCAGGCTGCCGAAGGTCCTGCTCTACGAGCACCCGACGATCGACTCGCTGGCGGCGCACCTCGCTCAGCACGCGCCGGTCGCTACACGGAAGCACGCTCCGGCGGTCCCGGCCGGTACCACGGTCACCGCGAGCGACACCGGCGCCCAGCCGCCGCGGCAGACCCCGGACGCGGTGCACGAGCCGGCCGCCGCGGCACCCGTGCCCCCTGAGTACACCCCGCGAGGGCACCCCGCCTCCGCGGCAGACGCCGACGAGGACGACCCGATCGCGATCGTGGGCATGGCGGGCCGCTTCGCACGCTCGCCCGACCTGCGCACCTGGTGGCGGCACCTGCGAGACGGGACGCACCTGGTGGGGGAGATCCCGCAGGACCGGTTCGACTGGCGTGAGGTCTTCGGCGACCCGCACCGCACACCGGGCACGGTCAACAGCCGCTGGGGCTCCTTCATCGAGGGCGTCGACCGTTTCGACGCCGACTTCTTCGGCAT
The DNA here is from genome assembly GCF_056432865.1 of Streptomyces sp. NPDC044921. Classification (NCBI taxonomy): domain Bacteria; kingdom Bacillati; phylum Actinomycetota; class Actinomycetes; order Kitasatosporales; family Streptomycetaceae; genus Streptomyces; species Streptomyces sp. NPDC044921. The sequence goes on from NZ_JBWKIF010000014.1 coordinate 189,429, forward strand.
GACGCCGCTGGAGGCCGAGCTGATGGACCCCCAGCAGCGGATCATGCTGCAGACGGCCTGGCAGGCGGTGGAGGACGCCGGCCACCGACCCGCGTCCCTGCGCGGCACCCGCACGGGCGTCTTCATCGGCGCCACCTCCCGCGACTACGACTGGCAGCTGCACCGCGCCGGCCGCCACCGCGAGGGCCACGTCGTCAGCGGTAACGGCCACTGCCTCATCGCCAACCGCATCTCGTACCAACTGGACCTGCGCGGCCCGAGTGAGGCCGTCGACACGGCCTGCTCCAGCTCGCTGACGGCGCTGCACCGGGCGGTGCGCGCGGTCCGGTCCGGCGAGTGCGAGGCGGCGCTCGTCGGCGGGGTGCACCTGTTCCTCACCGCCGACCTGTTCGTCGCCCTCGGCCAGCTCGGCATCATGTCGCCCGACGGCCGCTGCGCCGCGTTCGACCGGCGGGCCAACGGCATGGTGCGCGGCGAGGGCGCGGTGGCGGTCTTGGTCAAGCCGCTGTCCCGGGCGCTCGCCGACGGCGACACCGTGTACGCGCTGGTGCGCGGCAGCGGGGTCTCGCACGGCGGCGGCGGACACATGGACTCCCTGATGATGCCCAACCCGACGGCCCAGGCGGACCTGATCGCCACCGTCTACCGCGACGCCGGGGTGGACCCGCGCACGGTCGGCTACGTGGAGGCGCACGGCACCGGCACCGAGGTCGGCGACCCGATCGAAGTACGCGGCCTGCGCAAGGCATTCGCCGCGCTCGACGGCAGGCCCGACGGCGAACCGGTCGACCCCTGGTGCCTGCTCGGCACGGTCAAGTCGAACGTGGGGCACACCGAGGCCGCCGCCGGACTGACCGGCGTCGTCAAGACGGTGCTGGCCATGCGGCACGGCATGCTGCCGCCCACGCTCCACTTCACCGAGGCCAACCCGCTCCTGGACCTGGACGGCAGCCCCTTCCGCGTCGTGGACCGGCTGACCCCCTGGCCGACGGGCGGCTCACCCCGGCGTGCGGGCGTCAGCGCCTTCGGCCTCGGCGGGACCAACGCGCACGTCCTGCTGGAGGACTACCCCGACACCCGGCCCGCAGCGCCGGGCACGCCCGGGGATCCGGTCGTCGTCCCGCTGTCCGCCCGTACTCCCGAGCGGCTGCGGGCCAGGCTGCGGGAACTGCACGGCTTCCTCACGCGGGACCCGGCCGAGCAGTCCGGACCGCTCGCGCTCACCGACATCGCCCACACCCTCGCCGAGGGACGGGACGCGATGGCCCACCGGGCGGCGTTCGTCGCCGCGACGACGGAGCAACTCGTCGTCGCGGTGCGGCGCCTGCTCGACGAGGAGCCCGGCCCGGACACGTTCACCGGCAGCGCCGAGCAGCGACCGGACGGCCGGGCCGCGGACGAGCGCGCCGACGCTCCGGACCCCGATCCCTACGGAGCGGCCCGGCGCTGGGTGTCGGGCACGGGGCGGTTGCCCGCCTGCCCGGGCCGCCGCGTGTCGCTGCCGGCCTACCCGTTCGAGCAACGGCGCCACTGGGCGGAACCCCTCGAACCCATGACGCCCGCCCCGGCCCCGGCGTCGGTCCCCGCCCCGGCGACGGCCCCCGGGACCGCGTTGCCGGAGCTGCTCCAGGCACTCAACGAAGGCCGCCTCTCGGTGGACGAAGCGGAACGGCTCATGGAAGGTGCGCAGTGATCTCCAGGCAGAACCGTCGGCACATCCTCGAGCGCGTCAAGGCGGGTGAGCTGACCGTCCCCGACGCGGTCGCTCTCATGGGCGCGGCGGCCCCGTCCGGCACGGCCGCGGTGGCGGGCGCGCACGAGGTGGTGGCCTTCACGTCCGGCTGGGAGCGTGTGGCGCCGACCGCGCACCGCCCCCCGGCGCAGGGACGCCCGCCACTGATCGTGCTGGACCCGTCCGCCGCCCGTCGGCCCGGCATCGTGACACCGGGGACCGGCAGGGTCGTCGAGGCCGTCGCGGGGCCCGTGCCCGCGTCGGACACCCGCGCCGTCTCGCTCGCCGACGACGCGTCGTGGGAACGGCTGTGGGCGGCACTGGCCGCCGCTGGAGATGTGCCCGACCGCATCGTCCTGGTCACGGCCGAAGGGCCCGAGCGCTGCCTGGACGTCGTGTACCCGGCACTGCGCACCCTGATCCGCGGCCGGGTCGGCGAGCGCCTGGCCATCGCCTGCCTCGCGGTGGGTGAGGACAGCGCCCAGGCCGCGGACGCGCTCGGCGGCTTCTGCTCGATCGCCGCCCAGGAGGACAGCCGGATCCGTCCGGTCGCCGTCTGCGCGGACGGCGCGGCCGACCACGTAGCGCTGGCCCTGGACGAACTGGCGGAACCCGTCGCGCCCCTGCACCAGGTGCGCCACGACGCAGGCGGCCGCTGGGTGCGGACCATGACGTCCCTCCCGCTGGCCCTCGCCGGGCCCCCCGCCGCCGGGGTCCACCTGCTGTCCGGCGGTGGCGGCGGCATCGCCCTGAGCCTCGCGGAGCGGCTCGCCCTGCCGTCCGGCGCCCGGATCGTCCTGCTCGGCCGCTCCGACGCGGGCGCCCGCGTGAGGGAGACCCTGCGCCGCGCCAACGGCACCGGCACGGAGCGGATCCGGTACGTACGCGGTGACCTGACCCGGCCCGACGACGTACGGCGTGCCGTCGCCGAGGCCCGTGCGGCGTTCGGCCCGGTCACCGGCGTGCTGCACCTGGCCGGGGTCAACGAGGACGCGTACATCGCCAACAAGGCACCCGGCGGCCACACGCGCGTGCTGGCGCCCAAGCTGGCCGGCGCCCGTAACCTGGACGAGGCGACACGGGACGAACCGCTGCGCCACTTCGTGCTGTTCTCCTCCCTCGCCGGGTACGCGGGCCATCCCGGACAGGCCGACTACGCCGCCGCGAGCCGTGCGCTGGGCGGCTTCGCGTCCCACCGCGCCGCCCTGGTGGAGGAAGGCCGCCGCAGCGGACGCACCGTGTCGGTCGGCTGGCCGCTGTGGGCCGACGGCGGCATGACCCTCAGCGACACCGACCGCCGGGCCGTCGAAGTGCTCCAGGGCATGGTCGAGATGCCGCCGGACACCGGCCTCGCCGTGATGACGGCGGCGCTGCGGTCCGAGGCGCGCGAGGTCGTCGTCGTCCACGGTCACCGCGGCCGCATCGAGGAGTTCGTACGGGCCCGCCTCACGGGCGAGGTGACGCCCGGCGCCCCCGCGGCGGGACGGCCGGCCGAACCTGCGGCGGCGCCGGAAGCGGCGGCCGAGGTGGCACGAGCCTTCCTGCTGGACCTGGTGTCGCGGCTGACCCGTATGGCGCCCGGCAGGCTCCGGTCCGACCAGGAGTTCTCCGCGCTCGGCATCGACTCGGTGATGGTCAAGCGCATCACGGCCGCCCTGGAGGACCGGCTGGGGCCCATGCCCGCGACGCTGCTGTTCGAGCACCGCACGGTCGACGACCTCACCGACCATCTGGTGGCCCACCACCGTCCGGCCCTCGCCGCGTTGGCCGGCACACCGGCCGCCCCGGCCGATACACCGACTCCCCCCGGCAGCGCCCCGGTTGCTGCGGCCGGTATACCCGCAGCACCCGCCGCCGAGCCCGCCGCCCCCTCCCTCGACGTGCGCCCCGCCGCGCGGGCCACGCCCCGGCCCGCCGCCCAACTGCCCGACGCCGACGCCGCGCCCGGCGACGCCGTCGCCGTCATCGGTGTGGCGGGCCGCTATCCCGGCGCGCGGGACGTGTCACAGCTGTGGCGGATGCTCGTGGAGGGCCGGGACGCGATCGGGGAGATCCCGCCGGACCGGTGGGACAAGGAGCGCTGGTTCGACCACGGTGAGCGCCGGCCGGGCACCAGCTACGGACGCTGGGGCGGCTTCCTCGACGACGTCGCCCGCTTCGACTCGCTGTTCTTCTCCGTGGCACCGCGCGAGGCCCGCCGCATGGACCCCGCCGAGCGGCTGTTCCTGGAGGTCGCCTGGTCGGCGCTGGAGGACGCCGGCTACACCCGCTCCCGGCTGCACCGCACCACCCGCACGGACGAGGGACACGCGGTGGGCGTCTTCGTGGGCGCCACGGGCCTGGCGTACGGCCTGGTCGGCGCCGAGGAGTGGGGCAAGGGCAATCCGGTCCCGGCCTACTCGATGGAGTTCTCCCTCGCCAACCGGCTCTCCTACTTCCTGGACGTCCACGGCCCGAGCCTCACCGTCGACACCGCCTGTTCCGCCTCCCTCACCGCCCTGCACCTGGCCTGCGAGAGTCTGCGGCGCGGCGAGTGCCGGACGGCCCTCGTGGGCGGCGCCTACCTCAACCTCCACCCGATGAAGTACGCCATGCTCGCCGAGCAGCGCATGATGTCCCCCGACGGGGTCTGCCGGGCGTTCGGCGAGGGCGGCAACGGGTTCGTCCCCGGTGAGGGAGTGGGCGCGGTGGTGCTCAAGCCGCTGGCCGCCGCCCGCGCCGACGGCGACCGGATCGACGGCGTCATCCGCGCCAGCGCCATCAGCCACGGCGGCCACACCAACGGCTACACCGTGCCCTCACCGCGCGCCCACGCCTCCGTGATCGGCTCGGCACTGCGCCGCTCCGGACTGGACCCGGCGGGCATCGGCTACGTGGAGGCGCACGGCACCGGCACGGAACTCGGCGACCCCATCGAGATCGCCGGCCTGGCCCGGGTGTTCGGCCGGTCCATCGAGGAGCGCCAGTACTGCGCGCTCGGCTCGGTGAAACCCAACATCGGCCACGCGGAGGCCGCGGCGGGCATCGCGGGACTCACCAAGATCCTCCTCCAGCTGCGACACCGCACGCTCGCGCCGACCCTGCACAGCGACCCGCCCAACCCGAAGATCGACTTCGCCGGGACGCCGTTCCGCCTCCAGCGCACCGCCGAACCGTGGCACCCCCGGCCGGGGCACGACGTGCGCCGGGCCGCCCTCAGCTCGTTCGGCGCGGGGGGCGCCAACGCGCACGCCGTGATCGAGGAACACCTGGACGCCGTGCGCACCGACGACCGTCCGGCCGACGGCGGGGACCACCTGGTGGTCCTGTCCGCCCGCACACCGGACCGCCTGAAGGCCGCCGCCGACCGGCTGGCCCGCTTCCTCACCGGCCCGGACGCCACCGGACTGCGCCTGGACGACATCGCCCACACGCTCCAGACCGGGCGTGAAGCCTTCGAACACCGCGTCGCGTTCGTCGTGCCGACCCGCGCACACCTGGCGGAGGCTCTCTCGAGATATGTGACGACCGGCGCCGCCGACGCGGCCGGCCGCGTCGCACCCGAGGCGCCCCGGCGCGAGACGGCCGACACGCGCGGCCTGTTCGCCGGGCGCCGCTGGCACGAAGTCGCCGCGCGCTGGGTCGCGGGGGAGGAGTTCGACTGGCCGGAGGCCGCCGAGCGGCGCGACCGGCACGGCCGGGCGCCCCACGCCGTGCCTCTGCCCACCTATCCGTTCGCCGGTCCCGTGCACTGGCCCGAGACCGTGCACCCGGCGGTGGCCACGGCCCCCGGCCGGACCCCGGTACCCGCGGTGGCCGACCGGGCGCCGCTCGCCGAGATGGCTGTCGCGGCGGACGGGGCGGCCGAGTTCGCGGCCACGCTCACCCCCGATCACCCGTGGGTGGCCGATCACCTCGTCGACGCCCGGCCCGTCCTCGCAGGTGTCGCCCACCTGGCGCTGGCCCGCGCGGCGGCGGAACGAGCGGCGGGACGGCCGATCACCGAACTGAGCGAGGTGCGCTGGCGCACCGCCCTCGTCGTGAACACCGACGAGCAGCCCGTCGTACGCGTCCTGCCCGCCGCCGGGGACGGAGCCGTCCGCGTCGAGACCTGCACCGGCACCGGCGAACGGCGCACCGTACACGCCACGGTCACGGCATGGACCCGGGCGCCCCACTCCGACGACCCACCCCCCGCGCCGGCGCCGCTGGACATCACGGCCGTGCGGCTCCGCTGCCCCCGGGAGGTGAGCCACGAGGCGTTCTACGACCGGGCCCGCGCCACCGGCCTCGACTACGGGCCGTCGTACCGCAGGGTGGAGCGCCTGTGGTGCGGCGAAGGGGAGGCCCTGGCCGAACTGGTGGAACCCGCCGAACCGGCCGGACCGGCCGAGCGGGCGGGACTGTCCGCGCCGTTGCCCAGCCGCGCCCACGGCGGCATCACAGATCCCGGCGTCACCGATGCCGCCCTGCACGCCGTGCACGGGGCCGTGCCCGCGTGGCAGGAACCGGCGACGCTGCCCGCCGCCGTCGAACGGGTCCGCGTGCACAGCGCGGACGGAGCCGTCCGCCACGCCCACGCCCGTCTGGTGGCCGCCGACCCCGCACGCGGGACCGTCAAGTGCGACGTGCTGTTGACGGACGCCTCGGGCCGGGCCCTCGTGGAGTTCACCGGGCTGACCGTGGTGCGGGCTCCCGGCTCCTTTGACGTCTCCCACCTGGTGCCCGTGTGGCGCGTGGCACCCCGCCTCGACGCCCCGACCGCCCCGCACGCCTTGGCCGACCAGGACCCCGGACCCGCCCTGGTGCTCACGGCCGGGCACGACGCCGGACTCACCGCCGAGCTGGTCCGCCACCACGGCGGCGCGAGCGAGGCGGTCGAACTGACGGCGCTGCGCGACCGTGACGACCACGTGGCGCTGCTCCGGGCGCACCCGGGTGTCCGCACGCTCTACTTCGCCGGCGGCGTCGATACCCGCCGTCACTCCTCCACCGACCTGGCCCACCTGGAACAAACCCAGCGGCACGGCTGCCTCGCCCTGTTCCACCTGGCGCAGGCGCTGGCAGCCCAGCGCCCGCGCGGCCTCCGCCTCGTCGTCCTGACCAGCGACAGCCAGCAGCCCCTGCCCGGCGGCCCGGTCGACAACCCGTTCGCGGGATCCCTGCACGGCATGGCGCGCACGCTCTCGCGCGAACTGCCGTTCCTCGACGTGGTCTGCCTGGACCTCGCGGGCACCGACCTCGAACGATGCCGCGCCTTCGAGGACTGGCAGTCCCTCGTGCCTGCCGTCGCCGCCGAGCCGGCCGCCGCGCCCTTCACGGAGGTTGCGCTGCGCGAGGGTGTCCGTCTCGTCAAGCGGCTCGCCCCGGCCGAACTGCCCGCCCCCGCGGACCACCGGCTGCCCCTGCGACGCGGCGGCCGCTACCTCGTCGTCGGCGGTCTCGGCGGCCTCGGACGGGTCGTCAGCGAGCACCTGCTGAGCGAGTGGGACGCCCGGCTGCTGGTGATGGGACGCAGGCCCGAACGGCACCTGGCGGACGGCGCGCTCGCGCGGCTGCGGGCGCACGGCGGGCAGGTCGAGTACCTTCCGGGCGACGTCACCGACCCCGCCGCCGCGCGGGCCGCCGTCCGCCTGATGCACGAGCGGTACGGCGGTGTCGACGGAGCCGTGCACACGGCGTTCGTCCTCGCCGACCGGACCATCGCCCAGGCCGACGACGACGTCTTCCACGCCGCCTTCGCGCCCAAGACACGCGGGACCGTCGCCCTCGCCGACGCGCTCACCGCCGAACCGCTCGACTTCTTCGCCCTCTTCTCCTCGGCCATCACCCACACCGGCAACCCCGGCCAGTCCAACTACGCGTCCGGTTCGACGTTCATGAGCTCCTACGGCGCCCACCTGGCCACCCGGCTGCGATGGCCCGTGGCCGTGGTCGACTGGGGCTTCTGGGGCGACGAAGGCGCCGTCGCCACCCCCGAACACCGCGAACGGCTCGCCCGCTGGGGCGTGCAGCCACTGACCGCCGCCGAGGGACTGCACGCCTTCCGCCAGGTCCTCGCCTCCGGCCTCACCCAGGTCGCACCACTGCGCGCGGATCTCGCGGAACTGGGGCGGGTGACACCCCTGGAGCCCGGCACGCGCCGCTGGCGACCGGCCGTCGACACCCCCCTTCCCGCACTCGCCGCCCAGGACGAAACCGGCCGGGACGTCCTCGCCGCGCCCGCCGCGGCCGTCCTGGCCGCGCAGCACGCCGACGGCGAACCCTACGCGCGGGACTACCTGGACGCCGTGGACGCATACGCGCGCCTTGCCCTGCTGGAAGCCCTGAGCGGGGTCACCGACTGCCTGACACCCGGCGCGCATGTCACCCGCGCAGAGCTGCTGCGGAGTCTCGCGGTCCACGACGAGCGGCTGCCGCTGTTCGACGCGCTGCTCGCGTCCCTGGAATCGGCCGGTCACGTACGGTCCGAGCGGGGCCGGCTCACCGCACCGGCTGCGGCCGACGCGGACCGGCGGCACCGACTCAGGCACGAACTCACCGGCCGCTTCGGCCACGTGGCGCCCACGCTGGACCTCCTGGACGACTGCGCCGCCGCGTTACCCGACGTCCTCGCCCGCCGGCGGCGCGGCCTGGACGTCCTCTTCCCCGGTGGCTCCGACCGGCGCATGGCCGCCCTGTACGCGGACGACCCCCGCACCCGGCACTTCAACCGCCTCACCGCCGCCGCCGTACGGGCGGCGGTCGCCGACGCCGTCGCGGCCGACCCGGCCCGGCGGGTACGCATCCTGGAGATCGGCGCCGGCACCGGCGCCACCACCCGCGCCGTGCTCGACGCGATCGACGACCACCGGGCCTCGGTCACCTACGACGTCACTGACATCTCGCCCTCCCTGGTCGCCGGAACCCGCCGGCGGCTGGCCGAGGGCCGGCCCCACACCGACTTCCGCGTCCTGGACATCGCGGACGACCCGGCCACGCAGGGTTTCGACGGCGACCTGTACGACATCGTCGTCGCCACCAACGTCCTGCACGCGACCCCGGACATGCGGGGGACCCTGCGCAACGTCGCCGAGCTCACCGCGACCGGCGGCCTGCTGGCTGTCAACGAGGCCACCCGCGTCCTCGACGCGGTCACCCCGGTCTTCGGCCTCACCGACGGGTGGTGGCTCGCGGAGGACGCCGGACTGAGGCTCCCGCACGGGCCGCTGCTCGCCCCGCTCACCTGGCAGGCGCTCCTGGCGGAGGCCGGGTTCGACCGCAGCAGGCGCTTCGGCGTGCAGGGCTGGACGGACCACCAGGCGGGACAGCACCTCTTCGTCGCGGAACGCGGGCCCTGGCGTACGCCGCCACTTGCCGCCCCCCTGCCCGGGCAGCGCCGGGATCCTGCCGCCCGACTCGTGCCACCGGCCGGACCGCAGGCCCGTCCGTCGTCCCCGAACGGTTCCGAGGACCGGCTCCTGGCGGGCACGACGGAGCATCTGCGGAACCTGTTCGCGGACCTGCTCCGCCTGCCGCCGGAGGAGATGGACCCGGCCGTGCCCCTGGCGTCCCTCGGCACGGACTCACTGACGGTGATGGAGGCCGTCGAGCGCCTGGAACGCGACATCGGCCCGGTGCCGCAGGAACTGCTGGTGACCGGCGAGTCCCTCCGCTCGGTGGCCGCGGCCCTGGTGAGCGCGAAGGGGACGGAACTGGCGACGCTGACAGCAGTCGCCGCCGTGCCGGCCGACGACACGGACACGGCCGACCCGCGGGCCGCCGACCCGCGGACCGGCGACCCGCGGACCGGCGACTGTCCCACCGCCGACCTGCCGTCTCCGACCGCTCCGGAGGCCGACTCCTCGTCGCGGGCGCCGGAAGAAGCCGCACCGCACGACACCACCACGGCCCTGCCCGCTCCCGAGCCCATCGCCGTCGTCGGGATCGCCGGCCGGTACCCGGGTGCCGCGGACGTCGACACGCTCTGGGAGCACCTGCTTGCCGGACGCAGCCTCATCACCCCGGTGCCGCCCGGGCGATGGAGCGACGGGGAGAACGGCGACGGGCGTTCCTGGGGCGGTTTCCTCGACGACGTGGACCGCTTCGACCCCCTCATGTTCCGTATCTCGCCGCGCGAGGCGGAGCGCATGGACCCGGCCGAACGCCTCTTCCTGGAGACGGTCTGGGAGGCGCTGGAGGACGCGGCGCTGCCCCCGTCCCGCCTGCGCGCCCGAGCCGAGGGCAACGGCGGCAGGACCGGCGTCTTCGTCGGCCTCATGCACCACCAGTACGCGCTGCTCGCCGCCGAGGAGCGCGGACGCGGGAACGCCGTACAGGCCCTGTCCTCGGGCTGGTCCGTCGCCAACCGCGTGTCGCACACCTTCGGCCTGACCGGCCCGAGCATGGCCGTGGACACGGCGTGCTCCTCCGCGCTCACCGCGGTCCACCTCGCCGTGCGGAGCCTGCGCGAGGGCGAGTGCGGCACGGCGATCGCCGGCGGAGTGAACATCATCCTCCACCCCAGCCACCACGCCGACCTGGCCGCCGCGCGGATGCTGTCCCCGCACGGCACGCCACGGGTCTTCGACACCGCCGCCGACGGCATCGTCACCGGCGAGGGCGTCGGAGCGCTCGTCCTGAAACGGCTCTCGGACGCGATGCGCGACGGCGACCGCGTGCACGCGTGCATCCGCGGCTCGGCCGTCAACGCCGACGGCCCGACCGAGGCGTACGCCGTGCCCCGCGCCGGGGCGCAGATCGACCTCATCGCCCAGGCCCTGGAGGCGTCCGGAGCCGATGCGCGCAGCGTGCAGTACGTGGAGGCGCAGGCCACCGGCTCACCGGTCGGCGACCCGGTCGAACTGGCCGCCATACGCGAGGCGTACGGCGTCCGGGGCGAGGGTGACCGGCTGCGGATCGGATCGGTGAAGCCGAACACCGGACACCTCGAAGCCGCTTCCGGCGTAGTCCAGTTGACCAAGCTGATCCTCCAACTGCGGCACCGCACCTTCGCGCCCACCCTCGGCACCGACGGACCGCCGACCGCGGACTGCTTCCTGGTGCCGCGCGAGCCCGTCGCCTGGCCCGAGCAGCCGACCGGGGAACCCCGGCGGGCCGCCGTCAGCTCCTTCGGCGCGGGCGGCGCCAACGCTCACGTCGTCATAGAGGAGGCCCCGCAGCCGGACCGGTCCGAGGACACCACCGACGGCCGCCGGCGCTCCCGGCCGCTCCTGCTGCTCCTGTCGGCCCGCCGGCCGGACGCCCTGCGCACGTACGCCCGGCGCCTCGCCGCGTTCCTCGCCGGTCCCGGAGCCGCGCTGAGCCCGGTGGACGTCACCCACACCCTGCGGGTCGGACGCGAACCGCTGGCTGCCCGTCTCGCAGCCGTCGTCCACGACCTCGCCGACATCGTCTCGGTACTCACCGCGTACGCGGAGGACCGGCCCCACGACCGGCTGGTGACCGGCCCCCGGGGCGAGGCGCCCGACCGGCACGGCCTGCCGTCCCCTGACGCCGAGATCCTGGCACAGGCCCGGCGCTGGACGGACGGCGAACCCCCGGAGGCCCTCGCCGCACCCGATCCCGGCGCCCGGATCGTCTCCCTGCCGCACTACCCCTTCGCCGACGGCCGCTACTGGCTCCGGACGGCCCCCGCCGCCGACCGGAGCACCACGGGTCCGGTCCCGGCGGGGCCGGTGCCGACAGGTCGCGTACCCGTAGACCGGGTTCCGGCCCGCCCGGCCCTTGCAGATCCGGTTGCGGCAGCTCCCGCCCCCTCGCACCGCACCGCCGACGCCATCGAGCCCATTCCGCCCGCCACCGGTCCCAGCCCTTCCCAGGAGCCCTCTGTGACCCTCACGCACCCGACCGCCGACAGCGCGGGCGGCACACCGTCCGTCCACGCGATGCGGCACGTCGTCACCGAGGCCATCTGCGCCCTGGTGGGAGTGACGCCGCAGGACATTGACCCCGGTGACCACCTCAGCGACTTCGGGCTGGACTCGGTGACCATGGTGCAGCTCGCAGACCGCCTCTCGCGGACGACCGGCGTCGGCCTCACCCCCGACGTCCTGTACGGCTGCCGGGACATGGCGGCCGTGGTCGACCACCTCGTCGCCGCCACGGCCCAGGAACCCGCCCGCGCCCCCGTACCCGCCCCGTCCGCCGACGAGCCGCCGGCCCCCGGGCCGCTGGAGGCAGACGCACCCGCCGTACCCCCGGCCGGGCCCCCGCCCCCGGCGACCACCGCTGCCGCGGCGACGACCGCCTCCCCGGCGGTCACGACTGCCCCGGCAACCATCTCGATCGCGGCCGTGCCCTCCCACGACCGTGCCGCCGAACCCGTCGCCGTCGTCGGCATGTCCGGGTCGTTCCCCGGATCGCCGGACCTGGAGAGCTTCTGGAACAACCTGATCCAGGGCCGCGACCTGATCTGCGAGGCACCGCCCGAGCGCTTCGCCACCGCGGCGGGCACGACTCCCGTGCGCGGCGGATTCCTCGACGGTGTGGACCGCTTCGACGCCGGGTTCTTCCAGATCACTCCGCGCGAGGCGCGCGTCATGGACCCGCAGGCCCGGCTCTTCCTGCAAACCGTGTGGGCGGCCGTCGAGGAGGCGGGCCACGACCCCGCCGACCTCGCCGGCAGCGCCTGCGGCCTGTTCGTGGGCGTGGCCTCCTCCGAGTACGGCGAGCTGGCCCGCGAACGCGGTGTGGACGTCGACGGCCAGCTGATGACGGGCAACGACCACAGCGTCCTGGCCAACCGGGTCTCCTTCCTGCTCGACCTGCGCGGACCCAGCGAACCCGTGGACACCGCCTGCTCCAGCTCCCTCGTCGCCGTGCACCGGGCCGTCCGCGCCATCCAGACGGGCGAGTGCGACCTGGCCGTCGCCGGCGGCGTCAACGTCATCGTGGCGCCGACCGCGTTCGAGGCGTTCGGACGGTCCGGGATGCTGGCGCCCGACGGCCGCTGCAAGTCCTTCGATCACCGCGCCGACGGATACGTGCGCGGCGAAGGAGTCGGCGCCGTCCTGCTCAAGCCGCTGAGCAAGGCACTCGCGGACGGCGACCACGTGCACGGCGTCATCGCGGGCTCCGCGACGAACCACGGCGGACGCGCCACCTCGCTCACCGCCCCCAACCCGGCCGCGCAGGCCGAGGTGATCTCCCTGGCCCAGCAGCGTGCCGGGGCGCGACCCGAGACCATCGGCTACGTGGAGGCGCACGGCACGGGCACGGCCCTGGGCGACCCCATCGAGGTGACCGGCCTGCGCACGGCCTTCGAACGGCGTGGAGCGGGCGGCACGGTGCCGGTTCCGAGGCAGTTCTGCGGGCTCGGCAGTGTGAAGACCAACGTCGGCCACCTGGAGACGGCCGCCGGTATGGCGGGCCTGTTCAAGGTGCTGCTGTCCCTGCGGCACGGCATGCTGCCGCCGACCCTGCACGTGGAACGCGTGAACCCGCTGATCAAGCTCGCGGACTCGCCGTTCCACCTCGTCACCTCCGCCCGCCCTTGGACGCCGTTCACGGACGCCGGCAGCGGCGCGCCCCTGCCCCGGCGTGCCGGTGTCAGCTCCTTCGGCTTCGGAGGCATGAACGCCCACCTGGTGGTCGAAGAGGCCCCCGCGCCCGCCACCCCCCGCCCGTCCGCCCCGGCGCCGGACGGCGACCGGCTGTTCGTGCTCAGCGCCCGCGACGACGAACGCCTGCGGGCCGTGGCCCGCCGTCTCCTCGAACGCCTGGAGCGCTGGGAACGCGACGGACGACTGCATGCCGTGTCACCGGACGACGTGGCCTACACGCTCCAGGTGGGACGCCGGCCGTTCACCGCGCGGCTCGCGGTCGCGGCCCCGGACCTCGCCCACCTCGCCGACGCCCTGCGGACCCACCTCGACGGCGGCGACGACCCGCGCCTGACGACGAGCCGTGACACGGGTCCCCGATCCGGCGACGCCGACGACCTGAGCGACGCCGTACGCAGGGCCGCGGGCGGGGACTTCGGCAGGCTCGCGACACTGTGGGCGGCGGGTGCCGACGTGGACTGGCGGTCCCTGCACACAACGCAGAACCGCACCAGGGTCTCCCTGCCGACCTACCCGTTCGCCCCCGAACAGCACTGGCTCCCGGCGGCCACCACATCCGGGACGGTGCCTCGTGCCACCGCGCAGACGCCCGTACGCCAAGCCACCACACCCGCCCCCCGAGCTGCCGCGGCGCCCCCCGCGCCTCCCGCCCCGACCACCCCCGAACCGGCGCCCACCTCGGCACCCCGACCGGCCCGCACCTCCGCGAACACTCCGGCACCGCAACCCCTCCCCGCGCCCCCCGCCGCCCCCGCGGCCCCCGCGGCCCCCGCGGCTCCCGCCGCCCCCTCACTGCCCGACCGGCTCGCCACCCTCCGACAGCACGTCCGAGAGGCCGTGGCGGACGGCATCGGCATCGCGCCCGACGCCGTCGACCCGGCACGGGACTTCGCGAGCTACGGCGTCGACTCCATCGGCGCCATGCGGATCATGCGAACCGTCCAAGACCGCTACGGCGACCACATCCCGATGGCGGCGATCCTCGAATACCCCAGCGTCGACCGCCTCGTCGTCCACCTCGACGAGAGCTACGTGCTGCCCGACGCCGTACCGGAGACCCTCGACAGTGCGGACCCCGGCCCCGCCCTCAAGACGGAGCGGCCCCTGCCCGCCGCACGCGCAACGGTCGCGGCGCCGCGGCTCGTGCCCCTCGCCGAGGGCCGCGCCGGAGACCCGGTCTACTGCCTCTTCGGCGACACCGGCGAACTCACCTGGGTGATGCACCTGTGCCGGCACCTCGCCGAGCACGGCCCGGTCACCGGCGTGGAGGCACCCGGCTTCCCGGACGGCGCGGCCCCGGCCGCCGACATCATCCTCCTCGCCCGGGCCTGCGCCGACGCGATCGGCGCGGCCCACCCCGGCGCCTCCTGCCGGATCGCCGGGTACGGAGTCGCGGGCCTGGTCGCCGTCGAGACCGCCCGAATCCTGCAGGACCGCGGCCTGCACATCACCGAGCTGCTCCTCGTCCAGCCCCCCGGGCCGGGGGAGGAGCCGCTCGCCGAGACCGAGACCGAGTCGCTGGCGGCGGTGGCTGCGCCCCTCGCCGGCGTCTGGGGAGCCGACCGGCCGCTCGCGGGCGACGCGGACCTCGCCGGACTCGCACCGCACGCCGCGCTGGACCGAGTGACCGCCGCCCTCGCCCCGTCCGCGCCGATGGGCGCTGACGCGCTCCGGGGCCGGCTGGAGCGCGCCGCCGCCTGGAGGTCCGCCTTGGTCGCCGCCGCGGCCGTGCACCCCGCGCGCCCCCTCGGCGGACTGGAGCGGACCGTGGTCGTGCGGGCCGTACCGGCAGGGGGAGGCGACGGCGAGTACCACCGCTGGATCGCGCCACCGCCCGACCTGGTGGACCTCGACGTCGAGCCGTGGCTCCTCGTCTCCGCCGGGAACGCGGCACGCGTGTGCTCGCCACCCGCCGTACCGGAACCGGCCGCGCCCTGGCGGCAGGAGGTCTCGCCGGTCGTCGCGATCAACCGGCACGGGGACAACCGGCGGTCCGTGTGGGCGCACAACCTGTACGGCGAGGTGAGCTACGCGATCTACCTCTCCCGCCACCTGGGGCTGCACAACCCCGTCATCGGCCTGGAACAGATCGGCGCGGCAGCCGCGGACCGCATGCCCCGCAGGTACGACTCCGTGGAGGAGATGGCCGCCCACTACGTCGGCGAACTGCGCGACCGCTTCCCCGGCGAGCCCTACCTCCTGGGCGGCTGTTCCTTCGGCGGGGTGCTCGCCTACGAGATGACCCGGCAGCTGCAACTGGCCGGAGAGGAAGTCACGCATCTGATCGCCATCGACCCGATCATGCCCGGCACCGACGCCTGGGACAGCGTGGACTGGGGCACCGTCACCGAGGTCGAGGCGGAGGCCTTCTCCCTGGTGATGCTCGGCAACGCGATGTGCCAGCGCTGGGGCGTCAGCGAGCAGATCGGCCTCGCCTCGCTCACCGGCCTGGACCTGCCCACCCAGCTCAACCTGGTCGCCGGCCACATCCGCGACCGCTCGGCCGCCCGGCCCGACCGGGAGATGATCAAGCAGCAGATCATGGTCCGGCACGAACTGATGCTGCACAACGGCGACCTGCTCCAGGCCTACCGGCCGGCCCCGCTGCGCACCACAGTCCCTACCACCCTCTTCCATGCCACTCAGGGCTTCCTGGCCCCGGGCAACAGCAACGACCTGCCGCCGGTGCCGCGCACCAGCGACGACAAGTCCAACGGGCTCGCCGAGTTCGTCGGCCCGCGCATCACCGTCCACGAGATGAACGCCGACCACCACACCATCGCCCACGACGAGAACCTCGCCCGCATCGCCCGGATGCTGTCCCCGGTGCTGGCCTCCCGGAACTTCCCGACCAGCCTGTTCCCGGCCTCGCTCAACCCGGCCGGCCCCGACGGCACCAGGTGAGGAGCCCCATGGATTTCAGCGTCTACTTCTTCTCCGCGAACGACCGCAACGACTTCGGCACCCGCTACCGCTTCATCCTGGACGTGGCGCGCTTCATCGACCGGCACGGCTTCACCGCCATCTGGACGCCCGAACGCCACTTCCAGGAGTTCGGCGGCAGCTTCCCCAACCCGGCCGTGCTGTCCGCCGCGCTGGCCGTAGCCACCGAGAACCTGCACCTGCGAGCCGGCAGCGTGGTCCTGCCACACCACCACCCCGTCCGCGTCGTGGAGGAGTGGTCCCTCGTGGACCAGCTCTCGCAGGGCCGCGTGGGCGTGTGCGTCGCCACCGGCTGGCACCAGGGCGACTTCGTCTTCTACCCCGACCACTACGCCGAGCGCAGGCAGTACACCCTGGACAACGTGGACACGGTGGCCGCGCTGTGGCGGGGCGAGACCCGCACCTTCCCCGGCCCGGACGGCCGCGCCCTGGACGTACGCACCTATCCGCGGCCCTGCCGGCCGGAACTGCCGATGTGGCTGGTGCACACCTCCAACCCGCAGACCTGGGTGGACGCGGGCGAACGCGGTCTGAACATCCTGTCCCTTCTGACCAGTTGGGAGAAACTGGAAGAGGACATCAGCCGCTATCGCGCGGCCCGGGAGAGAGCCGGACACGACCCGGCGGCCGGCACGGTCACCGTGGGCATGCACACCTACGTCGGCGACGACGAACAGCAGGTGTGGAACGTGGTGCGCGAGCCGGTCAAGCGCTACCTCGCCTCATTCATGACGCAGAAGCGCAACGACGACGCCGTCAGCGGCACCTCCCGCGGTACCGACGCCGCCGAACAGGACCGGCTCGCCGAGCTGATGGCCGAGGACTACTACAGCCGCCGGTCCCTGCTCGGCACCGAGGACAAGTGCGCAGCCACCGTGGACAGGCTGCGCGCGGCCGGGGTCGACGAGGTCGCCTGCCTGATCGACTTCGGTCTCCCCTTCGATACCGTGACCCGGGCGTTGCCCGCCCTCGGCGCCCTGCGCCGCCGCTGCGCCGTCCGGCCCGAGCCGCAACCGGTCGGCCCGCCCGCGCCGGCGCGGGCCGACGCCCACCCGATGAGCTGGTACTACTCCACCTGACCGCGCCGTGCGGTGTCGCCGCGGCACCACCCGTCACCCGGCACCGCACCACAACACGTGAGGCAAGGCGTACGGGATGACCTCAACGCACCGGTCCAACACCGAGGCAGTGGCCGAACTCTACGACTCGATCAGCGAGTTACACAGCCGGGTATGCGACAGCAACCTGCACCTCGGCTACTGGGCGGACCCGGCGGACCACTCCACCTTCCAGGCCGCCACCGAGCACCTGACGGCACTCATGGTCGAACGCCTCGCGCCGCTGACCGGCCAGCGCGTGCTGGACATCGGATGCGGCATCGGCCAGCCGGCCTTCCACCTCGCCAGCGGACACGCGGTCGAGGTCGTCGGCGTGTCCGTCAGCCGGTGCCAGATCGAGCACGCCAGCAGCAGGGCCCGGCAGATGCGGCTCGCCGACCGGGTCCACTTCGAGCTGGCCGACGCCCAGAACCTGCCTTACCCCGACGCCTCGTTCGACGCCAGCTGGTTCTTCGAGTCGCTCATCCACATGCCCGACAAGCCGCGGGCGCTGCACGAGGCGGGCCGCGTCCTGCGGCCGGGCGCCCGGCTCGTCATCGCCGACATGTTCCACGAGGCCGGCGAGAACTGGTCGGCGACGCACCCCCTGGTCACCGCCCTGCCCCTCGACGCGTACGAGCCGCTGCTCACCGACGAGGGATTCGACGTCCTGGACGTCACCGACGTCACGCCGCACATTCGCGTCCCCGAACCGGTACGCCGCAGGATGCGGTCCATGCTGCTCGAACTCCGCGCCGAATGGGTGGAGATCGCCGGCGAGGACGTGGTGAGTGCCCTGCTGGACACCGGGACCGACGCCTTCTACACACCCGGCCTCGGCTACGTCCTCATCACCGCGCGCCGGCGTTGACCCGCACGCCACGGCTCAGGGCACGAGCGCCCTCAACAGCTCGGCCGTCAAATGCCCGAGCAGCTCCTCCCGCGACGGACCCAGGAAGAAGTGCCCACCGGGCAGCACCGCGGTGGCACACCCGGCGCTCGTCACCTCCGCCCAGCCAGACAGTGTCGCCGGGGACGTCTCCGGGTCCTCGGCGCCCCCGTAGGCGACGACGGGGCACCCGAGCGGCGATCCCGGCAGGTAGCGGTACCTCTCCAGCATCGTCGTGTCCGCGCGCAGGATCGGCAGATACAGAGCCCGCATCTGCGCGTCCTGCCGCAGCAGCGGCGGAATCGCTCCGTACCGACGGTCCAGCACGTCCAGGTACTCGTCGTCCGGCAGCCGGTGCACGCCGCCCCCGTATGTGCGCTGCTGCGGGGGATTGCGCGCCGACACGGCCAGCAGGACCGGCTCCGGCGCACCCCGCTCCCGCAGCGCCCGCACCGTCTCGAACGCCAGGAACGCGCCGAGGCTGTGCCCGAAGAAGGCGTACGGCCGCGCCAGCAGGGGCGCGAGGGCGTCGGCCAGCTCCCCCGCCGTCGCCACCAGGTCCGTGCGCAGCGGTTCGTGCAGCCGGGCGTCGCGGCCGGGCATGCGCACCGCCCACGGCTCGATCACGCCCGGCAGGCGGTCCGCCCAGCTGTGGTAGACGGCGGCGCCACCACCCGCGTAGGGGACGCAGATCAGCCGCAGCAGCGGAGCGGGCGCCGTGGCCTCCCGCATCCGCAGCGCCCACAGGCCGGCCGGCTGAATGGGTGTCTTGACCGTCATACGGCCTGGTCCGGCACGACGGCCCACGAGGGGACGTCCAGCATCTCCACGACGGCGCACGAGAAGGAGATCCCGGCCCCGGCGCCCAGCAGCATCACCCGGTCACCCCGCCGCAGCTGACCGGTCGACACCAAATGGTGCAGGCCGCTGATCTGGTCGTTGGCGCCCGTGTGCCCGACCGAACGCCCGAAGTCCCACACGCCCTTTGCGACGCCGGCGTCCTCGCCGAATGGTTCCAGCAGGCGGTGGAGCACGTTCAGGTCGCCGACGAACTGGTGGGCGACGCGGGTGACGTCGCCCGGGGTGAGACCAGCCTCGTCAAGGGTTTCCCTGATCAGCGCGCGCTGCGTCTCCCCCATCAACTGCCCCGCGTTCACCAGGTCCTGACCGCCCTTGTACGTGGCGGCACGCTCCCGCAGATCGACCTTGACGCCCGTCGTGCACCCCGGAGGGAAGAGCGGCTCACCGCCCCGGTTCAGCTCCTCCAGCTCCGGCAGGGACACGGCACGGACGTTGACCAGCCGTGCGAAGCCGGTCCGGCGGGACAGCACGCAGGCCGTCGCCGCGTCCCCGAACAGGCCGCCGGGGGTGGCCCGCCAGCGGTCGACCAGCGGGTCCCCCCAGTTGTCCGCCGACGTGATCAGGGCGGCGGTACGGTCCTCGGCCGCCGCCAGGTAGGTGCCGGCAAGTTCCATCGCGGCGAGGAAGCCGTTGCAGCCCTGGCGGATCTCCAGGGCGGGGATGGTCCCGCCGACGGTGTTCCGCAGGACGTAGTGCTGCGGGGACCACAGGTCGGGGCCCTGGTGGTTGCACGACACGTGCATCAGGATGTCGACCTCGGAAGTGGCGTGCCCGCACACCTCAAGGGCCTGGTGCGCGGCTTCGATCGCCAGGTCCGGGGCGGGCACGTCACCCGCGACGGCCACCGATTCCCAGCCGAGGGTCTCCGCCTCCGCCGCGTCGTACCACCCAGCGGCCACGGCCTCCTTCGTGGTGACGCGCTCGGGGATACGGGCGCCCAGACCCGCGATGTACAGGTCAGACAGGAGCATGGTCGAAACCCTTTCGTTCAGACGGGGTCGGGGCCATAGGCGGGTACCGGCGTCGGTCGGTCCAGACCGTGGTTGCGCAGCGAGAACAGGCGGGTGTTCAGCCACATGCAGGGCTGGATCAGCGTGTCGACGAACACCAGGAAGCAGACGGTGCCGAGGCCCACGGGCCCGCCCAGGACATAGCCGAACACCAGCAGAACGAGTTCGAGGCTTCCCTTGGCGGTCCAGAACGGCCAACGCCAGCGGTGCGTCATGCAGATGGCCACCAGGTCCATGGCCCGGATCCCGACACCGCTCATAATGATCAGCGCGGACCCGTATGTGCACAGCGCAACACCGAAAACCATGAGACCCCCGGCCGGGACCGGCAGGTGACCAGCGGCTCCGAGCGCCAGCAGGACGTCGATCAGACTGCCGCACAGGAAGAAGGTCACGAACGGCGACAGCGGGGGCCGGCGCCGGTTCCATGCGGTCCAGACGGCAAGACACACCAGGGCCACCAGGGCCTGGACGACGCCGATGGTCAAAGGAGCGTGCCTGAGCACACCCAACGCGAAGACGTCGAGGGGGTCGGTCCCCAGGTCTGCATGGATGAAGCAGGCCGCCCCGCTCGAGAACAGCAGGCACCCGCCTAGATAGACGAGGTACCGCTGCCGATACGCCATCAGGTGGCCACGCAGCCGCAAGCGTGCGGCCCTACCTCGGATCGGGTCACTCACCAGCGCTCCAGGGGTCCGGCAACCAGTACAGGTCGTCGCGGAAGAACAGCCTGGCCCACCCGCAGGGACGGCCGCCCTGGTATCTGCCCCAGCATCGACCCCAGCTCGGCGAGCATCCATGGCCCGTGACCGTGGGCCGCGCCTAGCGTCTGGTTAACGGCCTTTCTGCCGCACACCCACGATGGGAGGCGCCCGTGTCAGTGCCAACAGAAACCGTTCCTTGCTTCCGCGTGGAGCGGGGCCATCCGAGCAGCATGGACGTTGCTGCACTCATCGTGGTACTGGCACACCTGCAGCGCCGGGTGAGCACACAGGCCGCGAGCCCGGTCGAGTCCCCCTCCGGAGCCTCACGGGCGACCTGGCGGCGCCTTGAACGCCGTCGGTACTACCGCGGCCCGATCAGCTGGTGCCAGTGATGAGTGCTCGGGCCGGCGACGTCGATCGCATGCGCGCTGCGCGCCCACCCGCCCACGCCGCCAAGGCTCTGGACGTATGAGCCGAGCCAGGCGGGGAGTTCCGGGCTGAGCCGGGCGCACCCTGGGAGCCCCGGCCCGCTCCGCAGCCGGCCCCCGGCTCCTCGAAGGCCCAACCGGCGTGGGAGGCGTGTCGCTTGCCCGCAGAGCCGTTCGGCGTGCGGCGCACGACCTGCTGCAGTCGCTGCTCCGCCTGGTGTCAGGCGCCGGCCAAGAGGGCAGCAGGCTTGCGGCACGACGGTTCTGCGACATCAACCACGCGGACAGGTCCGGTCCGGTGGTGGGTGGCTCGCCGCCATGGGCAAGGTCAGCACCATGGTGAGGCCGCCACCGGGTGTGTCCTCGGCGTGCAGGGTGCCGCCAATGGCCTCGGTGAAGCCACGAGCGACCGCGAGTCCGAGGCCGACACCGTTGCCGCGCGGGGAGTCGCCGTAACGCTGGAAGGGTTCGAAGATGCGGTCCTTGGCCTCGTCCGGGACGCCGGGGCCGCGGTCCACGACCCGGACCTCGACCCGGTCGGCGATGGCGCTCGCCTTCACCAGGACCCGTGTGTCGGCGGGATTGTACTTGACGGCGTTCTCGACCACGTTCGCGACGGACCGCTCCAGGAGGCCCCGGTCGACGTTGACCATCGGCAGGGTCTCGGGGACGTCCATGTCGACGCTGCCTTCGGGGACGCCGCCGAGTGCCATCGGGACCACCTCGTCGAGGTCGGTCTCCCGGATCACCGGGGTCACGGTGCCGGTCTGGAGGCGGGACATGTCGAGGAGGTTGTCGACGAGGTGGTCGAGGCGGTCGGCGCCCTCCTCGATGGCCTCCAGCAGGTCCGCCCGGTCCTGCTCCGACCACTCGACGTCATCCGAGCGCAGGGACGTCACCGCCGCCTTGATCCCGGCGAGCGGGGTACGCAAATCGTGGCTGACGGCGGCGAGCAGTGCGGTGCGGATGCGATTGCCCTCGGCCTGCGCCCGCGCGCGGTCGGTCTCCTCCTGCAGCCTCCTGCGGTCCAGGACGACGACGGCCTGTGCGGCGAAGGCCGCCAGCACCCGCCGGTCCTCGGCCGGCAGTATCCGTCCGGTCAGGGCCAGCGCCATGTGGTCTCCGGCCGGTACGTCGACGTCCGCTTCGTCGGGGACGGTGCAGGGCCCCGGCCCCACGCTGGCGGCGCAGGTCCAGGGCGTCACGTCGTTCTCGCGCTCCAGCAGCGCCGCTGACTCCATGCCGAAGGTTTCGCGGACCCGGTCGAGTAACGCCTCCAGGCTGGTCTCGCCGCGCAGGACGTTGCCGGCCAGGAAGGAGAGGATCTCCGACTCGGCGCGCAGACGGGCCGCCTGGTGGGTGCGGCGGGCGGCCAAGTCGACGACGGAGGCCACGGACATGGCGACCCCGACGAAGATGCCGATGGCGACGATGTTCTCCGGGCCGGCGATGGCGAAGTTGTGGATGGGCGGGGTGAAGTACCAGTTCAGCAACAGGGAACTGGCCGCAGCGGAGGCCAGGGCGGGGAAGAGGCCGCCCAGCAGGGCCGCCGCCACCGTCATGGCCAGGAACAGCAGCATGTCGTTGGCGAGCCCGTCGTCCGGGGACACGCTGCGCAGCAGCCAGGTCAGCAGGACGGGGCCGCCGAGGCCGACGATCCAGCCCCAGAACCGACGGGACCGGCCGAGGCCTGCGCTACGGGGCACCTGCAGCCCGCATCCCTTGCCGGCCTCGTCGTGGGTGATGAGGTGGACGTCGAGATCGGGCCCGGAGTCGCGGGCGACCGTGGCGCCGACGCCCGGCCGGAAGACGTACTGCCAGCCCTTGCGACGGGAGACGCCCAGCACGACCTGGGTGGCGTTGACCCCGCGCGAGAAGTCGAGCAGCGCGAGGGGTATGTCGTCGCCGACGACGTGATGGAAGGTGCCGCCGAGGTCCTCGACGAGGGTGCGCTGGACGACCAGTTCCTTCGGGGAGGCCGCAGTCAGGCCGTCGCTGCGGGAGATGTAGACGGCCAGCACCTCGCCACCGGCCCCTTTCTCCGCGAGCCGGGCCGCGCGACGGATGAGGGTCCGGCCCTCGGGGCCGCCGGTCAGCCCGACGACGATCCGCTCGCGTGAGCCCCACACGGTGGAGCCCCGGTGCTCGCCTCGGTATTCGGTCAGATAGGCGTCGACCCGGTCGGCCAGCCACAGCAGCGCCAGCTCCCGCAGGGCGGCGAGATTTCCGGGCCGAAAGTAGTCGGAAAGGGCCGCGTCGACCCTGTCCGGCTTGTAGATGTTGCCGTGCGCCATCCTGCGCCGCAGCGACTGGGGGGACATGTCGACCAGCTCGATCTGGTCGGCCCTGCGGACGACCTCGTCCGGTACGGTCTCCCGCTGCCGGACACCCGTGATGGACTCCACGACGTCCGCGAGCGACTCCAGGTGCTGGATGTTCACCGTGGAGACGACATCGATCCCGGCGGTGAGCAGTTCCTCCACGTCCTGCCAGCGCTTGGCGTTGCGGGAGCCGGGGATGTTGGTGTGGGCGAGTTCGTCCACCAGCGCCACCTCGGGGTGGCGCGCGAGGACCGCGTCCACGTCCATCTCCGTGAAGGTGCCGTCCCGGTAGGCCAGTTCCCTGCGCGGGACCTGCTCAAGGCCGTGCAGCATCACCTCGGTGCGCGGCCGGTGATGGTGTTCGACGAAGGCGACCACGCAGGTGGTGCCCCGTTCCAGGCGGCGGTGCGCCTCGGACAGCATGGCGTACGTCTTGCCGACGCCGGGAGCCGCGCCGAGGTAGATCCGGAGCTTTCCGCGTGCCATGTTCACCCTTCGGAGCGGTAGCGTATGCCGGGCTCGGTGACGAGATAGCGGGGATGGGCGGATCTGTTTCCAGTTTGCGCCGCAGCTGGGCCATATGGACGCGCAGGCAGCTGGTCTTGTTGCTCCGGGAGCCGCCCCAGACCTCATGGAGCAGCTGCTTCCGCGTTATCAGCCGTCCCGGGTTGGTAACCCGGATCTCCAGCAGATGCCACTCGGTCGGGATGAGACAGCTCGAGCGGTGCCTCCGCGGTGCGGCGCACGGCGGCCCGCAGCCGGGCAAGGGGTTCCTCCGTGCTGAACGGCTCAGTGATGCAGTCGTCGGTGCCGGCGTCCAGGGCGGCGACCTCCTCGTCGGGCGCCTGCCGGGCGGACAGCACCAGGATGGGTGCCCGGGTCCAGCCGCGCAGGCCCTTGATGACATCGACGCCGTCTATGTCTGGCAGCCCGAGGCCGAGCAGGACCACGTCGGGCTGGCGGGCGCGAGCCAGACGGAGCGGGGTGGCGCCGTCGGAGGCCCGGTCGGCCCCGTACCGGCGTGCTGGAGTTGATGACGGACCCGTACGACCTGCGGATCGTCCTCCGTTCACCAGCCGTCCAACCAGTCTGGAGGACAGCGGGAGTTGGCGGAATCCGACTCTTGCCCGTCCGACGTGGCGGCCGGACATCCGCGCGGCGGTCATCTCCCGTACCCGGATCAACCTGCATCGAACAATCGTAGGCCGCGACGCGCGCAACGCGGCCTACTTTCGCGGTCCTTGATGTGGCCCGTGGCGACCACGCCGTCCTGCAGCCCATGCCGCGCCCCGATGCCTCGGGCAGATGAACCCGCTCAGACCGCTACCGGACGCTGGCTGGCACGGCCCGGCTTCGGCTCGGTTGCGCTGGCGGGACCGGTGTGCCGGTTCGGCTTCCTCACGGCGTACCTGTCCCCGGCCCCCGGCCGCCCGGTCACCGTAGAACACCGCGGGCAAGGACACCACCAAGATCCGCACCCGCACCGACAACCTCACCAAGTACAGGACCACCACTCCGGGCACACCAAGCTAGGTTCGACCTGTTTCCACCCCACCGCACTGGGACTGGCTTCCACGACCACCAACGGCGTCGACATCGGATTCATCCGCGCACCGGCGGGCACCTTGAACTCCATGACGACTAAGGAGGGGGAATTGGATAAGCGTCAACTGATCTTTGTGCTCGCAGTAATCATCGCCTTTGGGGTAGCAGGACTGGCCATCCGGCTGCTGGGTCTCGCAAGGACAACAGCACTCATTGCCTTTGTCGTCATAGCTGCGCCCTTGCTCTGCCTTATTTTCAGTCGGCCACAAAAAGGCAGGTAGGGTTCCGTACTGTTGGCGATGTCGTAGTCACCGGCACGCTCTGGGGCACAGGGGGCGACACCTCTGGCGACACCACTGCGGGCGGAACCCAGGCGGAGCGAGACAACGGCATGTGGGGCGGCCTAGTCCCAAAACACCCTTGCGATCATCGGCAGTTGTGCTGCTCTCACTTGCATCGTGGGAGTTGTTGCCACTGCGGCTGGACTTTCGACTGGCCGAGCTGGCACTCCGCTGCGCTTTTCACTGCGGTCGGCCTTGTTGCGGGAGGACTCGCCGTAGCACGGAGAAAGTCAGTGTCCGGAAGCGGCGAGGACGCGCGTTGACATCAGCGGCCAGCGACAGGTTGTACGGGCTCTGCGACGTGAACCAGGATTAACAGCATCTACCGCAAAGGTGAGGGCTGGATGCCAGGCGATTACCCGGCGTCCAGCCCTCACGAGGTGCTGGCGCTGGAAAGGGGGGCTTGTCGGTGTGTGGGGTGCTTGCTGGCCTGGTGTGTTATGGGTTCGTTGAGAGAGGCCGGGTGCACGGCCCCAGCGGGCGGTTCGGGGTGTGAGCTGGGGTTGTGTCGTGTGTTCTGAGTGGGGCGGGGCTTGTTGTGGGTTTCGTCAGCGTGCAAAGGCCGGTTGGTGTTTGTGCTGGTCAGCGCTGTTTTGCCTGGTCGGTGGGTGGGGGCTAGCGGCGTCGCGTGGGGCGCTTGTGTGGTTCGGCGAGGTGGTCGAGTTGTACCGCGTCGAGGGGGCTTTGGTGAGGCGTTCGGTGCCGTCGCCGATGGCGGTGATGGCTGCTTGGCGGATGGGTCGGGTGAGGGATCCGATGCGGCTGGCGGTGCGCTGGTGGAGGTAAGCAGCGTGGCGGGGGAGGGGGCCGCAGGTGATGAGGGTGGCGCGTCCGGCGAGTTGAGCGCCCCGTGTCCCGCTGAACAGGGGGTGTCGGTGACGTTGATGCCGGCGTAGACGAACGTGGCGGCCAGGCGTTCGGTGAGGTCTTTGAGCAGGTCGGCGGTCTGCGCGCCGGTGGTGGTGCGGGGGTTGAGGCGGTGGATTTCGTCGCTGAGGACGAGTTGGACGCCCGCTTGGATGTAGGTGTGGCGGACGGCGTCGGTGATCTGGGTCTGGGTCATGCGGGTGGTGACGGGGATGCCGAGGTAGCGGGCGAATTCGGTGATAAGGGTTTTCGCGGTGGCGCCGGGCGGGACGAGGACGTACGCCACGGGCGCCGCGGCGTGGGTTGATCCGGGCGGTGCGGGGTTTTTGAGGGTGTGGGCGAGGTGGCATGTGCGGCCGACGTTCAGCAGGGGACGCGGAGCAGCACGAGCGGTCGCTACGAAAGGGTTACGCAGCCCCGGCTGCCCGGATGTGGCGCAGGCGACCTGGGTGGCCTGCGGCGCGGGAGGTCCCGGATCCAACGGATAGGAACCCCCGCTGGCAGGTTGCTCGGGATGCGACTCGCTCAACAGCAGCCCGGGCAGTACGTACGTCGCTGCCTCGGCCAGAGCCAATGCGGTCCCGACGGGGTCAGGACGGCTCCGATGCTGCTGGTGGGTGGTCATGGGCGGGGTGTGCGGTGGTAGATCCTGCTGTCGGAGATCCCCGGGGACCCGTTCAGGGCGTATTGCCACCTTGCCGATGACCAGTCGTGCGCTGGCTCACCGCGATCACGAGGATGCCGCTCACCATGAGTACGCTACCGCTCAGGGTTCCCCACTGCCGGGTGTCGAGGTCGTTGGTCATCAGCCCGAAGGCCGCCTGACAGCAGAGTGCGATGGCAACGACCAACTGTCCCCAGCCGTAGAGCTGCGGGCGGCGAATCGGTTTCCGGTTCGTGGGAAGCACCCATCCTCGGGTGAGTGCCGCTATACCCGAAGCGGCGATGAGCAACGCCAGCAGAACGACGGGTATGCCGAGGTAGAGCCTCAATTTTCCTCCTTGCGAGCCGGATCCATGCCGTACATCCGCGTGATCATGGCACCCCTTGGGGCGCCCGTCCATGAGCTTGTGATCACGCGCCGGCCGGGCACGGCCGCAGAGGCGCGCCCCGGCCGACGCCGCGCAGCCGCGGCGGGGAGCAGGGACCCGGGCTCGAGGTAGGTGTGTTCACGGACTGGGCCCGTCAGACCGTGTGCCGGGGTGGCCGGGCGTGCCGTCCGGTACTCCGTTGCTGTTGCCGTTGCACGATCCCTCGGACTAGCGGCAGCAGGCCCAGTCACACCACCAGCATGACCGGCACGCTCGTGAAGGTGCCCACAACCAGGGCCGGAAGCGCGCACAGTGCCGCTCCGGCCGCTTCCTTGCCCCGCGTCACGAGAGTGGCGGGCAGATCCCGCACGGCGTGGCGCCGGGCCAGTGCCACGGCCGTGCCTCCCGCGTACAAGCTGTACGCACCACCGCAGACCACTGCCAGGGCGAGCGCGCACACGATGACCGGCTCGCCCTCCGGCGTATCGGCGGTCTCCTGGGAGACCTTGTCTTGCCGTACTTCGGTCGCGTAGTCCCGCCACAGGGGGACCGTCACGTTGTCACCGGCATGCAGGCGCTTGAGCAGCGGCTCCGAGGTGCCCATGTCGATGCTGCGGGGCACCTGCGTCGGACCACTCAGGTACAGCGTGTACTCCGATGACTTGTTCTGTTCCTTGATCACCGTGCGGGTCACGGTCGCGTCGAACGAGTGCATGCAATCGTCATGGGAAGTGGAGACGGTGGTGCGGGAGGTCGCGGTTCCGAACGCCGTCTCGTCCTCGATCAGACCCGGCTCGATGGCCAGTCCCGCAGCGCCCAGGAGGAGCATCACGACACCGAGCAGAGCCGTACACAGCCCCCACACGCGACGGCAGGTCGTACGCCGCCGGACGGTTCCCGGCTCAGGCGGCAGGCTCATGCGGTCGCCCACGAGCGGGTCACCGTGCGGCGGTATGACGGCTCCCCCTCACTCGCTCCATCAGAGTGAGCACGGTTACGGAGACGGTCGCCGCTGTCCCTGTGGCCAGCGCGTCCGCGACGTACCGGCCCAGCTCCGGCCGCAGGATGTCGACGAGTGCGAACAACACGGCAGTCCCCACGAGGCCGGCCGCGACCCCTGCCGGCCAGGAGCGGTGGCGCGCCCAGAACCACTGCATGAGGCCGGCGCCGATGAGGGGAGCAACGGACAGTTGCGGCTCGTCAAGGGCGGCGAGCACCCCATATCCCGGGCCGCTGACCGCCCAGCAGGCGGCGACCAGTGCAGCTGCATTCCAGGAAACGGATCGTCTCACACCCGCCGTCCACCTTTCACAATCCGGTCCGGTGGCGCTGCCGCACCCGGGCCATAAGGGCCGTCACGATCGAGCCGACCACGAGCGGCCCGGCGATCCAGCGGATCACATCCGCCGTCCAGCCCGGCTCCCCGTCGGTCATCAAGGTGACCGTCCCGAGGGCGAGGGAGATCCCCCCGGCAGGACAAAAGCCGAGCCCCCAGGCCCGGACTACCCACACGGGCTCCGGTGGCTGACTAGGCCGGAGCATGGCCCGACATCCCAGCCACACCTAGCCAAGCCCCGTGGTCGCCGTGAACACGTCGATAACCTGCCGAGCCCCTGGGTCACGGCCCCGAACATCCGCCCCTCGCTTCACCTGTCACGTCCTGCGCGCCTCAGAACGGCAAGGCCGGCGTCGGCATCGGTGCGGAAGGATGGCGGTTGCCAGGTGTGGTGGCCCGCCCGAAGGCTGGCTCATGAGCTGCCGTACCCTGCCCCCGTGGCGAACTGGAAGCGGTCCCTTGTTGATGCGTTCTGGGCGTGGGATCGGGCCCTGGGTGGGCAGCGGCCTCCGACCCGGATCCAGAAGTGGGTGGCCCGGCGCCCCATCGGCGCCGGACTCTGCGCGGCAGTGCCCTTTACGCTCTTCTTTTTGGCGCTGTCGCGTGAAGAGGAGCTCGACGACCTCCTGTTCGCTGCGTTCGCGGGGCTGGCCGTGGGAGTGGTCTTCGGCCTTACGGCCGTCTCGGAACGGCTCCGGCAGCGCAGGCTCAAACGTCTGGGCATATGGGACGGATCCTGAGCAGCGTCCAGCGTGGCCTGCTCGGAAGAGGCGCGAGGGCAGAGGGAACAAGGCAAAGTCACAAAACCCCAGGGGCGAGTTCTTCGACGGCCCGGGCTGGATGTGCCTGAGCGTCCTGTTCTACGGGTGGACAGCAGCCGGCAGCGGCACCACGCCCTGGCTGAGGGTTGTCGCGGCGCTGGGGCTGGGTGTCTGGGTGACGTTGCTCGCTGGCACCTTCTGAGACGCGCCCGGGGACATGGGCGTCATTGCGCACGTCGTCGACTGATCAGCCGTCGGACTCCGGCGTGTGAAGCTCCGGCGCTCCGGCATCGGGCGCTGCCTCACTGGACGGGGCGGCCTGGTCGTCGTCGACGGCCCAGAGTGCGCGGGCGAGGAAGTACAGGGCGATCATCCCGGCGTAGATGAAGGCGCCCCAGCCCACGATCAGCACGAAGACGCTCGCATCGCCGCGCGCGGAGCTGTAGGCGACGCCCTGTCAGGTGGTGAACAGCCACGGTAGCCAGGAGGAGCGGAGGAAGCCCGGGGCGGCGTAGCGGCCTCCACCCTGGCGCCACGCCAGCAGCGGTACCGAGGCGAAGCCGACGCAGGCCAGGCAGTACATGAAGGCGAAGAAGCCGTTGGCATTGAACTGGTGTCCGTTGGTGATCCCGTCGCGGCGCGGGAGGTCCTCGAGAGTGGGGCACGTGCCGGGGTGACGTAGGGCTGGCCGCTGAAGTCGACGGTGACCGTGTGCCGCAGGACGTCGTCGGCGTTGTCGAGGATGTGCTCGATCCGCAGGCACACCCGGTCGGTGGAGATCCCGAAGGCGCGGGCCTCCTGGTCGCTCACCTGCCGCGCTCGGGTGCCGGTGACCATCCGCACCGTCCCGTTCGGCACGCCCGGCGGCGGCGATCCGCGAGCCCGCCCCCAAGAAGCCCTCCGCACAGGAACGGGTGACCGCTCCACCACCGCTTCGTCTCGATGCCGACCGGGTGGGACCAGAGCCCTCTACGTCCGCATCACGCACCGGCGGTCGACAGGTCGGAGGACGTAGGTGAGTCGTGGCAGCCCGACGACCCCCGGCCGGCCTGCGAGAACTCGACGGCCCCGCCAGGCTCCGACGCGCCGGCCGCGTGATCGCGACGGTCGCGGACATCGACCAGGCCCTCCGCGCCTGGTCCTTGCTGCCCACCATGGCGGGCACACCGAGTGACGATCCGGGCGGCGATATGGTCCAGCAAATCGAGGAGGCGCCGGACGCCCTCCCCACCGCCAGTCACGGGACCACCGGCGTCGAACCGACGCCAACGCCCCCTTCGAAGGAAGGACCCTCACCTTCCGGACCGGCGGTCAACGGCGACCCAGGACGCGCGCCGAGAACATGTCAATACTGCGTCAAGGCCGTGTAAGGTTCCCAGCGGTGTGCCGGGAAGTCTGGTCGGCGGTTTGAGGACAAGTCTCTTCGCTGATCGGGGGTTCTGGTCATGGTGCTCGTCGTGGTCTTCGGGGCGGCGCTGCTCATAGCGGTGCTGTTGTCGGGGCTCGCTGCCCGGACCGTGCTCTCCACGTCCTTCCTCTTCCTCGTCGGCGGGGCCCTCGTCAGTGACGGGTTCCTCGGGCTGATCCACATCACCCCGGACAGCGAGATCGTGTCCGTCACGGCCGACCTGGCGCTGTTCGCGGTGCTGTTCACCGACGGCATGCACGTCTCCTTCCCCAAGCTGCGGGAGAACTGGCGCAACCCGGCCCGCGCTCTGGGGCTCGGCATGCCGTTGGCGTTCGTCGGCATGGCGCTGATCACGCACTTCCTGGTGGGCCTGGACTGGACGACCTCCTTCCTGGTCGGTGCCGTACTCGCGCCCACCGACCCGGTGTTCGCGTCGGCCATCGTCGGCCGCAAAGAAGTCCCGTCCAAGCTCCGGCAGTTGCTCAACGTGGAGAGCGGCATCAACGACGGACTGGCCCTGCCGGTGGTCCTCATCCTCATCGCCGCGGCCGGACCGACCTCCGGGCACGCCGAGGCGTCGCTCGGGAAGATCGCGCTGGAGCTGGTGCTCGGCCTCGTCTTCGGTGTCGTGCTGCCTTTCGTGGTGATCGAGCTCGTACGGTTCAGGCTGCTGGGCGCCGAGCCCAAGCTTCAGCCGCTGCTGCCCCTGGCCATCGGCGTTACCTTGTACGCCCTGTGTCACCTCACGCACGCCAACCCCTACCTCGCCGCGTTCTCCGCGGGAGCGGTGCTCACCGCGCGGTCACTGGAGGCGAAGGAGGCGTTCGAGCCGCTCGGCGAGGCGCTGGCGGAGCTGGCCAAGTTCGCCGCGCTCCTGGTCTTCGGAGCGCTTCTGACGCCACAGCTGTTCGGCGACCTGTCCTTCGGGGGCTACGTCACCGTCGTGCTCGCGATCGTGCTGATCAGGCCGGCCTCGCTGCTGCTGTCGCTGCTCGGCACCCGGTTCACCCGGCAGGAGAAGCTGGTCGCCGCCTGGTTCGGGCCGAAGGGCTTCGCCTCCGTCGTGTATGGCCTGCTGGTTCTCCAGGCCGGGATCCCGCAGGGCGAGGAGGCGTTCACCCTGATCGCCGTGTGCATCGCCTTCTCGATCGTCGCCCACAGCTCCACCGATGTGCCGATCGCCCGTCTCTTCAAGGTCGAGGACATCGCCGGCATCCCCGGCGACGAATCGGCTCCCGCTACCGCCCGTGACACCCGCTGATCGTCAGCCCAGCCCGCTGACTTCGAGAAACCCGATCAGGTGGACGCACACGGCAAGTACCTGTGAGAGGAGCATCCTCACCGTGTGCCGTACGGGCCACCGCCCCGGGCCGTCCCCAAGACAGGCCCGGGCCGCCGGACTCACACGGGCTCGCCTGCCCTGCTGCCCCGCGAGCGCTGTCCGCAGGGCACGTCTTCCCGCGGCACGGGTGATCCCGCGCCGTACACCGTGCACATCGCACCCAGGAGGACACGCTCCCGGACGCCGCCGTACGAGAACGTCGTCCACAACCGGACCGAGGTGACCTGGGCCAGAACGACGCTGCGTCGGCCGGTCAGAGCGCGTGCAGTCGACCGGTCCGAGAATGAGGTGCGGGCGGGCGCTCCTGGCACAGGTCCGGCAGGAACACCAGCGCGGTCAAGCCGGCCACCAGGGCCGGTGCCGTGGCCAGAAAGCTCCCTCGGAGAAGGGACCGAGTGCGAACGGAAGGGCCGTCACCACGGCCGTCACAGCCACAGCCGTGCGAGCCCGTCTTCGGACGGCCGCGGCCCCCGGCTCGCTGGGGAGCGAGTGGCGTGCCGCATCTCAGTCCCCGCCACCGCCCGGCGCCGGCCGTGCGGCGTGCCGGGCCGTGGAGTTCAGGACCAGGTGCTGCGGGTCGCTCGCCCGGTTGATCGCCGTCTCGACGGCGGCGATCCGGTCGGCCAGGACACCGAGGGCGGAGACGGCCCGGGCGATGTGGTCGTCCTCCGGGCCGCCGGGGGACTGGGCCCGGACATGTGCCGCCTTCAGCTCGGCCCAGCGGGCCGACTGCTCGGCCGTGAGAGTGCCGCGCAGCTCGGCCAGCTCGAGGAGATTGGTTTCGGCGCCGGTGGTGAGGGTCTGGGCCTCAGCTCGGTACTGGTCCTCGATCAGCGCGGCCAGTTCGTCGTCGTTCATGACGGGCCGGACGCGCTGGGCGATCTTGTGCATGGTGCGGTAGGAGCCCTGGAGCCGGAAGGGTGGTTCCGTGCGGGTCGTGTCCGACTGGGCCGCCGAGGCGATGTAGGCCGCGTTCACGGCCAGGACCGTCTCCCGGGCGGCGATGAGGTGACGCAGCACGGCCAAGATCTGCCCCAGCTCCCCGGGGGCGTCCGGATGTGTCAGGCGTTCCGCTCGCGCCACCGGGTCGTGCTGTGCGAGGCGGATCAGCAGGTCGAGGTCGGCGCCGTCACGGTCGGCGAGCGGGGCGAGGACGGAGTTGGCGGTGGGGGCGTTCTCGATGAGGCTGAGCGCGAAGACGTCGTCCTTGCCGGTCAGGACGTCGCCGAGGTTCCACACGTCGGCGCGGTTGGCGAGCATGTCGGGCATGCGATGGCCTTCACCGAGATGTCCATCACCTCGGCCTTGTGCGGCACGGGCAGTACGACCTGCCCGGTGAAGGTCACGTAGACCTTCCGCAGCTTGGAGACGGTCAGCGCCTTGCCCTGCTGCACCTTGCGGAACAGCAGGGAGAGACGAGCAGTACGGCGAGCAGGGTGACGGCGACGAGCACGCCGGCGCCCAGGAGGATGACATTTATGGCATAGGTCCTTGAGGCGCGAAGGAAGACGAAGCGTGAGAGAGCCGGCGGCGAGGGCCGACGGGGGTACTGCTCAGGCGTCGCGTGCCTGTCCGCGACCGCGCAGGCCGGGGTCGTTGGGCCGGCCGGGTTCGTCGAGGAAGAGCCGGTGCAGGGGACGCACGAACAGGCAGGTCAGTCGCCATGCGACGGGCGCGGCGGCTACGGGCAGGACCATGCCCAGCAGCCCGGTGGTGGCACCCGGCGGCGCGCACACAGCCAGCAGGAGGACGCCCCCGACGCTGAGGAACCAGGCCACGGCCGTCAGCATGGTGATGGCCACCACCACGGGTACGCCGCCCATGCCCCAGGCCCGGAGGTTGGCGTCCGCGTCGAAGGTGCCGACCGAGGCGAGACCCGTGGCGACGAGGAGCCAGAAGCACAGCAGCACGACGAGGGCGGTGGTCAGGAGGATCGTGGGCGGGCCGGTGACGACCGAGAGTAATGTCCGCATGCCGTACCCCCTGTCTCGTCCGCACTGCCCGTCAACCGCGCCGGCGGAGCACCGCTCGCTCAGGGTTCGGTGCCGGACACCTGCCGGTGTCCGGCACCGCATTCCCCGGTAGTGCTCCCCGCAGCCCATGCTGCACCCCAGGCGTCTGCCCACGCATTGCCGGTTCCCGGCAGTGTTGTTCAAGGTCTGGATGCCGGTCAGCCGCCAAGAGGCCGTCAGCGGTGCGTCAAGAACTGGGGCAAAACCCGGTGGGGTTGGGGATTCTGGAGGAGTATCTGGAGGGCTGCGCCCAGATACTCGGCGAGATCGCGGACACAGGTCGGCGCCTCAGCCGGGAAGAACTCACATTCCCGCGGGCACTCGGAGAGCAGGCGGCTGACGCCGGCCTCGGGCTGCGGGCCCTCCAACACGTCGGCCGACAGCCATACTTGACCATGCGGGGCCAACCCGCGGTGACGTGACGCGGGAGGGGCGGCAAGCCGGTGAACAGCGACACTCAGAGTGTGAGCAAGGCCGAGGTACGGCTCAAGTGGGACCCGAGTCCCTGGAACCAGCCATCTCACCATCTCGACATCATCGCCACGACCTACTCGGCGGATGCCCCCTACGGCCCGCCCGTGTACGTCGTCCACTTCGACAGCCGTTCACCGGACGGCACCATCAACATGGGCCGGCACAGCCGGACCGGTCAGGGTTTCGGCTACGTCGAGGTCATGACCCTGGAGCTCGATCGCCTCGCTTCCTCCTTCGCACGAGTGGTCGTGGGCGTGGCGATCCACCAGAACAACGGCCCCAAGACCTTCGGTGACGTTACGAACGTAGGCGTACTGGTCGTCGAGGGGTACAGGGAGCTCCTCAAGGACGACTTCACCCAGGTCTCGGGATCCACCGCGGCGACGGTCGCGGAGTTCACCCGGGATACTTCCGGAGCCTGGAAGTTTCACCAGATGGTCCGCGGGTTCGACAGCGACCCCACGGCCTTCGCCGCCGAGATGGGCAACGCCCCAAAGCCGTGACCCGGCACGGTCGGTTGCGCCGTCGGTTCCGGAAGGATGGGTGCAGGGCAGGAAGTCTGACGTGCCCTTCGGGTGAGGTCGGATACGGGCCGGCTCGGCGGCGCCGAAGGACGCTGGTGAACCGGGACGGGTCGACGTCGGCGGGCACGGTGTAGTTCTGACTGCCCTTGTTGCCCTTGAGTTTGCCGAGACTCACGTACGCGCGTCGTCGAAGACGTGCCAGCCGGCCCGCCCCTCCTTCACTGGCGCGTCGGTCAGCCACACGCGCAGATCCGGGCCGTTGCCGGTGACGAGGTCCTCCAGCGGTACGACATGAGATCCGTCGGCGAGCCGCACAAGCTTCACCTTGCCCGAAGTGGCGTGCTCGTGGCTGGTCAGTTCACCGCCCGCCGGCGTCCGGCACCGGGGCGCCGGGGAGGGGGACGCGGACGGTGCGCCCGGCCGGGAGGGGCCGCAGGAGCATCAGGGCTACGGCACTGGGCAGGGCCTCCTGCACGGTTTCGTCCTGCCCATCAGTGACACGATCACACACACCTCGGTGGTGTGCTCGACCCACAGCCGATGTCGTTCGGGATCCACACTCGGCACACCCACCGGCAGCGACTCGATCAGGACCCCGGCGGCGAGGAACACCATGGGTAGTGGACCGCCGCTTTGGCTGTCGAAGCCGTAGAGCACGTCACCGGCCTGCACCAGGGCGTGGAAGTCGGCCTCGCCGGCCGAGAGCGTGCGTCGGCCCACCCCCCCGCCTATTCCGTCGCAACCGGGCAGTCAGCGAACTCGGCGATGCAGCTGTGGGCCAGCACCGACGCCGGCCGCAGCTGGAACAGGCGCGCACTGCTTCAAGCGCTCGACCTGGCCGCACACCCGGCCACGCCCGCAGCGGTGAGGACCCGGCCGTCGGCGCTCAGTCCACCAAGCCGGAGCGTGTTGTGATCTCAGGATGTTCAGTCTGACTCTCGGCTTCGATCCCCGGCCGCCACCGTGAGTAACGAACCGTTGACACCGTGCAAGTGAGACGCAGCGACATAGAGGCGTCATGCTGCTGTCGTGGCGGGTCCCATCTGCTGCGCGCCGTGTCCGCGAATGCAGGAAGGGATCTGATGGCGAAGGCGCGGGGCATCATGACCGGTGGGGCTGAGTGCATCGGCGCCGAGGAGACGGTCCTGGACGCGGCCCGCAAGATGAAGGACCTCGGCGTTGGCGCCCTGCCGGTCTGCGGCACACGGACAACAAGCTCAAGGGCATGCTGACGGACCGGGACATCGTGCTGGGTGCTGGGTGCTGGGTGCTGGGTGCGGGTAAGGACCCCGCTACCTGTCCGGCTGGTGGCCTGGCACAGGGCGAGGCCGTCACCATCGGCGTCGACGACGACGTGCAGGAGATCTTGCGCACGATGACGGAGCATAAGGTCCGCCGCCTGCCAGTGATCGACGGCCACGACCTGGTCGGCATGGTCGCCCGGGCCGACGTCGCCCGCGTCCTGCCGGACCCCAAGGTCGGTGAGCTCGTTCAGGCCCTGGCCACCGACTGATTCCTGGGCGGCCGGGCCCCGACCGTCATCGGAAAAAGCGCCGGTATGACGTCCCCGGGTCCGGGGCATACGGATTGGTGTATTACCCATGTGAATGGCGGCAGCAGGGAGAACTCCGATGCTCATGGCACACCCCGCGGTACTGCGAACCCTGATCGACCAGTACGAAGCGCTGCGTATCCTGCACGCCGAGGACAGCAGCGCAGAGGTACGCCAGCGTATGGACGATGTCACCTACACGCTGTGCGTGTCGACCGGCACACGCGACATCGACTCCGCCCTCGTTGCTGCCCGTCATCAGCTGGCCGGTGCCCGCACCGAAGACGACTCCCTCCTCACCGCCTGACCGCCTTGCGTCGATCCGCCCGCCCTGTGAGCACGACAGCGAGCCTGCCGACCTTCACCAGTCTCCATGAGCTGACCCGGCTGGTCACCAGCCGCCGCGGGCTGTACGTGCGCTGGTCGCGTGGCCCGCAGCACGACCTGCCCGATGCGGCCAGCACGGACGACCTGACCGGCGTGAAACTGCCTGGGCTGTCGGCCAGCCTGCTGGACGTCGAAAACTGGTGGGGGGACCGGCCCGTGCCGATCTGGGTTGCCCGGCGGCTGTATGACTACTGCCACCTCCCGGGAGTGAAGGATCCGCGCACACGGCCGTGGGTTCTGCGGGGTGTGGAGACGGCCCGCGGACCGGACAACGAACCTCTGGTGACAGACGTGGACCCCCTCGGCTGGATCTCGGACCAGGTCATCGACGAAGCCTGCCATATCGTCGCCGAGCAGCCCGGACAGTGGGGCTCTCTCGACCGCGACGCAACCGCCTGAACCCCACAACCTGTGCGCCGCTCAGCCGGTTGCGCGTCGACCACAGTGCCCGCGCCGGGCGCGGGTAGTGTGCCGGCGGCGTGGGGCGGGCATTGCCGGCGGGGGAGGGGAGAGGTCGCAGTGCACGCAGTGCCGACGTGTGTGGAGGTGACGTCACCCGGCCGTCAGGCCACAGGCGCCCACCCGCTCGGGCTCGGCCAGCTGCACTAGCGCGCACAGCCGGAGTGCGCCGGGCACGCACGTGGTCTCGGACGTCCTCCGTGCCCTCAGCGGTGTCCCAGCGTGTCCGTACTGCCGCTGTTGGACAGCCGCCAGCACAGATGTCTGCCCGCTGGGGCATCGCGTCAGCGACCCGTTTCCGGGGTAGTCGCAGCGCATGAGCGAGATAGACCCCCGCAAGGATGTGCAGGACTGGGCAACCGGGGATGAACCGGCGACCGGCCCGCAGCTGAGCTACCTGAAGACCCTGGCCCGTGAGGCAGGCGAAGAGATCCCCGAGAATCTGACGAAGGCCGAGGCATCCCGGATGATTGACCGGCTGCAGCAGGCATCCCCGCGCACGCAACAGAACGGACCAACCGCCGAAGGACCGGGTCGTCACCGGGGCGCCTGACCACAGCAACCGGGCCCGCGCCGCCCTCGCTCCGTGCGATGGCACCCTGCCTCGACAGGCCGACGCACACCCCACTGCGCGCTACCGCCTGCGGTGGCCGGGTGGGGCAGGCCCCGCCACCAGGGCGTCAGCCGCGGATGGGACGCAGCATCACCGCATCGGGGAGTCGGAGAAAGGCTGGCTGTCGTCGACCTTGGTGTACCCCCAGGGCTCGTACAGCGCCATCACTTTCGAGTGGGTCGGGATCGAAATCGTCTCGCCTGCCCTGCGCGAAGCGCCTGCACAACGGCCCCCTTTCCGGGTTTCCACCGTGACTGGCCGCGCGCCACCGACTGGGTCGGTGCTGCTCTGCAGGAGCGACATGAGACCAATGCCAGAGACCAATGCCCTTGGTGGCCGCCAGCGCCTCTGCACCGACTTGATCTGCCTGCTCCCCGTCTCGGTTGACCAGCCACTGCACCTTCTCCTGATTCGTATGCTCCGTGCGGGCGGCGAGTCAGCCGGCCGGTCACCAGCATGATCGCTGCTCGGGCGGGGACGGGACGGCACCGGCGGCCCGAGAAGTAGCACGGGCGGCGCTGCTGCGCTTGGCTGGTAACCATGGTTCGCCCGCACGTTCCCGGAAGCTGTCCGCGGGGACGTCTGCGGTACGCACGGACGGGTACCTGCTTCAACTGGCGGAAAGGGGGCCCGCGTGTGAAGCGTGTAGCGGTGTCGGCATCTGGCGGCCTGGCGTGGTGCTGCCTGGTCGTAGGCGGCGGGCATGGCTGAGGATGCGGCGTCCTCGCTGGTGCGGCTGATGCAGGCCAGCCACATTGTCACGCTCGAGCAGCTTCCCCGGTTGATTGCCGAGCACGCCGCTGTAGCCGGCATGTATGACACGGCCGTGTTCGTGGTGGACATCCGGGAGACGGTGCTGCGCCAGCTGACGGGCCAGGGGCTGGACGCCGGGGACGGCGGGCAGGAGTTCTCCATCCAGGGCAGCCTGCCCGGCCAGGCGTATCAGCGCGTGACCCTCCTCGCCGAACCGGACAACAGCGGCGGTGTTGCCGGACGGCGACGGTGGTGGGTGGCCATCACCGACGGTGTGGAGCGCCTGGGCGTGCTGCGGGCCGACACCGACACCGACGACGAACCCCTGCGCCAGGCACTGCGCGACCTGGCCTCGATGATCGCGTTGCTGCTGCTCAGCAAGCGCTCCTTCAGCGACTCCTACGCCCGCCTGGTGCGCACCGAGGCGATGAAATGTGGCCGCGGAGATGCAGTGGAACCTCACTCCGCCGCCCGCCTACGCCGGGCAGGAAGCCACCGTCGGGGCGGTGATGGAGCCCGCCTACCGGGTCGGTGGTGACAGCTTCGACTACGCCGTGGCTGGCAGCACCCTCCACATGGGCGTCTTCGACGCGATGGGTCATGACACCACGGCGGGGATCACCGCGAACGTCGCGGTGGCCGCCTGCCGCAATGCCCGCCGCCAGGGCGCCTCGCTGGCCGAGACCAGCCGGCACATGGAGAAGACTCTGATCGAGCAGTTCGGCACCAGCCGTTACGTCACCGGCATCCTCGCCGACCTGGACATGGCAACCGGTCGGCTGACCTGGGTCAACCGGGGCCACCATCTGCCGATCCTGCTGCGCGGCAACCGGTGGACCACCGAACTCGCGTGCCCGCCGGCCGGCCCCCTGGGCGCCGACCTCGGACTGCCCGTGACCGAGTGCGTCGAGCAGCTGCAGCCGGGGGACCGCCTGCTGCTGTACACCGACGGCGTTGTCGAAGCCCGCGACGCCCGGGGTCAGGAGTTCGGACGGGACCGGTTCATCGATTTCATCCTGCGCCACCACTCCGGCGAACACACCCTGCACGAGGCGCTGCGCCGGCTGATGGCGGCGGTGCTGGACCATCACGACGGAAAGCTCGACGACGACGCCACCGTGCTGCTCACCGAGTGGCGCGGCGGTCACCAGCAGGAGCTGACCCCGTGACCCGGAACGCAAGGGAGTGGTCATGAGCACCGAAGGACCCGCCTCCTCCGGCCGGCAGGACACCCTGGAGCTGCAGGTGTGCTCACTTACCGCCGGCCGCTTCCTCGTGAGGGTTCTCGGTGATCTCGACCTGCACACCGCCTCGCGCTTTGCCGACGCCGTGCAGCCGCTCCTGCGCAGCGGCAGCCACAGTGTGCTCGTGGACCTGTCGGGCGTCACCTTCTTGGACTCCACCGGGCTGACCTGCCTGATAGGGGCCTACCGCGCGGCCCGGGACACCGGCGCCGGCCTGGTGCTGATCGCACCCAGCGAACGCGTACGGCACATGCTGGCCCTGACCGGCACCGATCAAGTACTGCACAGCTATCCCACCGTGGACGCCGTCCCCGACGAGCCGCCTGATCACTACTGACGAGGCTGAAGTGACGCCCGCGGCACAACAGAGCCGGACGAGATCGCTCCGGGCCGCTCGCAGACCCAGCGACTTCGCCGACGTGGGCGCGATCGAGCAG
This sequence comes from Streptomyces sp. NPDC044921, assembly GCF_056432865.1. NCBI lineage: Bacteria > Bacillati > Actinomycetota > Actinomycetes > Kitasatosporales > Streptomycetaceae > Streptomyces > Streptomyces sp. NPDC044921. The sequence goes on from NZ_JBWKIF010000014.1 coordinate 230,043, forward strand.
GTCTACTACGACCGCACCTACTCCATCGCCTCGGGCGGCAGAGTTCGGTGGCAAGGAACCAGGCGGGGGCATGGGTGAGGGCGGGGCTCCGTCACGTTCCCCGTCCTCACCGTCTCAACGCTACGCCTTGCACGGTCGCCCAGAGTCGGCGTTGCCCCCGTCCGTTCTGAGCGGTGGGTTGGGGCGGAGGTCGCGTCGCGGCTGGGGCCGTGTCATACACGGCCAGACGACGGTGGCGTCGTCGCCGAGCCGACCGGCATGGGGGTCCAGGACGGTGCCCATGAGGCGGCGCAGTACAAGGGAAGCCCTTCCTCACCTGACCAGCGGCCTGGCTGCTGGCATGCTCATCACCTCGACTGACGCAGCCGACGCCCGCGGGTATGGGCAGCGGCTTGTGTGGCACTCGCCTTTAGGCCCTGGCTGATGGGCGGCCGTCGAACGAGTGCAGTCGGGTGCCCACTACGCCAGCGACGTCGCCACCGGAGCCGCCGTCGGCCTGCTTCAGCGGGAGGCTCACTCACCGCGCCCGCGCCTGATCGCACGGCGATGGCGGTAATCACCCTGTTCGGTAAGGGCGTGGAACCGGCGGCAGTGGAGCCGGAATACCGGTGTGGCGGGAGCCCTGGTCCACGGTTCAGCGAAGAGTGCGCCTGCTGCTGGGCGTGTAGGCCTGCACGGCCGCGTCGGCAGAGCCGGGCTCTTCCCCGGCACGGCTGCGCGGGTTCACAGTGGAGGTAGCACCACCGCATGGACACCGGAGGCCGCCATGCTCATCCTCGGCATCATCTTGCTGGTCGTCGGGTTCGTCACCGGCATTTCCATCGTGTGGACGATCGGCATTGTCCTCGCGGTCATCGGCGCGGTCCTGTGGATCATGGGCTCCATGGGCCACGCGTTCGCCGGCCGCAGGCACTACTGGTGACCGCCCCAGGACGGCCTGACTTCACCCAACCGGCAAACCGACGCACCCGGCCGCCCGAGCCCTGCAGCGGGGCCCGGCCGCCCACGGCGCCGCCGGGATCGTCGGCCAGCGGAGGCGGACCTCACTGACCACCAGCTGCGTCAGATCCAGCGCGCGCTGGGAGACGGGCAGACCGTGCTCAGCCTGTACGCGGGTGAGGAAACCGGCCACAAAATGGCGGGCCCGGGCGACGTCCCCGTAGCCCGGGCCGCCGATGCCGGGCGGGTAGGCCAGCACGCGGCCTGGAGATCGTCATGGCCCTGGCCAGGGCTTCGAGGTGCAGCGCGAGCCGGTCGGCAAGCGCATCACACATCGGCCAGGTCGAGACAGAGCGACCAGTTGGCCGGGTTCAGGGCAATGGCACGCTCGAACGCCGCAACGGTCTGTTGAAGGATCACACAGCTTGCGCCACGTGCCCGCTAGCACAACTTCAGACAGCATGATCTGCTCAACGGAGTGCGCCTGGTCGCAGAGGGCAAACGACGCATCGATGAGACCGCATGCCCGCAGCAAGACCGCCATCTTGGCCAACGCCTCCGGCAACGGCTGGCGGGCAACGACAACGTCGATGGCTTCGAGCCAGGGCCGAGATCGTTCCCGCATGTTTCGGTGTCCGGATCACGGCCATAGTCCATCGTGCGCATTGCGGCCTGGCCGGCGCCTCGGCACTCACCACACCGAGAAATCGTTCATCGCTGAACCAGGGGGCGTTGGCCCGGGCCCTGGCCAGTCGAGGAGCCCTGTGTCCGGCGGGGTGCGCGCCGCATATCCTGGGCTCCCGAGGCCCTGCGCACCGGGCTTGTCAGCCTCAGATCGCCGTTCGCGGCGGTCCTGGAGTGGGGCGCATGACCAGCGCTCTGTCAGCCATGTTCTGCCGCATCGTGGATACAACGGAGGTGCTGAGTGAGGGTGAGGGCCTTCCGGGCCGATGGCGAGACGGCGGCTGACCAGCTCGAGGTCTGGCGCAAGCGCCTTGGCAGGGACGTGGTGCCGCTGGAGCCCGACGGGGGCGGGGGCGAGGGTTTCCGGCCCAGAACGCGGCTGCTCAGACTCGGCGCCACTCGGGTGTGGTCGACGACCGTGCAGCCGGTGACGGTCCGGCGCACACCCGATCTGATCCGCCAGTCCGATCCTCGGGTGTACTCGCTTACCCTGCCGCTTGAAGGCGGCAGCGAAGTGGTCCAGGCCGGCCGCGAAGTCGTCCACGGGCCCTACGACATGCACCTGCTCGACTCGTCCCTTCCCTACGACCTTCGTCTGTTCGGCAGCCGGTCGGTGCACCTGGTGGGGTTCGACGTACCCAAGGCACTGCTGGCGCTGCCTCCCGAGCGTATGGACCGGTTGCTCGTGCGGCGATTACCGGGACGGGAGGGGATCGGTGCCCTCCTGTCCGGCTGCCTCCTCCGGCTGACCCACGACACCGGTTTCTTCCAGCAGTCCGACGGGCCGCGTGTGGAGCCGCCCTGATCGAGTTGCTGTCCGGGCTACTCGCGCACCACCTCGACGTGTACGACTCCGCCCTGCCGGGGGACTCCGGGCGAACTCTGTCCGAGCGCGTCCTGGCGTTCGTCCAGGAGCACCTGCGTGACCCCCGGCTGACCCCGTCGGCCATCGCGGCCGCGCACCACATCTCCGTCAGCCACCTGCACCGCGTCCTGCGGAAGGAGGGCATCACCGTCGCGGCCTGGATCCGCCGGCAGCGTCTGGAACGGGCCCGTCGCGAACTGGGCGACCCATCCCTGCGCGAAACGTCCGTGCACCGTATCGCGATCGGCTGGGGGTTCACCCACCACGCCTCGTTCACCCGTGCCTTCCGCGCGGCGTACGGAATTCCACCGCAGGACTACCGGCAGCGGGCGCTGAGCTCCTGACACTTCCCGTCTGCCGGCGCTCTTCCCGCAGCGTCCGGCGAGCGGCGTCCAGCCAGCGCTTCCGGGTCTGAGCGATCGCCTCGAACTCCGCGGAGTGTGCACGGATCGCCTCCCGCTGGACGCGCTCGTCGGCGCGGGACCAGATCCGGATCAGGGCGGTCTCCTTCTTGCAGCGTATGTCCGCTCTCGCCGCGCTCAGTTCCCTTGCCGTGGGCCGCCCGGACCTGCGCCATGCGGGGTCGCCGGCCGGCGCGAACGGATCGGCGTAGTCGAAGCCGGCCCGTCCCATGCAGCGGCTCCACGCGCGGGTGGCGGCGGCGACCTGGTGTGTGCGCCGCGCAGCGGTGAACGTCTTCATGGCGTACCGGTCGAACAGAGACAGCCGGTCGAGTAAGACACCACGGAGCAGACGCGCATGCGCTCGCCCCCAACAGCCCCCAGGGGTCCCGCCCTTCCCGAACGCGGCCAGCCTCTGCCGCGCCGGCAGTCTGCCGCGCTTCGCCCAGATGGCCTGCCGACGGGCCTCGGCGGTGGACGGCGGTGGCAGGTGGTAGCCGTAGCGTGCTGCGGCCGCCGGGTCGATGAGCCCGTAACGGCGGGCGTTCGGCGGCTCCGCGTCTGCCGCCGATGGCAGGGGCAGCGTCTCCCAGTCCATTCCCCGGGTGCGCATGCAGGTGCGGACGAGGACGTCCTCGGCGGCTTCGACCGTGTGGATGTCGAGCGTGGAGAGGCGGTACGCGTCGAAGGGAAGGGGCACTCCGTAGGGTTGGGGGTCGGAGTCGCCTGGTGAGATCCGTTCGTCTGCCGGAGTCCCCGACCTCACCCGCGAGACGTCGAACGCGGCCACAACGGAGAGCGTGAGGGCGGCGAACAACGCGATCAGAACGGCGAAACGCCGCGGGTTGCGCATGATGGCTCCTTGGGCGAAGAGGTGGTGCCCCCGCGAGCGCGGCGGGCACCACCTCGGCCACTGCTACGAGGCGAAGACGACTACGTGAGGAACTTGACGCAACTGGCCGTGTTGCGGCCAATGTTGTAGTTGGCAAGGTCACGCGCCACCGAGAAGGCGGGGAAGGTCATGTGCTCACCGCCGCAGTCCCCGCCCGAGGCGTTGCCGATCGTGTAGAGACGCAGGGTTCGAGTGGTGAGGTTCTGGGCCGAGTCCGCGCCGTTCTGCACCGAAATGTTGGTGCCGTCCCACTCGTCGTTGCCGAACCAGCGGTCCGTGTCCCTGTACCCCTTCTCGTAGCCCCCGAAGTGGATCTCACCGTAGATCTTGAACATGGGGTCCTCGGCCGCCCGACCCGCGGGCGTCTCGGTCAGGGGCTCGGTCGACTCGCCGGCCGGGGCGGCCGCTGACGCCCCCTGCGCCGGGTTCGCGGACGCCGAGGGTGCGAGCCCCACCATGCCCAGTGTCCCCAGCGCGAGAGTTGCGAGCGCCGTAGCGATTCCTCGTCCCATCTCCGGACTTCCTCTCTGTCGCGTTGCGTTGACTGCTCCTTCAGCTTCCTCATCCGACTGGCTGCTGTCGTTGACCATCCGTCTCCACCGCTTGACCATCCGTACCGGGACCCTGCGCTGCAGTGGGTGTCCCACTCCTGGCCTGAAGCGCCGGGGGTACACAACGGAAAACTCTCGCCGCGATGCCGCCGTCTCGACAGGGGGGTGTTGCTGGACCCGTTGCCCCAGGCGTGGGAACTCAGCAGCCAGCTCATCGGCACGCTGCAAGGCATGCGGCTGAGCGGCAGTGTGCACGTGGTCGCCGCAGCGGAGAGTCTCCTCCCTGCAACCGGAGAGTCAGACCTGACGAGACAACGCCGACCGCTTCCAGCGGCAGGCCGATGCTGTGGTGGGCCGCCCGCGGTGCATGAGGTCCTAACGGGACCGTTGGACGTGCGGATAGGTGAACAGGCAGGCGGCGAGGCCGAGAGAGGTCTCGTGAATGTCGTCGCGTCGTTCCCAGCGCACACGCAGGCGGGTGGAAACCGCGCCGCCAGCAGTTGGTGCGCTCGACGACCCAGCGGAAGATGCCCAGGCCGGAGCCGCGCGGCTGACCTCGTTCGGCGATCACTGGACGGATCCGCGCTGCCACGGCAGTCGCCGGTACCTGACGTGGTCGTAGCCGCGGTCGGCGAAGAGCATGTCCGGTCGTCTGCGTGGCCGACCGACGACGCCGGCGGCCGGTGGGACCTTGTCGAGCAGGGGCAGGGGCAGGGGCTGGGTGACGTCGTTGCGGCTTCCGGCGGTCAGCGACACCGCGCGTGGGCTGCCCTGGTGAGGAAGCCGGCCGCCGGATGGCGGGCCCGGGCGATCTCCGTGCCGTCGTCGTCCAAGGCCACCCTGGTCTGTACGGACACCTCGGGCCTGGTGCCGTCCTCGCCCACAGGGGTGGATTCCATGGACGTCCACCGGGTCGGAAGTCAGTCCCGGCGGCGCGTATGGCTCGTATCCCGCACGCCCAGCGCACTCCGGTGCCCGTTTCCGTATGTACCGGCTCGGCGGACGTGCTGCCGTTTCGCCGGTAGGAGGGGTTTGCCTTTCATGTGCTCGGACGGGGCTCTGTCATCTTTCAGTATGGGAAATCGGTCCCAACTCATTCGGTAAGGGCAGGGATATCGCATGGCAGTCCTGTGTCGACCGGCGGTCTCGGTTCCGGAGTACGTCATCACCATGGAGGAGACACTCGAGCTCGCACGTGCGCGGCACGCAGACCATCCCCAGCTGGGCCTCGCGCTGCGCCTGATCGAGAACACCGGAGTGCGGACTCGTCACCTGGTGCAGCCGGTCGGCCGGACCCTCACCCATCCGGGGTTCGAGGAACGCAACCGGCTCTATGCGCAGGAGGCGAAATCCCGTGTGCCTCTGGTCGTCCGGCGCGCACTGGAGGACGGCGAGGTACGAGCCGCGGACATCGACATAATCATCTACGTTTCCTGCACGGGCTTCATGATGCCTTCGCTCACGGCCTGGCTTATCAATACGATGGGCTTTCCCTCGCACACCCGGCAACTGCCGATCGCACAGCTGGGCTGCGCGGCGGGCGGAGCCGCGATCAACCGGGCGCACGACTTCTGCTCGGCTCACCCCGGGGCCAACACTTTGATCGTGGCATGCGAATTCTGTTCGCTGTGCTATCAGCCCACCGACATCGGTGTCGGCTCACTGCTGTCGAACGGCCTGTTCGGTGACGGTGTGGCAGCCGCCGTCGTCCGTGGGAGGGGCGGCCACGGCATCAGCCTGGAACGCAACGGCTCCTATCTCATCCCGGGCACGGAGGACTGGATCGCTTACGACGTGCGGGCGACCGGCTTCCATTTCCTGCTGGACAAGCGAGTACCCGGCACCATGGAGCCGCTCGCCCCCGTACTGCGGAGCCTTGCCGACGGGCACGGCTGGGACGCTTCGGATCTCGACTTCTACATCGTGCATGCAGGCGGGCCGCGAATCCTCGATGACCTGAGCGCGTTTCTGCACGTCCCGCCAGACGCTTTCCGGCACAGCAGGGCCACGCTCACCGAGTACGGGAACATCGCCAGCGCCGTCGTACTGGACGCACTGCGACGCCTGTTCGACGAGGGCGGCGCGGACGACCGGGCGCGCGGTCTGCTGGCCGGCTTCGGCCCGGGCATCACCGCCGAGATGGCGCTGGGCCGCTGGACCCGTAACCCGGGCCCTGCACCGCAGGGGGCCCGATGACCGCCGTTCGCCCCCTGGCGTCAGCACCCGCGGACCGCGGCCTGATCATGCCGCCCGGTGAAGGCAGAACTCTTCGTGCCGCCGCCCAGCACGTGACGTTCAAGGTGACCGGTGCGCGATCACGTTTCTCATCGAGCTTCGAGGTGGTCGTGCCTCCGGGCTTCGACGTCGGCGCGCATGTCCACGCACACAGCGAGGAACTGTTCTACGTCCTCGAAGGGGAACTCGACGTCCTGGCCTTCGAGCCGCGCGTCCGTACGGCGGAGGGCTGGCGGGGGTGGCAGTCGGCGAAGGGCGAGCGTGTGGTCCGTGCCACACCCGGCACAGTCATTCTGGTACCGCCCGGCTGCCCGCACGCTTTCGCCAACCCCACCGGCGCCCCCGCCCGGATGTTCTTCCAGTCATCCCCGCCCCCCGACCACGAGCGCTACTTCGAGGAACTTCTGGAAATCCTCTCCGCCGACGGCCCCGTGGACCACGACGCCATCGCCGCCCTGCGACGCCGCTACGACATCGAACAGCTCACGCCGTTGCGCCACGACCAGCCGACCGGGAACATGTGATGCCGGACGAAACCGCCCCTTTGTACGAGGTCTCGGACCTTCCTGCCCTCGACTTCGACCCTTTCCTGCGCGAGGCGCTGCAGGCCGGACCGCTTGTCCGTATCCGACTGCCGCACGGAGCTCCCCAGGAGTGCTGGCTGGCGGCACGGTATGAATCCGTCCGGTTCATCACCTCCGATCCCCGGTTCAGCCGGGACATCGTCGGCCGGCCGCTGCCCACCATGAACAAACACCTCATCCCGTTGGACCGGGCGGTCAGCTTCGTCGACCCGCCCGACCACACCCGGGTCCGCTCAGTGGTCTCCTCGGCATTCAACCGTTCCGCCATGGCAGCTCTGCGTCCTCGCGCCCAGGCCGTGCTCGACGAGCACATCGACGCCATGATCGCGGCCGGTCCGCCCGCCGACCTGGTCCAGCACGTGACCTCCCCCTTCCCTTCCCATGTCACCGGCGCTCTGCTGGGGGTCCCGGAAACCGACCGTCCGCGGTTGCGCACCTGGGCGAACGCAGTCCTGACCCGAGCGAAGGACGAAGCCGAGGTGGCGAAGGCCCGGCAGGCCAAGGAAGAAGCCTGCGCCTTCTTCGCCGACCTGGCCCGCCAACGCCGTTTGCAACCGCAGGACGACCTCATCAGCGAGATGGGAGCAGAGCTGGGCAGTGGCAAGATCGAGGAGGAAGAACTCCTCGCGCTGGTCACGCTGATGGCCTTCAACGGCTGGCACGCCGTACGCAATCACACGTCCAACATGGTCTACCTCTACCTGACCGACGAGAGCCTGAAGAGACGGCTGCAGGGCGAACCGCACGCCGTCCCGGCGGCCGTGGACGAACTCCTTCGCTGGATCCCGCACAAGCACGGGGTGGGACAGGCGCGGATCGCCACCGAGGACGTCGAGGTGGGAGGCGTCCTGGTGCGCGAGGGGGAGGCCGTCTACGTCTCCTACGTCGCAGCGAACTGGGACGAGCGGGTCTATCCCGACCCGCACCTGATCGACCTCGACCGCGGCGGCCCGCCGCACCTGGCCTTCGGTCACGGGCCCCATCACTGCCTGGCGCCGCTGCTGGCCCGCCTGGAAGCCGAACTGCTGCTCGCCACCCTCGTGACACGGCTTCCCGGCCTGCGACTGGCCGTTGATCCCCACGACGTGGTCTGGCAGAAAGACGTACTCATCCGAGGACCGCTGAGCCTGCCGGTCACCTGGTAGAACACCGGCGGCTTCGGGTACTGCCGACAGCGTTCACCGCCGGTCGCCACATGAGCTCGGCGCCGAGGGAACCATGCCGGGCGGGGTGGGGATGTCACCGGAGTCCCGGCGCTGACGGGAACGAGGACGCTTGGCAGTCGGGCGGCAGAGTTCTGCGGGTGTCGGATGATCTCGCGCCTCGTGATCTGAGGGATCGTGTCGCTCCGCGGTCCCTGCCTCGCCCGCCGCGGCGTCGGCGGTATCCGTGCCGGCTGCCGACGGATGACCGTGCGGCTGTGCGCGGGATCATTGGCGTGCTGCGCACGAGTGTGACCCGGGCGGCCGGTCAGATCCGCTTCACAGGGGCGTGGGTACGGGGCGGCGCCGGGCGGCAGGCCGTCGTCGCCCTGATCCACGTCGTCACCGCGCCGCGCACCAGCTGGCGCGTGATGCGCGCCCGGCCACGAGACGCGGGTGCCGACGCCCGTACGCCATCCAGACGGAACGCCAACCGTTCCTGCGGGAGCGCGGGTGGACGGAAGGTCACCGACTCCGCTACGGGACTTCGACTCGCTGGACCACCTCCGACAGGGCGAGGCCCGGACCAGGCGTCCCGGGCCTTCGCCACGCCCTGGAATCTTTTCCGGCGCTGCTGTCCGGGTCCCGGCTTCGAGCCCGAGAGGGTGGGACTGCCCCCACCCGGGGCGCAGCAGACGCCACGGCGCAGCACAGCCCCCTTTGCCCGGAGTGGGCGGGCCGGGTGCGGCACCGCCGCCTGCCACGGGGCAGGGCAGCACCAGCCCTTTCCTCCCAGTGAGACCAGTGAGGAGCCCTCGCCGATAATCAAGGTCGGTTTGCATTTCAACGTGTTTCGTAAACCACGAACTGCCCGACTCGTACACAAAGAAGGCGATTCTTCCGAAAGGAGGCGGCCATGCATGAACTCCCGGGCATCGGCATCGCGCTACGGCTCATTCTGGCGGATGAGGTGATGTGCGTGCCGGACTGGCGGCTGACGCTGGCGGTTGGTGACAGCGACTGACACGCCGGAGTCATCCCTGCGGTGGCCTCGATTGCCGGGGCCACCGCTTCCAGCGAGGAAGCGGGTGAGTGATGAAGCAGCCGTGGACGCGGCGCGAGGAGGTCGTGGACGAGGTGGGGGGCCGCCGGGTTGCCGACCCGTACCGGTGGTTGGAGCCGGATGACAGCGCCGAGTGCGCGCGGTGGCTTCAGGGGCAGCAGTGGTGGCTTCGGGAGCAGGCCGGGGCGTGGCAGGGGCCACGGGAGGTCTTCAGCGGGCTGCTGGGCCGGTTTGTGGATGCGGGAAGTGCGATAGCGCCGGTGTCGTCTCCGCCGGTGTGGCGGCCAGGTCGCCGGTTCTTCCTGCAGCGCTCTGCAGGCCAGGAGCGGCCGGTGCTGATGGCGCGGGATGCGCAGGACGGCCCGCGGGTGGTCCTCGATCCGCTGCGGATCGACCGGAGCGGGCGCACCGCGTTGTGGGCCTGGCGGCCGTCGTGGACGGGCCGGCTGGTGGCCTGCCAGCTGTCGGTCGGCGGGAGCGAGGCGCCACTGCTGCAGGTGGTCGACGTGTCCACCGGCTGTGCGGTGGGGCCGGTGCTGCGGCCGGGGCGGGTGACCGCGGTGGCGTGGCTGCCCGGGGACCGCGGGCTGCTCTATGTCACCTGCCCGGCCGACGGCGGACCGCGGCAGGTGCGGCTGCACCCCGTCGCTGGCGATGCTCCGGACGGCGGTGCCCTGGCCGGGGACGAGGTGCAGGGTCCCGGAGAGGCGGTGGTGTTCACCACCGCCTGGCGGCAGCTGTCGGTGTCGATCAGCCCGTGCGGGCGCTGGCTGGTGGTCAGCTGTGCCCCCGGCGCCCAGTCCGGCAACCAGCTGCATCTCGCCGACCTGGCGGCCGCCCCCGTGCAGGACCCGGACTGGCGCCTGGTCCACGACGGCACCGCCACCGGCGTCCAGGCGGTGATCAAGTTCGGGCCCGACGGACTGCTGTATGCGATCACCACCGACCAGTCCCCGGCCGGCCGCATCTGCCGCATCGATCCCGCCCGTCCCGAGGCCGGCCACTGGACACCCCTGATCACCCCGGACGGTGACACGGTGCTGTCCGCCTGCGCCGTACTGACCGAGCCCGCCACCTGCGCGCCGCGGATGCTGGTCAGCTCCACCCGCCGCGGCGCGGCCGCGCTGTCGCTGCACGACAGCGACGGGCACCACCTCGCCGACATCCCCGCCCCCGGGCCGGGCACGATCTCGCAGCTGACCACGCCCCCCGGTCCCACGAGCCAGGCTTGGTTCACCTACACCGACTTCCTCACACCCCCGGCCGTCTACCGGTTCGACCTCCACGACGGGCGCTGCCACCCGGACACGCCCCCGCCCGACAACCCTGAGCAGCATCCTGAAGCCGCTCAGCGGCCCGAGGCCGGGCAGCCACAGCGGCCACAGGGTGGCCGGGTTCAGCCCGGCACCGGGCAGCCGCTCGTGGCCGCGCAGGTGCGGCAGGTGACCTACCCCGCCGGCGACGGCACACCCATCCCCCTGTTCCTGATCACTCCGGCCGGGCACGAGGCCGGTGGCGGTCCCTGCCCCACGCTGATGACCGCCTACGGAGGCTTCGGGGCCAGCGCAGCCCCAGCCTTTTCACCCACCATCGCCGCCTGGGTGAGTGCCGGTGGCCTGTACGCCATCTGCGGCGTGCGCGGCGGCGGAGAACGCGGCACCGCCTGGCACGAGGCAGGCCGGGCAATGAACAAGCCCACCGCGTTCGCCGACTACGCCGCCTGTGCCCGCTGGCTGATCGACCAGGGCTTCACCACCCCGAGCCGGCTGGCCATCAAAGGCGCCTCCCACGCCGGCCTGATGGCCGCCGCCGCCCTCACCCGCGACCCCCAGCTGTACGCCGCAGCCGTCTGCGCCGGCGCCCCCACCGACATGGTCCGCTACCCCCACCTCGGCATGGGCCCCTGGTGGATCCCAGAATTCGGCGACCCCACCGACCCCGAACAACTCGACGTCCTGCTCAGCTACTCCCCCTACCACCGCATCCAGCCCGGCACCCCCTATCCGCCCGTGCTGCTGATGACCTCGCGCACCGACGAGCGCGTCGGCGCCGCCCACACCCGCAAATTCACCGCCGCCCTCCAGCACGCCACCACCAGCGGCCGACCCATCGTCCTGCGCTGCGAAGACGGCATCGGCCATACAGCCGGCACCGCTTCCCGCTGGACCGACGCCGAAGCCGAAGCCCTCGCCTTCTGCGCCACCCATACCGGACTCCAACCCCGAGCACACCACCACCACAACTATGCGCCGCCCGCATCGACAAGCAGCTACCGGTGACCGAGCTCGAAAAGCGTTTAGAGGTCCTAACAAAGACGTTGGACGTGACGTGGTGATCAGGCAGGCGACGAGGCTCAGGAAGGCTTCGTGGATGTCGCCGCGTCGTTCCCAGCGGATCCCCAAGCGGAGGAACCCGTGCAGCCAGGCGATCGTGCGTTCGACCACGTAGCGGAAGACGCCCAGGCCGGAGCCGTGCGGCAGGCCCCGTTTGGCGATGACCGGACGGATGCCGCGCGCCCAGAGCAGGCGCCGGTACTGGTCGTGGTTGTAACCGCGGTCGGCCAGGAGCATGTCGGGCCTGCGCCGGGGGCGGCCGGAACCTTGTCGAGCAGTGGGACCAGCTGGGTGACGTCGTTGCGGTTGCCACCGTCGTTGCGGTTGCCACCGTCGTTGCGGTTGCCACCGGTAACGATACCGTGAGTGGGATGCTGGGCGGGCGGCTGGCCCGCCACTAAGGGCTGTCCCGTAAATGATCTTATGGCGGGCTGGGTGACCTGCCTGTTTCTGTGTTACCCGGCAAGGACGAGGTTGTGCTGGCGGGCGATACCGAGCATGGCGTGGTGAACGCCGTCGCCTTTCAGTCGGCAGTCGCGGAGGATCTTCCAGCCCTTCATGCGGGCGAAGACGTGCTCGACGCGGGCCCGGACCTTGCGGTGGGAAGCGTTGTGTTCCTCCTTCCAGGCCGGGAGCTCGCCCCTGGCCTCTCTCGCGGCGGTGCGGGATGACCAGGCCGGTACCTCGATAGCCGCCGTCTGCGATGACCGTAATCTTGCCGACGGCGTCTTTCGCGCCGGACAGCTCCCATGCCTTGCAGTCGTTGCGGTTGCCGGGCAGTGGCCGGCCGATGGCGACGACGAGCCGGGTGTCGGCGTCGATGACGACCTGGTGGTTGGTGGAGTACCTGTAGTTCTTCGACTGCTCGGCGATGGTGTGGTCGCGGGTGGGGACCAGGGTGCCGTCCACGATCAGCACGGTGTTCTTGCGGTACCGCTTGCGCTGCTGGAGCGCGAGCGCAGGGCCGAGGTGGTCGATGATGCGGTCGGCTGCCGACTCCGACACCCCGAACAGCGGCGCGAGCTGGCGCAGGGTCAGGTTTGTCCGCCAGTACGCGGCGACCAGCAGGACCCGGTCTTCCAGCGGCAGGCTCCACGGCCGGCCCTTGCGCACCGGGTCCGCACCCTCGCGCCGCACAGCGGTGATCAGCTTGCCGAACTGACCCGGGCTCAGCCCGGTGAACGCGGCTATCCAGGACGGCTCCGACGCTGTGATCACACCAGACACAGCGAGATCATCTCACCCGTGACCAGCAGTTACGGGACAGCCCTTAGCTTCGGCCCCGGCTCGGGCAGTAACGGCTCAATGAGCGACCACAGTTCGTCCGAGACGATCCACGGCCGCGACTGACGTTTCCCCACCCGACCAACGAACAGACAAGCCGACGGTCACCTGATAACAATCATCCCGCCGAGGACCTTGTGTGGGGCTGGTTGTTGATGGCCATGGTGATGGCTTCGAGGTCCGTGGGCGACCACTGGGAGAGATCAGTGTCCTTCGGGGAGTGCTGGCGCGGCAGCCTGTTCGTGTTCTCGTTCTTCGGTCGGTGCCAGGGTGGGTCGGCGAAGAACACCTTCGTTCCGGTATCGTGTGCGAGCTGGGCATGACTGGAGAGTTTTTTTCCATGGTCCCAGGGTGAGGGTCTTGCGTGGTTGCTCGGGGAGCTGTGCCATCGGCGTGGTGAGCGCCGTGTTTGCCGCGATCGCGCCATAGCTCCTGGGTGAGGGGCCGTTCTTCATGGGTGGTTGCTCGCCCCAGTCCTCAAGCCGAGGCAGGTGCGCCAGGAGCGTGGAGCGGCTGCTGCGCTTGACATGCGTGCCGATCGTGGAGCGGCTTGTTCCGTTGATCGAATCGCCTTCTCAGTGTCCGGGGGGCGCGCGGTTCCCGGCCTCGGCGGGGTGTTGACTGAGGACGGCGTGCGCGGTGACATGCCTCTGCGGTTTGTTCTGTGACCGTGTATGGGGGGTCGGCAGCGCCCGGCCGGTACGCAGACACGTGACCGGTTCCCGGTCGAGCGCGTCACGGTCTTCGATGAACAGCGCCTGGTAGATCGTTTCGTGGCTGATGCGCTTGGACTCATCATCGGGGATGTCGACGTGGAGCCGGTGCGAGATCTGCTCCGGGCTCCATGCCGTGGCCTAACGCCTGTCCTGCCGGCGCGGCTTGTTCGGCCCGTCCCACTCAGGCGTCTCAGGTCCGGTGGCGATCATGCCGTCGGGACGACGGACACTGCCGGCGAGCCGCTCGTGCACGTACTCAGGCAGCCTGTCGTTGCCTGCGAGCTTCGCGGTCTTCGGGCGCTTCGCGGCTTGCTGCGCCTTCCACTGCACGACCAGAGCACGGTAGGCCGGCCTGCCGCCCCGGGTCGCCGCGTTGCGGCGCAGCTCGCGTGTGATCGTGTCCGCGTCGCGGCCGATCCTGTGAGTGATCTCCCGCAGGCCGAATTCCTGGGCGCGCAGCAGCATGATCTCCTTACTGGCCCTAACAAAGCCTCTGGACGTGCCGATGGGTGATCAGGCAGACGGCGAGTCCGAGGAAGGCTTCGTGGATGTCGTCGCGTCGTTCCCATCGGATCCGTAGGCGGCGAAAGCCGTGCAGCCAGGAGATGGTCCGCTCGACGACCCAGCGGAAGGTGCCCAGGCCGGTGCCGTGCGGCTGTCCACGTTCGGCGATCACCGGCCGGATCCCACGCTGCCGAAGGAGTCGGCGGTACTTGTCGTGGTCGTAGCCACGGTCCGCGAAGAGCATGTCCGGCCGCCTGCGCGGCCGGCCGACCACTCCCGCGACCGCTGGAATCTTGTCCAACAGAGGCAGCAGTTGCGTGACGTCGTTGCGGTTTCCGCCGGTCAGCGACACCGCGAGCGGGATGCCCTGGCCGTCGGTGATGATGTGGTGCTTGCTGCCCGGCCGTGCGCGGTCGACCGGGCTGGGACCGCTTTTGGGCCCCTGCGGGCGGCCCGGACGTGGGAGGAGTCGATCACCGCCCGGGACCAGTCCAGCTGGTTCTTCGACCGCAGCTTGTTCAGCAAACAGCTGGTGCAGCTGGTCCCAGACGCCGGTCTCGTTCCAGGCCGCCAGGCGCCGCCAGCAGGTCATCCTGAATGCCGGTGTGCAGGACGAACAGGATCCCGCACAGAGCCTGTCGGTCCGGCACCCGCGGCCGCCCTTCCACCTGCTTCGGTGCCGGATCGGGCAGCAACGGCTCGATCAGCGACCACAGTTCGTCCGAGACGATCCACGGTCGTGATTGACGCTTCCCCATGCCCACATCAACGAACGATCAAGCCGACGGTCACATGATCAAACCGCTTTTGTTAGGGCCAGTTAAGGCTCAGCGAACGACAGATAGCGGCCGGTGGGCTCATTCAGGCTGATCGGCGGCATCCCGCCAGCGTGGGGGAATTGCCGGGTTGCGGCCGGCCATGAGACGCCGACAGCCACCGCTGCCTCTGCCGTCGTCCAGCCACCGCTGCCTCTGCCGTCGTCACTCCCGACGCGCTCCGCCGCCAGAAGTGGCGCTGCACCGCACGAGTGGGCTCTGGCCGACCCGGTGAACGCATCGGCGGTCGCATCGCCCGATCCGCTGTCCACTGCCGTCGTGCTCCCGCAGGTGCCTTGGGCAGCTTCTGCTTCTGGTCTCGTCCCATCGCATACATTCGTGATCAAGGTGTTGCGACGGCCAGTTGGATTCGCTCTCGCTGCCGTGATCGCTGTGTATGACACAACCGGGCTCCACATGCGCCCGGCCGTGAGGCGGTGATCACTGGCGACGGCACGAAGTACGTTTTCGGCCTCAACAAGCTCGACGGAGCCACCGACGAGCGCACCAACTCGACCTGGACAGTGCCGGTCTTCGGTGACGACTCCGGAGAGCCCGGTTACAGCAAAGGCGACAGCTTCGCGGACCGGTGGGCCGCACAGGCGTGGCGCTGGAACCTGGACTACGTCGAGGATCCCTCTGGCAACGCGGTCACTTACTGGTACGCCAAAGAGGGTAACTACTACAAAAAGAACAAGGCGGAGACCGCCAATACCGCCTATGACCGCGGCGGCTACATCAGGGAGATCAAGTACGGCCTTCGTAAGGGAGATCTGTTCACCGATCAGGCCGACGCCAAGATCGTCTTCGACTACGAGGAGCGCTGCACGGCCTACGACTGCGGTCAACTGACCAAGGACACCGCAGACAACTGGCCAGACGTGCCGTTCGATGCAATCTGCTCCAGCGGCGATAAGGACTGCCTCGCGGTCGGGCCCTCGTACTTCTCGCGCAAACGCCTGACGAAGATCGACACCTTCTCCTGGTCAGCCGCGTCCGGTGGCTACGACCCGGTGGACTCCTGGGCCCTGTCGCAGCGCTACCTCGATGGCGGCGACATCGGCGACACCTCCGACCACGTGCTGACGCTGCAGTCGATCGAGCGCACCGGTAAGACTGGCACTGCCATCAAGGTGGAGCCGATCTCATTTACCTACCAGATGCGGCCCAACCGTGTGGACGGCACCGACGACATCCTCCCGCTGACCCGCCCCCGTATCTCGACCGTCACCTCAGAAACCGGCTCCATCACCACGGTGACGCTGTCCAGCCCCGAGTGCACACGTAGTCAGGTAGCCGGAGCAGCCGAAGACACCAACACACGTAACTGCTTCCCGCAGTACTGGCATATCAACGGTGCAGAAAACGCCTCCGTCGACTGGTTCCACAAGTACCTAGTACTGCAACGGTGCTTGCCGTGACTGATGGCCAGGTCAGGGGCTGTGTCCGCGTCGTTTGTAGTGGCTGGTGCGGGCCTGGTGCTGTCGTC